>NZ_JBMIRT010000044.1:0-126538 GCF_049195285.1 Ruegeria sp. MALMAid1280 | reverse complement strand
GCGCCGCCGAGCGTGCGGGCGCCATCACCCCGGTTCCGGGTGGCGTTGGTCCGATGACCATCGCCTGCCTGCTGGCCAACACGCTGACCGCCTGCTGCCGCGCAAACAGCCTGCCAGAGCCCGAAGGCCTGACCGCCTGATCCTTGGCGCACTGCAATTGATTTTAGGGCCGAGGGGTGGAAACACTCTTCGGCCCGATTGTTTCAATATGCTCGCGCTTAGTTTTAAATCTCGGGGTTTGAATGTAACGGGTTCAGTGATAAACAAGTGAATCCAGCCGGTTGCGTTGTGGTATTGCGAGTCTCCGGGATTTGTGCTGGACCCGTAGGCTTATTGTTGAGTAGGTATGAACATAATACTGAGCCCAATTCTGACCGAGGTCTCGCTGCGCAGAATTATCGCCGCGCTTGCCTTTCCGCCGTTGCTGGCCTCTGCTTTTCAACCGTTCTCAGCCATTGACCTGACCTATTTTCAACGACTGGTTTTTTGGGTTGGGGTCGTGGTGCTGGCGCTGTGTGTGACATGGGCCGCCAGACAAGTGACGCGGACCTGTTTGTCGGGAATTCACTTTTCCTGGCGCGATACCGCGTTGGTTCTGGTTAATCTGGCGCTTTTCGTTCCGGCGCTTTGGCTGCTGTCCTACCTGTTGATCACCATCAATGGACACCAAGCCCCCGGGTTCCTGTCAGTGGCCCCGTACGGGGCGTTGTTTGTCACCGGACTGATGCTGGTGAGGGGGCGCAGGCGGACAGAGGTGCTACCGGAGCAGGCCGAGCCGGTGCAGCCGCGGCTGGCAAAGCGTCTGCCGGACACCTTTCAAGGTCAAATTTATCGCCTGACTGTTCGGGATCATGCCGTTGATTTGGTCACGTCCGAGGGGACGTTCACCATCCGGTCTCGCCTGATCGATGCGATTGCCGAGATGGAGCCGGTGCCGGGCCATTGCACGCATCGCTCGCACTGGGTAGCGGATGCGGCCATCGCTGGGGTCGAGCGGCAGGGGGGCAAGACCTTTATGCGGCTGAAGAACAATGACTTGGTTCCCGTCAGCCGAAAATACAAACCGATGCTAGAGCAGGATGGCGTCATCTGAGCCGGTTCACCTTGGCATGGGAATGATCCGCGGCCGGGGACCAGTCAGGATTGCCATGGCCCGGTCGTCCATCAATGCGTTCAACACGCGTTTCGAACTGTGCAATCCGCCGGTATAGGTGCCGTAGGCGGGTAGAATCAGCCGCGTCTGATCGACCAGAAAGGCGGGGCGGGAGATCACGCGCCCGCGTGCGCGCAGCCGGGCTTTGGGGTGGTAATGGCCGGACACCTCAGATCGGGCTTCTGACCGTGCGATGTGTCGAAAGGTCAGCGGGCCGATTTTGCATTCAGACAAGTGCGCTCCGCCCAGATCAATCGGGCCGGGGTCGTGATTGCCTTCGATCCAGATCCAGCGCCGCCCGGCCTGCAGGGCGGTGATATCCCGTTTCTCATCCGGCCCCATCGCCGTGGACGCATCCAGATCGTCGAAGCTGTCGCCCAAACAGATGACGGTGCCCGGATTTGTGTGCGTGATATCGGCGGCCAGACGCGTCAGCGTTTCCTGGCTGTCATAAGGCGGCAGGGTCGGGCCGCCGCGCCGGGCAATACGCTCAGACTTGCCCAGATGCAGGTCAGAGACACAAAGCAGGTTCTGCTCGGGCCACCACAATGCCCCGGACCACAGCGCGCAGAGGCCTTGCCCGGCGAAAGAAAACGCAATGCCGTTCATGATACGTTCTTTGCGCGTTTCGATCCGGGGTGCAAGCGGTATCAGCCGGGTTCCAGCCCTGCGGCCTGCAACAGACGGGCGCTTTCTTCGGCCAGCAGGCGTTCTTCGGCCGCGCCCTTGACCGGAACTTTGCCGACCTCAAGAAACAGCGGCGCCGCGAGGGGTGAGACGCGGTCCAGCCGCAGCAGATCAATCCGGTCGCCGATACGTTCAACCATCGCCTCGATCCGCCCAAAATCCACCAGCCCGCGCATGGCCTCTTCGCGGGTGATCTGCATCAGCAGGTGATCGGGGTCGTATTTCAGCAAGGTGTCATAGAGGATATCCGAGGAAAACGTCGCCTGGCGCCCGCTTTTGCGTTGCCCGCCGGTGTTGCGTTCGATCAGACCGGCAATGGTGGCCGAGGCGCGAAAGGTCCGTTTCATCACCGCGTTCCCGGCCAGCCAGGTCTCAAGCCCGTCGCGCAGGGCCTGCAATTGAAACAGGGGGCGTGGGTCGGTTACCGCATCCAGCCCCCAGATCAGCGTCGCATAGTCGGTGGCGACGAAACCCAGCGGTGCCAGCCCGGTTTCCTCCATCCGTTTGGTCAGCAGCAGGCCCAGCGTCTGCTGCGCGTTGCGACCGGCGAAGCCGTAGACACACAGGTTCTCGCGCCCGTCATTGGGGAAGCTCTCGATCAGCAGACGGTCACGTTGGGGCAGGCGGGACATGTCGTGTTGCAGGGCCAGCCAATCGGACGTGTGTCCGGGCAGTTGCGGCCAGTCGGGTTGCGCAAACATCCGCAGGATGCGATCGCTCAACTGCGTTGAGGTGGCAAATTTCGTCCCCGAGAAAACGGCAACCTTAGGCTTGCGATCCGCGCGGCGGCTGACCTCGACCACCATCTCGCGCAGACCTTCATAGCGGACGATCTGCCCGCCGATCAGAAACGTGTCCCCTTG
Organism: Ruegeria sp. MALMAid1280; assembly: GCF_049195285.1. Taxonomy (NCBI): domain Bacteria; kingdom Pseudomonadati; phylum Pseudomonadota; class Alphaproteobacteria; order Rhodobacterales; family Roseobacteraceae; genus Ruegeria; species Ruegeria sp. MALMAid1280. The sequence goes on along the minus strand of NZ_JBMIRT010000044.1, from coordinate 123,835 downwards.
GGTCAGCGAGGCGGCAAAGCCCTCTTCGACCTCACCAAGAGGTTTGCCCCCTCGATTGCGCTTCAACCGTACTTTCAGCGTGTCCGTGTCCTGAATGGTACCCAGATTCATGCGGATGCGCTGCGCTGCGCGCGGGTCGCGCAGCTGCCAGCGGCCATCGGTGCGCTGTTGCAACCGTTGCCAGCGGTCATAGGCGCGCAGGGCATAGCCTCCGGTGGCGCAGAACTCCAGACAAGCGTCGAATTCTGCGCGCGTCAGGTCCGAATAAGGCCCGGCGGCCGTCATTTCAGTGAACAGCGTATCCGCATCAAACGGTCCTGCCGCCGCCGCGATCAGGATATGCTGACACAATACGTCGCGAGGGCCTGCGCCGCGCGGCTCTCCGTCCAGATCATGGGCTTTGGCAGCCTCGAGCGCGGCAACGCATTCCACCACCTCGAACCGGTTGGCGGGCACCAGCAAGGCCTTGGAGGGCGCGTTATAGCGGTGATTGGCCCGTCCAATCCGCTGCACCAGACGTTTGACGTTCTTCGGCGCGCCGATCTGGATCACCAGATCGACATCGCCCCAGTCGATGCCCAAATCCAGAGAGCCTGTGCAAACGATGGCGCGCAAATCGCCGCGAACCATGGCGGCCTCGACCCTTTCACGCTGTTGCCGGTCCAGACTGCCGTGATGAATGCCGATGGGCAGGCCGTCCTCGTTGGCAAGCCACAGGTTGTGAAAGAAAATTTCGGCCTGCGCGCGGGTGTTGTGGAAGATCAGCGTGGTCCTGTGTTGCTTGATTTGTTCCAGAACGGCCGGGATCGCATAAGCCGCGCCCCCGCCGGACCAGGGGGGCATTTCCTGCGTCTCCAACATGCGAATGTCGGGGTCCGGGCCGGGGTCGGCCTGAACGATCTGGCAGGGGTCAGGGTGCCGGGCCAGAAACCGGGCGATGGCTTCGGGGTCTTCGACGGTGGCCGACAGACCGACCCGGCGCAGATCGGGGCACAAGGTTTGCAACCGCGCCAATGCCAGCATCAGCTGGTCACCGCGCTTGCTTTCCGCCAAGGCGTGGATTTCATCGACGATCACCCGCTGGACACCCGCAAACATCCGGGGCGCGTCCTCGTATGAGGTCAGCAGAGCCAGGCTTTCCGGCGTCGTCAGCAGGATATGCGGCGGGTCCACGCGCTGGCGTTTCTTTTGCGTGGCCGAGGTATCTCCGGTGCGGTCTTCGATCCGGATCGGCAGGCCGATCTCATCCGCAGGGCCGCGCAGGTTGCGGCGGATATCGGCGGCCAATGCCTTGAGCGGCGAGACATAGATCGTGTGCAGTCCTGCATGATCCCGCTCGGCCAACTCGGCCAGAGTGGGCAGGAACCCCGCCATGGTCTTGCCGCCGCCGGTGGGGGCGATCAGCAATGTCGCCGGGTCCGAGGCCCGATTGAACATGTCCTGTTGATGGGGGTGGATCGACCAGCCTTTGGCGGCAAACCAGTCGGTGATCCGGGCGGGAATCTGCGTCATGGTCGCATGATTACCTGCCCGGGATCAGAAATGCAGGGGTCAGTGAATGATCTTTTCTTCCTTGACGAACATGTTGGCCCAGGCGCGGTCGACCAGATCGGGGCTCATCTGGTAGGGGATGCCCTCGAATTCGCAGATCGAGATCATCTGGTCGATCAGGAAGATCGGCTGATAGTTCGCATAGATATTGTTGATGGTCGGGTATTTGACCTTCAGCAGATGCACCAGTGCAGCCTCATCCAGCGGCATTCCGCGTTTGCGGGCCACCATAGCGAAGATTTTCAGGAAGTTTTCCTGATTTGGGCCGTCGATCTTGATTTTGAAGAAGATCCGGCGAAGGGCCGCCTGGTCGAAGATTTCGTTGGGGTGGAAGTTGGTCGAGAAGATGACCAGCGTGTCGAAGGGAACCTCGAACTTTTCGCCCGATTGCAGGCCGAGAATATCCTTTTTCTCTTCCAGGGGAACAATCCAACGGTTGATCAGCGCCTGCGGCGGTTCCTGCTGACGTCCAAGGTCGTCCACGATGAAGATGCCGCCGGTCGATTTCAGCTGCAGCGGCGCCTGATAGGTCCGCGCGGTGGGGTTGTAGACCAGGTCCAGCATGCTCAGCGACAGTTCACCCCCCGTGACAACGGTCGGGCGTTCGCACTGAACATAGCGCGAGTCGAACCGTTTGCGGCGGCGCAGGCTGTTGGGGTCATCGGGTTCCTGCTCTACCGCAGTGTGCACGATCGGGTCATAGACGGTGATCACCTGACCGGCATACTCGATGGCATAAGGCACATAGACATTATCCCCCAGCGCATCCTTGATCCCGTTCGAGATTGAGGACTTACCGTTGCCTGGCGGGCCATACATCAAGATCGACCGACCGGCGCTGACCGCGGGGCCAAGATGGTCCAGCAGGCTGTCGGGCAGAACCAGATGGCCCATCGCGCCCGTCAGCTGATCGCGGGTGACCTGAATGTTGCGGATCGACTGGCGCTTGACCTGCTCGCGATACACATCCAGAGGCACGGGCATGGCGCCGAAATATTCAGACTGGCTCAGCGCGTCCAGGGCGCGGGCCTTGCCGGCATCGGTCAACTGATAGCCCATCTCGTTACCGCTGTTGGCGTTCAGGGTACCGGTGGCCTCGATCAGCTTCTGCTCGCGGGCCATGTCGATCAGTTCCTGCGTAACGGAACCCGGCAGACAGACCGCACCGGCGATCTGGGAAACGGTGTCCACGTTCTTGCGGAAGATCGTTTTCAGCATGATGTCGCGCATCATGACGATGGGCAGTCTCATTTCACCCAAGCCTTTGGGGGCAGGGGGGGCCATTACCGAGGTCGTCTGCATATTCATGAGCGTTGCCCGTCTATCCAGTTTTCGCGCCAAAGGCCCCAAAAAGGGCCGCTTGGGGGAAATCTGTCCCGGCTTTGTGTCAGCACCAAGGCACGGGCAAGGCGGCTTAATGATAGTTCACGAGCCGTAAACAGTGCCGAGAATCAGGTAGAGGGCGAGGGTGCCGCCCAGAGAAAGACCCATGGGGATGTGTCTGGCCCTGGTCCAGCTTTTCCAATCCGGTGCAAAACTCCGCAGCCCCGTAACGCTTGCCACCCGGTGGGTGAGCAACGCGGCCACATTCATCGTCGCCAGAATAAGGACCACCAGAATATAGTCGCCGGGCCAGATAAACGGCGAGGCTGCTGCCAGAAACTTGGCGTCTCCGGCCCCCATCTGGCGCACCACGTAGAACAGGATTCCAAAGGCCAGAGCTGGTACGACATGTAGCAGATGCCAGACATAGGGGGGCAGTGAGATTGACATTGGACCCACCGTCGCCGTTGTCCACGCAGTCGACAATGGTGGCAGAACGAACAGCCCACCGATAACGAATACCACGAACAGCGCGTACACCGCCTGATTCCTGATCCGCATGGCACGCAGGTCCGTAAAGGTCACGTACAGGCAGATCGGCAGAATGAAGGGCAGAAATAACAGCGCCGCATTCGCGGGAATGTTCATCTGTCAGGCATCCTCAAGCGCGCGGAGCGAGCGGACGGCCTCGTCATAATGCTGAGGGTGCGTGGCGATGGCTTCGCGGAAAAGGTTCTTGGCCGTGGCCACATCCCCTTGTTTGACTGCAGAAATTCCCATCGTATTGAGCAACATGGCGCGTTCGGTCTGAGTCATTGGAACAACCGGCAAACTGTAGTTGCCCTGCGCAGCCCGGGCCAGAACCAGATTGTTCTTGGCGGTGAACAGACTCTTGTCCTGCTGGATCGCTTCGTTGAACAGGCGTTCGGCCTCGGCGTATTGGCCGCGCGTCAACTTGGAATAGCCCCAGTTGTTCATCACCCCACCGGGTCGTGTGGTCAGGCCGACAGCGGTTTCATAGAAATGATCCGCACGTTTCCAATCTTTCTTTGAGTCAGCAACCACCGCCTCGAGGCGGTAACGCTTGAAGGTTTCAAAGGTGGGGGGCACGGAATCCAGAATGGCTCTGGCCTGACTCCAGTTGCCCGCACGCACAAGAGCGTCGGCATATTCGACCTTGTCGACATTTGCAGCGCCCTTCATGGTTGTCACTTTTTTCCAGGCGGCGGCGGCCTCGGTCGTTCGTTTCGCGCGGGACAAAGAGATCGCCAATCCACGCTGCAGGTCAATTCTGTCCGGGTTTTTGGCGGCCGCGCCCCGGAAGTAGGTGACGGCCTCATTCGGGTCAGCGGCGGTCAAAAGCACCTCGCTCAGGTTGGTTTCGTCAATGACGTTGACCTCCTGATATGTGCGTTCGACTTTTTCTTCCTCGGTTTCTTTTTCGCAGGCGGACAGGATCAGCCCGCACATCATCATCGGCGCAATCAAGAATTGTTGGCGCATTTTTGCGTCCCTTACTGCTCTTGCCTGTGTTATGGGAGCTTGCGCAGCTTGTATTGCCCGTCGCCTTGCCGCTCCAGCGTATATTCTTGTTCTTCCGCTGTATTATTAGCAGGATTTTCCATTTTTGCGAGGGCTAAGCGCAGATTGTCGCGGATTGCGTCACTTTCGCCATTGTCCAGCGCGTAGGCGCGTTTGAAGACCTGCGCGGCTTCGGGGTATTCGCCCGTTTCGACCAGCAAAACGCCCAGATTGTTCCACCCAACGGACCATTCGGGGTCAGTTTTTACGGCGCGGCGCAACAGCTCTTCGGCCTGTCCCAGGCGTTGGAGCCCCAGGTTGGCAGTGCCCATCGATGTCAATATCTGCGCTGTCATCCCTTGATCCAGCGCGGCGCGGGTAAAGGAATCCAGCGCCAGTTCGTATTCTCCGGCGGCCATCAACCGGTTTCCGACTGTAAGTTCGTCTGCGCCCTTACCGTTTGGGTCAATCCCGGGGGCATCCAGATCACCTGACGTATCCGTGCAAGAGGCCACCATGGCGATCACCATGGTGGCCCTGAATGCCTGGCGTATTCCGGAACGGATACGCCTGAAGCCGGATGTCATGCGGTTATCCGCCAGCACTTTTGCCAAAATCTGCGATCCCTTTTGCCGAAGGTCCGACCAGAATGACCAGCAAAGGCGGCACCGTCAGCATCATTGTGGCAAGTGTCATTTTGGTTGGCAACTTGTTCGCGGCCTCTTCGGCTCGCATCACGCGTTTGTCACGCATTTCGCTGGCATAAACCCGCAGAGCTTCGGCAATGGATGTACCAAATGTTGCCGATTGGATCATCACGGTTACAAACGAGCTGACATCCTGAACGCCGCAACGGGTTCCGAAATCGCGAAGCACCGTGTCCTTGTCCTTGCCTGCTTTCATTTCATGGGCGACAACTTCGAATTCCTGCGCGATATCGGGGTACGAGGCGCTCATCTCGCCGGCTACGCGCACAATGGCCTGATCCAGAGACTGACCGGCTTCGACGCAGACCAGCATAAGATCAAGCGTATCCGGAAACCCGGCGGTGATTGCCTCTTTCCGTTCCTCGACGCGCCGGGTGATCCAGTAGCGCGGCAGGAAATACCCTGCGGCTGACGGAATCAGAACGCGGATTGTCATTTGGCTTCCGGTGAATTCCTGGTCGCCTGCCAGCACCGTCACCAGCATCACGCCGACAAGGATGCCGACAATGCCCAGGGCAAACTGTGCAAAGTGGAAGAACCGCACCGCATCCTTCGAGTGATACCCGGCCTGGCGCAGCTTGAGCTGCATCGCCGACAGTTCTTCCTCGTTCTGGGGTTCCAGGAAGGTGGCGAATTTCTGCAGTTGCTCGTTGCGGCTGCTGTTGCGGAGCTTGTCCTTTTTCGACCTTTTGTCCGACTTGGGCGCAGCGGTCGATTTCTGCAGCTTTTTCAGCGGGTCCTCGGGCTGGTTCAGCATCAGAGAAACCGCGATCAGGATCATGGCCAGCCCCAGAACGCCGATCACGATCAGCGGTCCGAACTCACCCAGGTATTGTTTGATCAGGTCGTTGATTCGCGTCAGGAATTCCATTGCTATGCCCTCAGACCTTAATGTTGGTAAGAACGCGCATCACGATCAGGTTCAGCGTCAGCATGATGCCGACAAAGAAACAGAGCGGGATGAACAGGGGGTGATCGACCACGTCGTCATAGTAATTGGGGTCGGTCACCAGAATGAACATCAGGCAGAAGAGCGGGAACCCGGACAGAAACTTGCCGGACCATTGCGCCTCGGCGGTAATTGCCTTGACGCGGCGGAACAGGCGGAAACGGGCACGGATCACCTTGGCCAGACCGGCCAGGATTTCGGCCAGGTTACCACCCGACTGTTGCTGAATCCCGACGGCCACCGACAAGAAGCGGAGGTCCTGCATACCCAGACGCTCTGCCATGTCTTTCAGGGCCTCACCGACGTCACGGCCATAGGCGCATTCATCGGCGATGATGCCAAATTCCGTACCCAGCGGATCCTGCACCTCGTTCGCAACGATTTGGACGGATGAAACGAACGGGTTACCCACGCGCAGCGAACGGACCATCAGTTCCACCGCATCCGGCAGTTGCTCTTCCATCAGTGCCATGCGCTTTTTGGCCTTGCGATTGACCCAGGTGTAAACACCGCCAACGCCGATAAAGACCGACAGGGCGACCCGAAGAACCATATCCGTCGCGGTGCCGATGCTCAGGCCCACAAAGGCAAAGCCGGACAACAGAACCATGACCATGACCAGTTGTCGCGGAGTGAAGGCGATTGCCGCTTTCTGCGCCTTGTCGGCCAGCAGCGAATAGAGCGGGATGCTCTGCGTCTTCATATGCTGCTGCATTTCCTTGCGCAGCTGTTCCAGAACCTGTTCCCGCCCGACACCTTTGTCGAGCATGTCGAGACGGCGGTTGACCTTGCTGTTCAGGCTGATGGATTTCCCGAAGGCCACCAGATAGATGCCTTCGACCAGAAAGAACACCGCGATGAAGATCACGACATATATGAGCGCCTCAACAGGCAGTTGCATATCCAGATCTCCTACATAGTCGTCGGTTCATAGATCGAAGTCGGCAGATCAAAGCCCCACAGGCGGAAGCGCTCGGAATAGTAGCTGCGCACGCCTGTTGCCGTGAAATGCCCGATGATCTTGTTGTCCGGTGTCAGGCCAACCCGCTGGAACTTGAAGATTTCCTGCATCGAGATCACGTCACCTTCCATGCCGGTGATCTCGGTGATCGAGGTCATCCGGCGCGAACCGTCCTGCAAACGGCTGGCCTGCACGATCAGGTTCACAGCTGATGAGATCTGGCTGCGGACCGCCTTGATCGGCATCTCGATCCCAGCCATCGCGATCATGTTTTCCAGACGCGAGATACCATCACGGGCCGAGTTGGCGTGGATTGTGGTCATCGAGCCGTCGTGGCCGGTGTTCATGGCCTGCAGCATGTCGATCACCTCGGCGCCCCGCGTCTCGCCCACGATGATGCGGTCAGGGCGCATACGCAGGGCGTTTTTCAGACAGTCGCGGGGGCTGACCTCGCCCTTGCCTTCAACGTTGGGGGGGCGGCTTTCCATCCGGCCCACATGGGTCTGTTGCAGCTGAAGTTCCGCAGTATCCTCGATGGTCAGGATGCGTTCAGCGTCGTCGATGAAGCTGGACAGGGCGTTCAGAGTCGTCGTTTTACCCGAACCCGTACCACCCGAAACGATGATGTTCAGCCGGGTCGACACGGCGGCCTGAAGATAGGCGGCCATCTCTTCGGTAAAGGCGCCGAAATTGACCAGATCGTCGATGCCCAGCTTGTCTTTCTTGAATTTACGAATCGACACCAGCGACCCATCCACCGCAATCGGCGGGACCATGGCGTTGAAACGCGAACCATCGGCCAGACGGGCGTCAACATAAGGATTGGATTCGTCGACGCGACGACCCACAGCGGACACGATCTTGTCGATGATCCGCATCAGGTGCTTTTCATCCTTGAAGGTGATGTCGCTGATTTCCAGCCGGCCGTCGCGCTCCACAAAGATCTGTTGCGGGCCGTTGACCAGAATATCGTTGACCGTGTCGTCCTGCAGCAGGGTCTCAAGCGGACCCAGACCCGTTACCTCGTCATACAGCTCTTTGTTCAGCTGCGTGCGGTCCTCGCGGTTCAGGACGATATTGCGCGTTTCCAGAACTTCGCTGGCAATTGCGCTGATTTCTGCGCGCAATTCCGATTCGCCAGCATTCTCAAGCGCAGCGAGGTTCAGGTTCTCGAGCAGTTCCCGGTGCAGTTCGATCTTGATTTCGCCAAGACGCTCTTTGCGCTTGCGGTCTTTGTCGGCCACCACAGGCTCGGCGGCTTTCTTCGGCGCGGGGCGCCGGGCAACGGCATTGGCCGAGGACTTTTTTTGAACTGCGGGTTCCGGTGCAGCGGCCGGGGTTTGAACCGGCTGCGCTTCGGGCTGTTTCTTGTATCTTGAAAACACGGCGGCTCGTTCCCTTCCAAACTGAGTTATGCAGCTTCGGCGTTGTTGCTGCCCAAGCTGTGAAGCGATTTCGCAAGTTTCGCGAATTCGCGCCGCAGCGGGTTCTTGGCGGCCGCATTGGCCAGCGGTTGTCCATGGTCACCGCTTTGCATGACTTGCTTGCCACCATCGGGCAATTGCAGGTCGATAGAGATACCCAGGCTTTCCCCCATCCGCTTTACCCGGCTCTTGCCGTTCAGATCGGTGAACTTCGGAGCCCGGTTCAGGGCGAAACGCAGTTTGTCGAACGGCAGTTCCTCGGCCTGCAGGGCGCGTTTCAGGCGCAATGCGTTCTGGGCCGAGCGCATGTCCAGCTCGATCAGCGCGAAATACACGTGTGCGGCCTGAAGAACGGTTTCCGACCAGTGAACAAGCGTCGATGGCATGTCCACGATCACATAGTCAAAGTGGCGGCGGGCCGTGTCGATTACCCGCTGGATATCTTCCGGGGTGATCAGGTCCAGCGGCACCATGTCCGACGGCGCGGTGAGAACCTGCAGCTTTTCCTCATAGGTCTGCAGCGCCTGTGCGAACACCTCCTCGTCCATCGAGTCTGTGTCGGACAGCATTTCAAAAACGGTCTCGCGGCGGGGCAGGTCCAGATAGGTCGATACAGTGCCGAACTGCAGGTCCAGATCAAGCAGGCAGACCGATGGTTCCTCTTTGTCGGAAACGGTGGCCAGTTCCCAGGCCAGATTGACCGCCATTGTGGTGGAGCCTACGCCTCCGGCCAGGCCGTGCACAACGAACAAGGCCCCTTCCTTTGACTCGCCTTGTGTCAGTGGCGAGGCCGTCTCGTGTACGGCAACCGGATCGGGGCGGTTCATCCGGGCGATCGCTTCCTGCAGTTCGCCCTCGGGCAGAGGGTAGGGGACGAATTCATCCGCACCCTTGCGCAGAAGCTGATGCAGAGATGCCGGTGTGACATCTTCGGCGATCAGAACAACCTTGATCTTCTTTTCTTTGGCGCGAGTGATGATTTCGCCCATCAAAGACAGATTGTCTTCATCTTCGCCATCAATGGCCAATGCCACGAATTCCAGAGAATCGGCATCGGGTTGGCTGAAAAAGGCCAGAGCTTCTGCAAAGCCCAGGTCGCCCCAGCGTTCCCCCAGTGCTGCTTCCATATCCTCAATCAATAGATCGAAGTTCTGGACATCACGGCTGATGGTACAGGCCAGAATGGCATTCTTATCATCTTGTGGCGATGCGCTCGTCATTAACACAATCCTCGTCGCGGGGGCAGGCAAACACAGCGGGCCTGAAGACCCTGTCTGGTTCGCTTTTGCCCCAGTGCGGCCATGATCGGCCGCAAGTCACCTAATTGTTGAAAATTTGGCTTGGAACTTAGGCAAGATTTGGGCGCAAAAGAACCAATTGTAGGGAAATGGGCGACGATGCCGCCCAGTTCCTATTTATTGTTACTCGCTGGTCTCACCCAGAGCGGTATCTTTGCTCAGGCGGCTTCCGTAAGTCGCGCTTGCAACGTATTCGCGATAGATGACTTCGGCGTACTTCCCGTCCAGAACAAGCGGGTTGCGATCCACAAAGCCGGACACTTCGGTCACGGTGCGGCGGTTGCGGCGGTCCCTGTCCGGAGTGTCGATGAGCGGCCGCGATTTGCCAAAGGACACGACAGCCTCGAGGCGCGAGCGCGAGATGCCTTGCCGCGTCAGGAACGCAACGGCGGCATTGGCGCGCCGCTGACCCAGCGCTTTGTTGTACGACGTCGAGCCAACCGCATCGGTATGGCCGTACACGCGGAACCTGGCTTCGGGGAACTGTTTGATCCACGACGCCTGCCGTAACAGTACCCGCTGAGCCGTTTCATCCAGCTGTGCACTGTTAAAGGCAAAGTTGATCTGCGTCGGCACCTCGGCCGCGAATCGCTGACCCAGGATCTGAGCGTATGTCAGTTCGCCGTTCATAACCTGGAGGTTGTTCAGGGTCGCATTCCCGAACGAGCCTTGGTCGATTTCGTACCCGGCCTCACGCGTACATGCGGTGACAGCGACCGACAGACCCAGTGTGATGATCCACTTCTGCATTGGTCTTATCCTCCTATCAATCCAGAACGTAGCCATAGGAGCTGCCAAAGTCCTGCTTGGCCACTTCCGAGGCTGCGCCGGCACCCGGGCGCGTTGCACGACCGACCCGACCGTTCACAAACAGATCAAATTCGCTGGGCGGTTTGACCCGGTCCGTCGGCAAAGCCAACGCTTCGCCACGTGTCGGCGACACCAGATGGGCGGTGATGATCACGACCAACTCACTTTGCTCACGCTGGTATTCGGCGCTGCGGAACAGGGCACCCAGCACCGGAACGTCACCGATCCAGGGAAGCTGGCTGCTCAGGTCCGTGAAATCGTCCTGAATCAGGCCGGCAATGGCAAAGCTCTCTCCGTCGCGCAGCTCGATCGTTGTGCTGGTTTGGCGGGTGATAAAGCTGGGAATCGTGTCACCCTGGATCGTGAAGTTCGAGTTGGCGTCGATGCTCGACACCGAGGTGGCCAATTCCAGATTGATCAAATCGCCATCCACAACACGCGGGATAAAGTCGATTTCAACACCGAACGCCTTGTATTCAATGGCAATTACGCCAAATTCCTGCGGTACGGGAATGGGAACTTCACCACCTGCAAGGAAGGTCGCTTCCTGACCCGACAATGCGGAAAGATTGGGTTCTGCCAGGCTGCGCGCAAGCCCCTTGGATTCCAAAGCTTCAAGCAGCAGGCGCACCTGCGTCGATCCGGCCCCAAAACCGAACAGGATGGCACCTGTATTGGTCTGAAGAGGAGGGATGTTGTTGTTCAGAGCATTGTTCAGCGCTGCTGCGGTGTTCAGGGAGTTGATGCCGCCGGTTACGTCACTGCCGCCGAAACCAAGCGATGCGGTCAGGCTTTTGGCCACCGATCGATTCATTTCGGCAAAGCGCACTTTCAGCATCACCTGCTGCACGCCGCCGACCGACATCAGATTCGAAACACGATCGGGCGCGTAACGTTCAGCCAGTTCCAGAGCGCGCTCCAGTTTCGCGCTGCTCGACACTACGCCCGAAAGCACGATGCCGTCATTGGCGGTCCGGACTTCGATCGGTTCCGCCGGCAAAATCTGCCGCAGCCGCTCTTTAAACTCGGACACATCCGGAGATACACGGACCCGAACGTTCGCCAGCAGGTTGCCCGCGCCGTCAAACAGGGTCAGCGTGGTCAGGCCCGGTGTCTTGCCCAACACATAAATCGTGCGATCCGAAAGCGACGAGATGTCAGCGATGCCGGCATTGGCGATGCTGAGCTCGGCGAACGGTTCTTCGCTTTCCACGACAATTGCGCGGTTCATCGGAACGTCCAGCGTTTCCGCTGTGCCATTCTTCACTACGCGCAAAGTTTCAGCCCAGGCCGTTTGGCCGACCGGACCAATTATTAGCGCCAACCCAAGAAGGGTTGCGCTGATCCAAGAACGTTTTTTCATGTGACCTGCCTCTCCGATCACGCCTCGTTTTTTAGGTCTAATGCCCTATGCAGGGTAACACTGCGCGAATTACGAATTTATTGCAATAATCAATGGTTTCCGGAATTTTCCTTATGTGGACAATGCGCAACATCCGAAACGAAACAAGCCGCGCACGTGGCGCGGCTTGCGGTCGTAAATCTCTGATTTAACGTCAGTTTGTGCAGGGAATTTGGGTTTTGACGATCTCACCGCCGCGCCGCGTGTTCACGGTGCAGACCTTTTCTGCGACCGGGGCCGGAGCAGGGGCCGATTCCTTGAGGTTCAGCAATTTGCGTTGGTCCACTTCAACCGCAGTTGCGACCGTATCATCCTGCACACCAACCAGAGCCAAGGACAACTGGCCAGTGTTCTGTGCCTGCGCCAAAGCCGCGATCTGTTCCGGTGTTGCAGCAACGGTCACGGTACGCGCGATCGTCGCGCCCGTCACGTCAGAACCGGCGATCTGGTCCACTGCGATCAGTTCGATGTTGGTCTGAATCAGGCGGGTGATTTCGCCACCGCCGCCTTCGAATTCGCGGCTGACAGAGCCGGTCCAATACACATCCACGCTGTCGCCTGGACGCAGAAAGCCGGAAACGCCCGACGAAACATCGACGCTGATAGCAAACGCACGCATACCTTTTTCAATTTGGGAAACAAGGCCTGCCGCCTGGCCAGGCTTGGTGACCTTGACCTTCATCAGCGCCTCGTCTTTTTCCACCGCTCTCAATACGAATCGTTCCCCATTGGCGTCTTCCGGGAACAATATTGCCATGTCCACAAAGCTGCCCTCGGGAATCGCATCCTCGGGCCAGTTCACGATCCGTACATCGTCTTTGACCAAGGGCTCGCCATACTTCATGGCCCGATTGGTAACGATGACTCCGACGGTTGGCACCGATTTGACGTTTGCAAGCGCATCTTTTGTGGCTTGGCGCTCACGGGCGAGCTGGTCCTGGTACTGAGCGATGTAGTCGCGGGCCATGTAGACCGCGCCCCCGGCCAATGCCACCCCGGCAATCAGGACAAGTCCAAATACCAAACGCATTCGCGTCCCCTCGTTTTTTCTATTCCGTATTAGTTGCCGCAGAAGCTGCGACAAAGATCAGTTTTGAATAAAGGTAGATTGTGTCGAAAAAGGGGACAATATTTGATAAATTTTGCCTCCGTAGTTTTCGGGACAATCCAATCTGTGTGGATCAGGGATCGGGCGTGTCGAATTTGACGCTGATCTCTTCGGCGACATCGACATTGCTCAGGGCGGCGCCCGCTCTGGCGTCCAGTTCTTTGACAGGCTGGCCGAAGTAAGCGTAGACGCCCGCGCCGATTCCCACGATCGCTGCTGTCAGCACGACCCAGTCAACCGTCACTGATCCTTCTTCGTGCTCTAAGAACTTCTGAATTTTACTCATCATGAAAGCGTCGGACTTGGAGTTGTTGCAAAAAAAATGGGGCCGCGCCTGAACAGGCAAGGCCCCACTAAAAATGTCTTCGGTCGACTGTTCTTAGTCGTTAGAGTCCGGGTTGATCGGAATATCGTCGGCGACATTCGAGGCCGCGGCGCTCAGGGTCGAGCCAACGGCGTCTGCGATCGCTTCGGTGCCGTTACCAATCTGCGTGTAGGCCACGGCGGCCAGGCCAACAACAGCTGCGGTCAGAACAACCCAGTCAACAGTTACGGCGCCGTCTTCGTCTTTACGGAAGTTCTTGATGAACTTGATCATGTTACGTCCCTCCTAAAGGATCAAAAAAGTCATTTAAACCTCGGCGTCTAACAGAGCTTTCTCTCTCAGTCCGCTCCCGACCGTCTCGGTATGGCATTATGTTTGCCTGTCAGGCGTGGCAGGAATTGGGCCAAACACCGATTTTTTCCTTCCAAGCTTAACTTTTTGGTAGTTTTTCATCTAGCATATTGAAAACAAAAAGAAAAAAAGTCTCAATGGAAGGCGCCCCCTGTCACCGTCGATGCAAAATTGCGGCAAATGAGGCGAAATTGCCCCAATTCGCCGTGTTTTTCTGGCTTTTCATAGGGATTCGCGGTTCAAACTGTTGAAAAGAAAAAGCACGAGGCAGGCAAAATGAAACTCCGGGACGCAATAACCTGCGCCGGCATTCTGGCGTTAATGGCGTTGGCACCAATGTCAGTCGTAGCAACCGAGATTGAACCCAGAGGCGTATATAAGAGAGTGAAGGCGCCAAAGCCCGGCACGCGGCCCAAGGTGACCGTTCAGATATCGCCCGAGGAACATGCCGCAGCACCATACGCACCCAGCACCGGAGCTGTGATCTCCGTGCCCGAAGTTGCCACGCGGACAACAACCGTCCCCCCAAGCGCTCCGGGCGCAGGACCACAGGGCAAGCCGGTCGGATCATACAAAGCCTTTTGGGATAAAATCTCGCCCGCACTCTCTGCTTCGGGGGCGGGGCGGCTGAATGACGCCATAAAAGCGTTGGCGGCTACCAATGTGGCCTCGCCACGCCTGCAGACCCTTCAGAACATCGCGCAGCAGAGGGGGATCGAGATTCTGCGCTCGACGGTTGGGACAGAGGTTTCGCCCGCGCTGGTGCTGGCGGTGATCTCAGTTGAATCGGCGGGCCGTGCGGACGCGGTCAGCTCGGCCGGTGCGCAAGGATTGATGCAGCTGATGCCTGCAACCGCCAAGCGATTTGGGGTGCAGGACAGTTTCCAGCCTTCTCAGAACATCTCGGGCGGCGTGAAGTATTTGAACTGGCTGATGGAAGAATTCGGCAATGATCCGATTCTGGTGCTGGCCGGATACAACGCGGGTGAAGGGGCCGTGCGCAAACATGGTGGCGTGCCACCTTATGCCGAGACGCGGGACTATGTGCCCAAGGTGCTCGCGGCCTTTCAGATTGCCAAGGCTCTGTGTTCAACCCCGCCCGAGCTGATTTCGGACGGCTGCGTCTTTCAGACCCTGAACTGAAAAAGGCCCGCCAGTTTCGGCGGGCCTTTTCGGTGATAGGGATCAGTTGACGATATTGGCCTCGGTGGCCGCGCGGATTTCGTCCTCGGTCACGCCTTCGGCGATTTCGACGATCTTCAGGCCGCCTTCGACCACATCCAGAACGCCAAGGTTGGTGATGATGCGATCCACCACCTTTTTACCGGTCAGCGGCAGGGTGCATTTCTTCAGCAGCTTGGATTTGCCGTGTTTGTTGGTGTGATCCATCACGACGATCACGCGGCCCACACCGGCCACAAGGTCCATCGCGCCGCCCATGCCTTTGACCAGCACGCCGGGGATCATCCAATTGGCCAGGTCGCCTTCCTCATCCACTTCCATCGCGCCCAGAACGGCAGCGGCGATCTTGCCGCCCCGGATCATTGCAAAGGACGTGGCGCTGTCGAAATACGAGGTACGCGACAGTTCGGTGATCGTCTGCTTGCCGGCATTGATCAGGTCTGGGTCTTCTTCACCCTCGAACGGGAACGGGCCCATGCCCAGCATACCGTTTTCCGATTGCAGGGTGATGTCCTTGTCACCCACATAGTTCGCCACCAGCGTCGGGATACCGATGCCAAGGTTCACATACATGCCGTCTTCCAGCTCTTGCGCCGCACGGGCGGCCATCTGATTGCGGTCCCAGGGCATTATGCGTCCTCCTTCTTGCGGGTGGTGCGCTGTTCGATGCGCTTTTCGTGATCGCCTTGAATGATGCGATGCACATAAATGCCGGGCAGGTGGATCGCATCAGGGTCCAGCGAGCCACGGGGTACGATCTCTTCAACCTCGGCAATGCAGATCTTGCCGCAGGTTGCGGCAGGCACGTTGAAGTTGCGGGCGGTCTTGCGGAAGATCAGGTTGCCGGTGTCGTCGGCCTTCCACGCCTTGACGATGGCCAGATCGGCGAAAATGCCTTCTTCCATGATATAGGTTTCGCCGTCGAAGTCCTTGTGCTCTTTGCCCTCGGCAATCACGGTGCCCACACCGGTCTTGGTGTAGAAACCGGGGATGCCGGCACCGCCGGCGCGCATCCGCTCGGCCAGAGTGCCTTGCGGGTTGAATTCCAACTCCAGTTCACCGGCCAGGTACTGACGCATGAACTCGGCGTTTTCTCCGACATACGAACTGATCATCTTCTTGACCTGCTTGGTCTGCAGCAGGATGCCGATGCCGAAATCATCAACGCCCGCGTTGTTCGAGGCAAAGGTCAGGTCCTGCGTACCCGACTCCTTGATCGCCTCGAGCAGCAGTTCAGGAATGCCGCACAGGCCGAAACCACCTGCTGCGATCATCATGCCATCCGTCAGCACCCCATCCAGCGCTTCGGTGGCATTGGCATAGATTTTCTTCATGGAAAACTCCCCCAATGACATGGTGATGGGCAGGTTGTGCCGCCACGTCACGGGGAAGTCAACGAATCCAAGGGGGTGGTGGTATTTCTACCTAACCCCTTAGCTGACCGCCTTTTTGGTTGCCTTCTTGGCGGCAGTTTTTTTCTTCGGCGCAGCCTTTTTCTTGGTGCTTTTCTTGGCCGCCCGCTCGTTCACCAGTTCGATAGCCATTTCCTGGGTCACGTCCTCGGGCTTGATGTCCTTGGGGATAGTCGCATTGACCTTTTCCCATTTGACATATGGCCCGTAGCGACCGTCAAGAACCTGCATCGCGCCACCATCGGGGTGTTCGCCCAGTTCTTTCAACGGTGTCGCAGCCGCCCGCCGTCCGCGCCCCGGATTGGCGCGTTTCTCGGCCAGCATCTCGACCGCGCGGTTCATGCCGATCTCGAACACGTCGTTGGGGTCTTTGAGGTTGGCGTAGACGGGCTTCGCCTCTTCCGGCAGCTGGTGCATGATATACGGCCCAAACCGTCCGAAATTCGAGCTGACCATGCCGCCTTCGGGGTGTTCGCCGATCTGGCGGGGCAGCGACAACAGGGTCAGAGCTTTGTCCAGATCCATATCGTCCTTGCTCCAACCGCGGGGCAGGGAGGCACGCGGAGGCTTCTTGTTCTCGGGCGTCGGTTCGCCACGCTGAACGTAAGGCCCGAACCGACCGGATTTCAGCCAGATCTCATCGCCCGCATCCTCGCCCAGCAGACGTTCATCCCCTTCTGCGCCTTCACCCGCGATGGGGCGGGTATAGGTGCATTCGGGATAATTGCCACAGCCCACGAACCCGCCGGTACGCGAGGTTTTCAGGTGCAGTTGCCCCGTGCCGCATTTCGGGCAGACACGCGGATCAGAACCATCCTCGCGCGGCGGGTACAGTTGCGGCGCCAGAGCCTCATCCAGTTTGTCCAGCACTTCCGAGATACGCAGCTCGGACGTCTCACCAATCGCGGCTGAGAAATCACGCCAGAACTTGCTTAGCAAGTCCTTGTAGTCACGGCCCCCGGCACTGACATCGTCCAGTTGTTCTTCCAGATTGGCGGTGAATTCATAGCCCACATACTGCCGGAAGAAATTCAGCAGAAATATGGTGACGATCCGGCCTTTTTCCTCGGGAATCAGGCGGTTCTTGTCCTTGCGCACATATTCCCGGTCCTGAATCGTGGTCACGATGCTGGCATAGGTCGAGGGGCGCCCGATGCCCAGTTCTTCCATCCGCTTGACCAGGGTGGCCTCGGTATAGCGCGGCGGCGGTTGCGTGTGGTGCTGCAACGCCAGCACGGCTTCGTTGTCGGACAGGATGGCCGCCTTGTCGTCCGCTTTTGCAGACTGATCCTTGAGAGATGCCCTGGCAAACGGAGCCGGATCGCCCTGCATGATCTGCGGCAGGCGCTTTTCGTCTTCGTCGGCCACATCGTCGCGGCCTTCTTCGTAGACCCGCATGAACCCGTCAAACAGCACCACCTGACCGGTGGCACGCAGACCGACCTGACCGTCATCACTGCCGATCTCGACCGTCGTACGCTCCAAACGGGCGGCAGCCATCTGACAGGCGATGGTGCGTTTCCAGATCAGGTCATACAGCTTGCGCTGATCCTCATCCGTCACCTTCAGCGCCTTGGCGTCGCGCGACATATCCGTCGGGCGGATACACTCGTGCGCTTCCTGGGCGTTTTTGGCTTTGTTCTTGTACATTCGTGGGCTGTCCGGCACGTATTCCGCACCGTAGCGGTCTTGGATCGCATCGCGGGTCGCCGTCACGGCCTCTGGCGCCATGTCGATCCCGTCGGTTCGCATATAGGTAATGTAACCCGCCTCATACAGACGCTGCGCCACCTGCATCGCGTGGCGCGCACCCATGCCGAACTTGCGGCTGGCCTCCTGCTGCAGGGTCGAGGTCATGAAGGGTGCGCTGGGGTTGCGCGCAGCAGGCTTGGCTTCGACCGAGGTGACGCTGAGCGCGCGGCTGGTGATGGCCTGCACCGCCAGTTCTGCCTGAGTGGCATTCGCCAGATCGTGTTTGTCCAGTTTTTTACCGGCCAGCGTGACAAGACGTGCCTCGTAGGTCTGGCCGCGCGGTGTTTCGAACAGGGCGCGCACCGACCAGTATTCCACCGGCTTGAACGCCTCGATCTCCATCTCGCGCTCGACGATCAGACGCAGGCAGACCGATTGCACACGACCAGCGGATTTTGCACCGGGCAGTTTGCGCCACAGGACCGGAGACAGATTGAAGCCCACCAGATAGTCCAGCGCACGGCGGGCCAGATAGGCCTCGACCAGCGGCATATCGACCTCACGCGGGTTCTGCATCGCCTCGGTCACGGCGTCCTTGGTGATGGCGTTGAAGGTGACGCGGCTGACCGGCGTATCCTTCTTGATCGAGCGGCGCTTGGTCAGCGCCTCCTGCAAATGCCAGCTGATCGCCTCGCCCTCGCGGTCGGGGTCGGTGGCGAGGATCAGGGCGTTGTCTTCTTTCAGCGCATCGGCGATGGCTTTGACATGTTTGCGGCTGTCATTGCCGACCTCCCATTTCATCGCGAATTCATGCTCGGGGTCGACGGATCCGTCCTTGGGCGGCAGGTCCCGCACATGACCATACGACGCCAAAACCGTGTAGTCGGAGCCAAGATACTTATTGATTGTTTTGGCTTTGGCAGGGGATTCTACAACAACTACAGGCATTTAAGGGAAAACCTCGCTCGACGAATTGGGCGCCTTCTATGATCGTGCAAAATGTGTAGGGCAAGAGCGAATTGTCAATGCGTTCCTTCAAAAACCCGAATTTGACGGTGATTTCAGCGTTGTAGACGTGGAAATTTCAGCGTGCACCACCGCATCAGGCCGTCAGGGACAACAACCCGCCGGGCTGACGCTGAATACGTCCATCAAGTTCCAGATCGACCAGAGCCGGGCCAATCTCGCCCGCCGTGGCCGCGATATCGCGGATCAACTGGTCTTCGGCGATTGGCGACGGTCCAAGCCGGGCCAGTATTTCGCCGTGAAGCGCCGCCCCTGAGGGGGCCGCTTCTGCCGACACTGTGGCCGGAGGAGCTTCGAACAAGTCCGCCTGCTGCTGTGGCAAGGCTTCGACTACATCTTCTGCAGATCGCACCAGGGTGGCCCCGTCGCGGATCAGCAGGTTGCATCCGGCAGCGCGGGCATCAAAGGGGTGGCCGGGTACGGCCAGAACCTCGCGCCCCTGATCCAAGGCGTCGCGTGCGGTGATCAGGCTGCCCGACTTGGCGGCCGCCTCAACAACCACGACGGCCCGCGCCAGACCCGAGATGATCCGGTTGCGGCGTGGAAAATGCCGGGCCTGCGGGGTCACGCCCATCGGTTGCTCGGACACGCGCAGACCAGATTGGGCGATGTTTCTGGCCAGATCGGTGTTTTCGGCGGGATAGATCACGTCCACGCCGCCAGCCATGACCGCAACAGTGCCGGTGTCCAGTGCCGCCATATGAGCCGAAGTGTCGATGCCACGCGCCAGCCCGGACACAACGACATAGCCCTGTTTTCCGAGATCGGCCGCCAGTCCACGCGCCATCCGCGCGCCCAGAGACGAACAGTTTCGCGCCCCGACCATCGCGATGCAGGGTTTGCGCAGCAAAGACACATCTCCAATCGCCCACAGCATTGGCGGGGCGTCCGACAGATCATTCAAAGCATCAGGAAAATCAGCGGACCCAAGGCACAAAAGCCGCGCATTTGCGGCTTTTGCGGCCTTGAGTTCCGCCTCAATCACGCCGGGTGGGCAAATTTCATACCCGTTAATTCCGGCAGCGCGTGCCATTTCAGGCAGCGCGGTCAGCGCGTTCTGCGCCGAGCCATGTTCGCGCAGCAGCCGACGAAACGTCGCCGGACCGACCTTGCGCGAGCGCAACAGACGAAGCCAGGAAAACCGGTCCTCTTCCGTGGTGGGTGGGAGTGTGGGGTGATAGGAAGAAAGCTGCTCTTCGGTCATCCGTTGCTCCGCCTGATTGCAGAACTGGTTTACGACTGCAGGGGTTAACAGCTTGTGAATCCTGTCAAATTATTCGGATAATTTTCGGGATTTGATGCGCGAAACCTTTCAGCGCATTGATTTTTAACAATAAAAGAAATTGCGTCCGCTTGAAATGAAAATCAAGCGGACGCAGGAAAGCAGAATTATCGAAAGTGCGGCGTTAACCGTGTCAGGGGCCGATTCTCTCTCAGGCTGCTGATCCGCCGACCGTCAGCCCATCCATCAGAACTGTGGGCTGGCCGACGCCGACCGGCACCCATTGACCGTCCTTGCCACAGGTCCCCATGCCCGGATCAAGTGCCATGTCATTGCCCAATCCGCGAATTCGGTTCAATGCCGACGGCCCGTCGCCGATCAGAGTCGCGCCTTTGACAGGGGCGCCGATCTTGCCGTTTTCGACGCGATAGGCCTCGGTGCAGGAGAACACGAACTTTCCGTTGGTGATATCAACCTGACCGCCGCCAAATCCAATGGCCCAGATGCCGTCTTTGATATCCGCAACCAACGACGCAGGATCAGCGTCCCCGCCCAGCATCACAGTATTGGTCATGCGCGGCATCGGTTTGTGCGCATAGCTCTGCCGCCGTCCGTTGCCGGTAGGCGCAACACCCATCAGGCGCGCGTTCTGGCGGTCCTGCATGTAACCGGTCAAGACCCCGTCTTCGATCAGCACGGTCCGAGAACTGGGCGTGCCTTCGTCATCAACCGTGATCGAGCCGCGCCGGTCCGCGATGGTGCCGTCATCCACAACCGTCACGCCTTTGGACGCAATCTGCTGTCCCATCAGACCGGCAAAGGCGGAACTGCCCTTGCGGTTGAAATCGCCCTCAAGCCCGTGCCCGATGGCCTCATGCAGCAGGATACCGGGCCAGCCGGGGCCGAGCGCGACCTCCATCACACCGGCCGGGGCAGGGATGGCGTCCAGATTGACCAGTGCGATCCGCAGCGCCTCACGCGCTTTGTCCTGCCAATCAGAGGGATCAATCAGACCGTCCAGACCGACGCGCCCCCCGCCGCCCGCAGAGCCGCTTTCGCGGTGGCCGTTCTGTTCCACGATGACCGACACGTTCAGGCGGGTCATGGGGCGCACGTCACGCACCAGAACGCCGTCAGGGCGCAGGATTTCAACCTCTTGCACGGCTGCCATGAGCGATGCACTGACCTGAACGACGCGCGGGTCGAGATCGCGGGCGAAGGCGTCGATCTCGCGCAGGGTTTCAATTTTCACCGGGAAGCTGGCTGATTCGATGGGGTCTTCATCCGTATAAAGTCGCGTATTGGTGGCGCGCGGTGCCTCGGCCAGCGTGCCGCCGCCTTCACCTACGGCCAGTCGCGCAGTTTCCGCCGCCCGCTTAAGGGCCGGGATCGAGACGTCGGTGGAATGGGCATATCCCGCCACCTCACCCTGAACCGAGCGCAGGCCAAACCCTTCAGACGCGTCATAGGACGCGGTCTTCAGGCGCCCGTCGTCAAAGACCAGCGACTCGGATTTCCGGCGCTCGACGAACAGCTCGCCGTCCTCGGCCCCGGTAGTGGCAGACTGCAAAACCGCAAGCGCTTCGTCCTGCGGTAGAACGCGTTCAAAGGGGCGAAACGGGTCGTTGGGCATCACTTGGGACCTTTCGGGTTTGATCCAGATCAAAAATAGCGTCTGTTTGACGCAAGCATTTTGCTTTATCTAACATCCGGAATATGGTTTTTAACTTTGCCAAAGACAACGGGAGAGGTGCGACCGATTCACACCTTTTCGCGAGAGAAGAAAAGATCAAACGATCAGGACAGAAAATGAAGAATGCTTTGATGCTTTCGGGGTTCATGACAGCCCTCTCCAGCCTTCCCGCCATGGCTCAGGAGCTTGAGATTATTGGCAAACCGGTTGACGGCGGCATGGGGTTCCAGCCCGCGGCCACCAGCCTTGCCGACGGCATTCATCGGCTGGACGGCATGATTCTGGTGATCATCACCGTGATCTGCCTGTTTGTGGCTGCCCTGCTGGTCTATTGCATCGTGCGTTACAACCAGCGTGTGAACCCGACACCGGCACGCTTTTCGCACTACACCCCGGTTGAGATTGCATGGACCCTGGGCCCCATCCTGATTCTGGTCTTCATCGGTGCCTTCTCGCTGCCTGTCCTGTTCAAGCAGCAGGAGATTCCTGAAGGCGACGTTGTGATCAAGGTCGTGGGCAACCAGTGGTACTGGACCTACGAATATGTCGATCACGATTTTGCATTCGACAGCTATTTGCTGGGCCACCCCGCGACGCTGGACGAAGGCGCGCGCCCGGCGGATGCAGACGTCACCCCGTTTGTTCTGGATGATGCGATGCGCGCCAAGCTTTCTGACGCAGGTTACAGCGATGACGAATGGCTTCTGGCCACCGACACCGCCGTTGTAGTCCCGGTCGGCAAGATCATTGTCATGCAGGTCACTGCATCCGACGTGATCCATTCGTGGACCATCCCGTCCTTCGGAGTAAAGCAGGACGGTGTACCGGGTCGTCTGGCGGAACTGTGGTTCCAGGCCGACAAGGAAGGTGTCTATTTCGGCCAGTGCTCGGAGCTGTGCGGCAAGGACCACGCCTATATGCCGATCACCGTCAAAGTGGTCAGCGAAGAGGCATATGAGCAATGGCTGCAGGGCGCTCTGGAAGAATATGCTGGCCAGCCTGCATCCTATCAGGTTGCCTCGAACTAAGCCCGCTAAGGCCTAGGTAAACACTCGCAAGCTGCGCGGCGACCGCGCAGTTTTCGCCCCAGAAGGACCGGATATGAGCGACGCAAGCATCAATGCCAGCACTGTGACCGCCGCGGCGCACGCGAACGAGGCCAGCTTTGGCGACTATTTCGCCCTGTTGAAGCCCCGCGTGATGTCTCTGGTCGTGTTTACGGCGCTGGTCGGTCTGCTGGCAGCGCCCGTTCCGGTGCATCCGTTTGTAGGCTTCTGCGCGATCCTGTTCATTGCCATTGGTGGCGGCGCCTCCGGCGCGCTGAACATGTGGTGGGATGCGGATATCGACAAGGTGATGAAACGCACCAAGCGCCGCCCGATCCCATCCGGCAAGGTGGAAGAGGGCGAAGCACTGGCAATCGGACTGGCGCTGTCGGGCCTGTCCGTGATCATGCTGGGGCTGGCGACGAACTGGTTTGCTGGTGCGTTCTTGGCCTTCACCATCTTTTTCTACGTTGTCGTCTACACGATGTGGCTGAAGCGTTTGACGCCGCAGAACATCGTGATCGGCGGTGCCGCAGGGGCTTTCCCGCCGGTGATCGGCTGGGTGGCGGCCACCGGGTCGATGACGCTGGAACCGTGGCTGATGTTCGCCCTGACCTTCATGTGGACGCCGCCGCATTTCTGGGCGCTGGCGCTGTTCATGCGCTCGGATTACGACGATGCGGGCGTGCCGATGCTGACCGTGACCCACGGACGCCGCGCGACCCGCTGGCATATCCTGATCTATACTGCGCTGCTGGCGACGCTGGCGGTTGGCACCGCGTTCTCGGGCATTGGTGGCCCGATCTATCTGACCGTAGCGGTGGTGATGAACGCCTTGTTCCTGCGCGGTGCGTGGCAGATTTCGCGCCGGACCGAAGACGATGCTGAGGCGGACAATTTCAGGGTCGAGCGTTCATTCTTCAAGCTGTCGCTGCTCTACCTGTTCCTGCACTTCGGTGCGATTCTGGCCGAAGCGCTGCTGAAACCCTACGGCTTGGGAGGGTGGTCATGAGCCTGCGCAAAAGTCACGAACTGCACGAACGCCGCTTTAGCCGCAATCTGGGGGTCGGCCTGACACTGGCAGCCTTCATCGTGATCATCTTCGGTCTGACCATCGTCAAGGTCTCGGGCACAAGCCTGGGTGCGCCGGCGCAGGAGGTGCAGAACTGATGGCATTGACCGGTCCGCAGAAAACGGTGGCGCAGACGGTGGGTGTGGTTGTCTTGATGGGCAGCTTGGCCTGGGCCTCTGTCCCGTTCTACGACTGGTTCTGCCGTGTCACCGGTTTTGGTGGCACCACCGGCGTGGCTGCGACTGCGCCCGAGGATATTCTGGACCGCACCGTGACCGTCCGTTTCGATGCCTCGAAAGCCAAGGATATGGCCTGGGAGTTCAAGCCGGTCGAGCGCGAGATGGACGTGCGCATTGGTGAGACCGGTTTGGCCTTCTATGAGGCCTACAACCCGACCGACCGCCCGATCGCAGGGCAGGCGTCCTATAACGTCGCGCCCTATTCGGCCGGAGGGTATTTCCAGAAAATCGCCTGTTTCTGCTTTGAAGAGCAGGTGCTGCAACCCGGTGAACGGGTTCAGATGCCGGTAACTTTCTTCGTCGATCCTGAAATGGTCGAGGATTTGGAAGCCAAGTATGTGCATACGATCACTCTGTCGTATACATTTTATGAAATAGACCTGCCCGAGGGCTACGCCGCCCTTGAAGCGCAGGCAGATACAAACACGAACTAACGCCTGTAGGTGAGGGACGCTGATGGCACACGCTAAAAACCACGATTATCACATTCTGACCCCGTCGATCTGGCCGCTATTCGGCGCGGTCGGCGGCTTTGTGATGCTGTTCGGAGCTGTCCTCTGGATGCACGGCATTACCTCGTTCATGTTCTGGGCCGGACTGGTTGCGGTTCTTTACACCATGTTCGCCTGGTGGTCCGAAGTGGTGGCCGAAAGCCGCGCCGGGGATCACACGCCGGTTGTCCGTATCGGCCTGCGTTATGGGTTCATCCTGTTCGTGATGTCCGAGGTGATGTTCTTCTTTGCCTGGTTCTGGTCGTTCTTCAAACATCGCATGTACCCCATGTACGACTATGCCGGCACCGAATACATCCAGCCGGATATCCATGCGGTTGACCCGTTTCACCTGCCGCTGATCAACACGCTGGTGCTGCTGCTGTCGGGCTGTGCCATCACCTGGGCGCACCATGCGCTGGTGCATGGCAATGACCGGCGCGCACTGGTCCAGGGGCTGACCATCGGTATCGCGCTGGGCATCGCATTTACCTTCCTGCAGGGCTTTGAATACTATGAGCTGCTGGCCCATGACGGATGGAAATTCGGCGGCGACCAGTTCTATTCCAACTTCTTCATGGCGACCGGTTTCCACGGTGCCCACGTGATCATCGGGACGATCTTCCTGTCTGTCTGTCTGATCCGGGCGCTGCGCGGTGACTTTACCCCTGAAAAGCACGTCGGCTTTGAAGCCGCCGCCTGGTATTGGCACTTCGTGGACGTCGTTTGGCTGTTCCTGTTCTTTGCCGTCTACATCTGGGGTCAGGCGCCGCTGATGTAACGCTGGCCAGACTGTTCAATTGCAAAAGCCGCCTTTAGAGGCGGCTTTTTCACTATCAGGGGCGCAAGATTGCGCCCCGTACAATTGCGTGGTTGCATTTCTGTCCGCTCCACACTTAACAAGACGCCGGTTCCTGCAACGAGGCTCTGTCATGCGCCGCACTCTGTTTCTGCTGATCTTCGGCCTTGCCGGTCTGGGCGTGCTGCTGTGGCTGGGCGTCTGGCAGGTGCAGCGGCTGGCGTGGAAACAAGGAGTGTTGGCTGAGATCGAAAGCCGCATCTCCGCGGACCCGATCGCGTTGCCGCCGCAGGTCTCGGAGGCTGTGGACAAATACCGGCCTGTCATCGTCTCGGGAGAGATGGAGTCGGGCGAAATCCACGTTCTGGTCTCGGTCAAACAGGTCGGGGCAGGGTATCGGATCATCCAGCCCTTCAGCACGGAAGGCCGGACCATCCTTGTGGATCGGGGCTTTGTACCCACAACCGCAAAACAGGCTGAGCGTCTGGCGGGGCCGATGGAGGTGACCGGTAACCTGCACTGGCCCGATGAAATTGACAGCTACACGCCTGCGCCTGATATCGACGACAACATCTGGTTCGCCCGCGATGTCCCCAACCTGGCTGCCGCGCTGGGGGCTGAGCCGGTGTTGTTGATCGCCCGGTCGCAGACCGATCCAAATGTGACGCCTCTGCCAGTAGACACGGCGGGGATTCCGAATGATCACCTGCAATACGCAATCACATGGTTTGGCCTGGCTCTGGTCTGGGCTGCGATGACCGGTTATTTCCTTTGGCGCAGCGGCGCCCGTACTGAGAGTGAAGCGCAATGAAATATATCTCGACCCGTGGGCAAGCGCCCGAACTGACCTTTGAAGAGGCGATGCTGACTGGGCTGGCACGCGATGGTGGCCTGTACTTGCCCGCCGAGATTCCGGTGATGTCGCAGGATGAGATTGCGGCTCTGGCCGGTCTGCCCTACGAGGAAATCGCGTTTCGGGTGATGTGGCCCTATGTCAGCGGCTCGTTCGCCGAGAATGAGTTCAAGGCAATCATCGCCCGCGCCTATGAAGGGTTCGGCCATGACGCCCGCGCGCCGTTGAAGCAGTTGAACGAGAACCACTTCCTGCTGGAACTGTTCCACGGTCCGACGCTGGCGTTCAAGGATTTCGCCATGCAGCTGATCGGCCAGCTGTTTCAGGTGGCCCTGAAACGGCGCGGGGATCGTGTGACAATCGTGGGTGCGACCAGTGGTGACACGGGCTCGGCAGCCATTGAGGCTTTCCGCGGGCTGGACGCGGTGGACGTGTTCATCCTGTTCCCGCATGGCCGCGTGTCTGAGGTGCAGCGTCGCCAGATGACGACACCTGCGGAAAGCAACGTGCACGCGCTGGCTGTGGATGGAGACTTTGACGATTGTCAGGCCGCGCTGAAGGATATGTTCAACGATTTCGACTTCCGCGATGACGTGAAACTGGCGGGTGTGAACTCGATCAACTTTGCCCGCGTTCTGGCGCAGATCGTGTATTACTTCTCGGCGGCCGTTAGCCTTGGCGCACCCCATCGTAAGGTCAGCTTTACCGTGCCCACCGGGAACTTCGGCGACATCTTTGCGGGCTATCTGGCCAAACGCATGGGCCTGCCCATCGACCGTCTGGTGGTTGCGACCAACCAGAATGATATCCTGCATCGCTGCCTATCGGGTGAGGGGTATTTCAAGGGTGACACCATCCCCTCGATCAGCCCATCGATGGACATTCAGGTCAGCTCGAACTTTGAACGTGCTCTGTACTATGCCTATGGCGAGGACGGCGGCTCGGTCGCGCAGTTGATGGATGAGCTCAAGAATGGCGGCTTCAACGTCAGCCAGGGCGCAATGGAAGCGCTGCGCGAAAGCTTTGACTCGGGCCGCGTGTCTGAGGATGAAACTCTGGAGACGATCAAAGAAACGCTCGCCCATAGCGCCGAGCTGGTTTGCCCGCACACTGCCATCGGCATCAAGGTCGCGGAAGAGCATCGCGCAGCGGATGTGCCGATGATCACTCTGGCCACTGCACATCCTGCGAAATTCCCGGCAGCGGTCGAGAAGGCAAGCGACGTGCATCCGCCTCTTCCCTCCCGCATGTCTGATCTGTATGAACGTCCGGAACGGGTGACCCGCATTGCCAATGATCTGGGCGCCCTAGAGGATCATATCAGAAGGCACATCGCTGAGTGACAGTCAGACAAGACCAACTGAAGAACGGATTTCGTATCGTCAGTGAACATATGCCGGGGCTGCAATCGGCGGCCATCGGCATCTGGGTGACCGCGGGTGGGCGGCATGAACGGATCGAGCAGAACGGCATCGCGCATTTCCTTGAGCATATGGCGTTCAAGGGCACCGAGCGGCGGTCCGCGCTGCAAATTGCCGAAGCGATCGAGGATGTGGGCGGCTATATCAACGCGTACACCTCGCGCGAGGTCACGGCCTACTATGCGCGGGTGCTGAAAGACGATGTGGCGCTTGCGATGGACGTGATCGGCGACATCGTTCTGAACCCGATCTTCGATCCGCGTGAAATCGAGGTCGAGCGCGGCGTGATCCTGCAGGAGATCGGACAGGCCTATGACACGCCCGACGACGTGATCTTTGACTGGCTGCAGGAGCAGAGCTATCACGATCAGCCCCTGGGCCGCACCATTCTTGGCCCGACCGAGCGGGTTAGCGCGTTCTCGCGTGAGGACCTGTCTGGGTTTGTTGCGGAACATTACGGTCCGGAACAGATGATCCTGTCGGCCGCAGGCGCTGTGGATCACGACGCGCTAATGAAAATGGCCGAAGAGATGTTTGGCCATCTAAAGCCGCGCAAAAGCCTGATCCCCGAAGCGGCGCAGTTCACCGGTGGTGAAGCCCGGCAGGAGAAAGAGCTGGAACAGGCTCATTTTGCGCTGGCGCTGGAAAGCCCCGGTTATCGCGATGATGCGATCTATACGGCACAGATTTATTCGACCGCTCTGGGCGGCGGCATGTCCTCGCGCCTGTTTCAGGAAGTGCGTGAAACGCGTGGGCTCTGCTATACGATTTTCGCCCAGACCGGGGCCTATGCGGATACCGGAACGACGACGATCTATGCAGGGACCTCGGCCGATCAGGTCGCGGAGCTGGCGACCATTACCATCGATGAGATGAAGCGCGCCGCCGAAGACATGAGCGCCGAAGAGGTCGCGCGTGCCCGTGCGCAGATGAAGGCCGGGATGCTGATGGGGCTGGAAAGCCCGTCGAACCGGGCAGAACGACTGGCGCGCTTGGTGCAAATCTGGGGCCGGGTGCCCTCGCTTGAGGATACGGTCGCCAAGATCGATGCGGTCAGCACCGAGGACGTGCGCGCCTTTGCCGAAGACATGGCCGTCAAGGCCCCGGCGGCGCTGGCGCTTTATGGTCCGGTTTCGGGCGCGCCGACGCTGGCGGAACTGCAGGAGAGGCGTGCGGCGTGATGCTTCTGGGCAGACGCAAGCTGAAACTCGAAACCGAGCGCCTGAGCTTGCGCCCGCCCGTGCACTCCGACTTTAACGACTGGGCAGCGCTGCGGCGTGCGTCCAAGGAATTCCTGACCCCGTGGGAGCCGGTCTGGGCCAAGGATCACCTGAGCCGGAAATCCTTTACCAATCGGGTCTATTGGGCGCAGCGGTCGGTTTCCAGCGGTACCGCGATCCCTTTGTTCCTGTTCCGCCGATCTGACGATGTGTTGCTGGGCGCTATAACCCTGGACAACGTCCGCCGCGGCCCGGCGCAGGCGGGGACGCTGGGCTACTGGACCGGTGAGACCTTTGCCCGCAACGGCTATATGCGCGAGGCGATCGGGGCCGTGGTGCACCACGCCTTTACCCGTCTGGACCTGAGCCGGATCGAGGCCGCTTGCCTGCCCGAAAACAAGCCTTCGCGCGGGTTGCTGGAAAGCTCGGGGTTCAAATACGAGGGCGTCGCGCAGTCGTATTTGCAGATTAACGGTCGTTGGCGGACGCATGTATTGTACGCCAGCCTGCGATCGGATCGGCGCGGGAAAACCGACGCGGGTTAGTGGCATGGCGCGGGCCGCGACTCCCCCAAGATATTGGCAGCCAGTTGAACAAGGGGCATGACTTGGGGGTGTTCTGCGCTACACTTCCCCCATGCGCTGGATTGTTGCGGCATTGATGGTGATTTCGGGCGGGGCCGCAACGCAGGAGCGGCCACCGAGCCATTGTATCGCCATCGCGGATGCCGCGCCGGGGATTGAGTACATTCACAAAGCCGCGTGGACGGACCCGATCCCGAAGTATTCCGTTCGGATCAGCTATATCGCCCATGCCTCGTTTCTGATCCAGACGCAGGGCGGGCTGAACGCGGTGACCGATTTCACCGGATTTATCGGCAGCGCCGATCTGATCCCGGACGTGGTCACCATGAACCACGCCCACAGCACCCATTGGACGGCCCATCCCGATCCGGCCATTCCGCATGTGCTGCCCGGATGGGGAGAGTTCGGGCTGGGGATCGAGCATCACCTCGATCTGGGTGAGATGCTGGTGCGCAATGTCTCGACCGATATTCGGTCCCCCTATGGTGGGGTCGAAGAGCGCGGCAATTCGATCTTTGTGTTTGAGATCGAAGGGCTGTGCATCGGGCATCTGGGTCACCTGCACCATGTACCCTCGGACGAACAGTTCGCCGCTCTGGGGCGGTTGGATGTGGTGATGGCCGCGGTGGATGGCGGCACGACCATGCCGCTGCCTGACATGATTTCGGTTCTGAAGCGGCTGCAAAGCTCGGTGATTATTCCGATGCATTGGTTTTCAGGCTTTTCGCTGGACCGATTCCTGGTCGATATCCGAAATGACTTCCCGATTAAACGAAACGGGGTGTCGGAACTGGTCGTTTCTTTGAAGACGCTGCCGAACCGGCCCACGGTGGTGGTGCTTGAGCCGCGCTATCTCATTGAATTGGAATAGGGCTTGTGGGGACATGCCTGCTTGGGCAAGGAATGGGTATGACACTGAATCCTGCCGATGAGACCCTTGCCAAACTGATCCGCTCTGAAATGGGGGACGATATCCTGCGCCCCGTCACCGAGCGATATCTGGAAGAACCGCGCCGCCGGTTTGCTGGGCACGCGGGGCTGCTTGCCCTGCCGCGCACGGTCGACGACGTGTCGGCGCTGGTGCGGCTGGCATCAGACGCGCGGGTGCCGGTGGTGCCTTACGGCGGCGGCACCGGGCTGGTTGGCGGGCAGGTCATGCCCGATGGTCCTGCGCCCCTGTTGATCTCGTTGGAGCGGATGACGGCGATCCGGGAGGTTTACCCGACCGAGAACATTCTGATCGCCGAGGCGGGCGCGATACTGGCCGATGTGCAGGCCGCCGCTGAGAACGCCAACCGGCTGTTTCCTTTGGCGTTGGCGGCGCAGGGGTCTTGCCGGATCGGTGGGAACCTGGCCACCAATGCGGGCGGGGTAAACGTGCTGCGCTATGGTAATGCCCGCGATCTGTGTCTGGGGCTAGAGGCGGTTTTGCCGAACGGAGAGATCTGGCACGGGCTTAGCCGTCTGCGCAAGGACAACACCGGGTATGATTTGCGTGACCTGCTGGTCGGCTCCGAGGGCACGCTGGGGATCATCACGGCGGCCTCGCTGCATCTGTTTCCGCGACCCGAAGCGGTGGGGACTGCGATGTTGCAGGTCACCTCGCCCGAGGCGGCCATCGAGTTGCTGGCGCTGGCGCGGGATCAGTTGGGGGATGCAGTCAGCACGTTTGAACTGATCCACCGGCAGGGGCTGCACTTCCTGACCGAGGTGCTGCCGGATGTGCGACAACCCTTTACGACCCAGCCCGAATGGTGCGTGCTCATCGAATTGGGGCTGTTTTCCGGGCAATCACCGTCAGAGGCACTGGAAACGCTCTACGCCGCAGCGGACAAGGCGGGTCTTGTTGGTGATGCGGTCATCGCGCAGAGCGAGGCACAGCGCATGGACCTCTGGGCCGTTCGTGAACGTATCCCCGAGGCGAACCGGTTGATCGGGTCGGTGTCGAGCCATGATATCTCGGTCCCAATCTCGCGGATTCCCGAGTTCATTCAGCGTGGTGCCGAAGTGGTGGCGGCGCTTGGCCCGTTCCGTATCAACTGCTTTGGGCATCTGGGGGATGGCAATCTGCATTACAACGTGTTTCCGCCGCTGGGCCAGAACCGGTCGGAATTCGATGGACAGCGGCAGGCTGTGAAACATGCCGTGCATGATTTGGTGAACGAATTCCACGGGTCCGTCAGTGCCGAGCACGGCGTCGGGCGGCTTAAGACCGGTGATCTTGAGAAATACGGGGATGCGACAAAACTGGCGGCCATGCGCGCCATCAAAACCGCGTTGGATCCTTTGGGGATCATGAACCCGGGCGCGGTTCTGAGGTAAAGACGCGGCCCGTGGCTGTGCCGGGCCGCGCCGGGGCAGTTACGAACCCGGCAGGATGACTTTGTCGATGACGTGGATCACGCCGTTCGAGGTTTCGATATCGGCCTGCACGACGTTGGCGTCATTCACCATCACGCCGTTATCCAGATCGATGGTGATGTCTCCGCCCTGAACCGTGGCGGCAGTCATGTCGTCGGACAGATCGCCCGACATCACTTTGCCCGGCACCACGTGATAGGTCAGCACCGCGACCAGTTGGTCCTTGTTTTCGGGCATCAGCAGCGTCTCGACCGTGCCCTCGGGCAGGGCGGCGAACGCCTCATCCGTCGGAGCAAATACGGTGAACGGGCCTTCGCCTTTCAGCGTGTCCACCAGATCAGCGGCCTGCACGGCTGCGACCAGAGTTTCGAAACTGCCAGCGCCGACGGCGGTGTCGACGATGTCTTTGTTGTCGCCGGCAATGGCGGTGGAGGCAAGAAGTGCGCTGGTCACGCCAGCAATGGCGAGGTTGCGGAACATGATACAAATCCCTTGTTGAAATGCCTCAGGCGGCATCATCAGGGGTACGGGTAATCTTCGCAACAAGATCACTGAATGTCTCAATGAGACGGGGTTGATATTGCGCCGCGTCGCGCTAAGCCCGCGCAGGGCCGGATTTCCACTCACAATCTTGTGAAGGCAGGGCGCCTAAAGGCCTTCGAATTCGCACAGAACATGCACGTCCATGCCCATCTCTTCCAGAAGCTTACGGCCGCCCAGTTCCGGCAGGTCGATGATGAAGGAGCACGAGACGATCTCACCGCCCAGCCGTTCGATCAGCTTGATCCCGGCGGCGGCGGTGCCTCCGGTGGCCAGCAGGTCATCGACGACCAGGATTTTCTCGCCCGGTTGAATGGCGTCATCGTGGATCTCGACGATGGCCTCACCATATTCCAGTTTATAGTCCTGGCTGATGGTGGTGCCGGGCAGTTTGCCCTTTTTGCGGATCGGAACAAAGCCGACGCTCAGCTGATGCGCAATCGCGCCACCGAGGATGAAACCGCGCGCCTCAAGGCCGACGACCTTGTCAATCCGCTCACCTGCATAGGGGTGGAGCATCTGGTCAATTGCCATGCGGAACCCACGCGGGTCGGCAAACAGGGTGGTGACGTCCCGGAACATGATCCCTTCATGCGGGAAGTCAACGATGGTTCGGATGTAATCCTTGACCGACTTGTTTCTGGACATGGCCAACCCCTTTGGCGTCAAAACACGCGGGCGTGTTTGGCCCATCGGGGTCAGCCTTGCAAGGAAAGATTGCCGTCGCCTTACTTGCGATGTTGTGAAACAGAGTTCGGCAGGCTTTTGTACCGATAGAGCGCGGCGGGCAGCCATGACAGATGCGGCTTACGCCAGTTGCGCTGGTCTCGCAAAAGAAATGCCTGAGCGGTATGAAGGTTCATTGCCATACTCCCTTTTTATTGTTAGGTGCTCGATACCTACAATTTCTATGCCGTGTATATACATTGCACCGCGAATAGAATCAAGAACTGGACGGGGAAAAGGCGCATGGCTAAGAAAGACGGTAAAATTTCTACCAAGAAAAACAGTCAGTTGGTCTTGCGTCTGGACAAGGATGAACGTGACACCTTTGTCGAGTTGTGCAGAGAGCTGGACACGTCAGCCGCGCGGGAAATCCGGCGGTTCATCCGTGGTTTCATGAAGGAACACGCCGAGGATTAAGTCCTCAGGCCGGGCGGCGCAGCACGGCGGTCGCAAACCCCATTCCGATCAGAGCCAGCCCTCCGAACCGGGTCATTGCGGTGATGACACCGGCTCGTCCAATAATTCGACGCAACCTGTCTGCCAGCAGCGCATAGGCCAGGGCGTTCAGCCAAGCGAGGCCGACGAAGGTTGCGATCAGGATGGCGAATTGTGGACCCAAAGGCTCGGCCGGGCGCAGGAACTGCGGTACGAAGGCAATGAAGAACGCGATGGATTTCGGGTTCAGCGCCGTGACGGCGGCCGCGTGGCCAAAGACGCTGCGGGCGGTGACGTCGCGCCCCGTCTTTACTGTTTGCAACCCGCCCGAGGGCGCGCTGCGCAGCAGTTTGATACCCAGCCACACCAGGTAGGCTGCACCCACCCATTTCAGTACGGAAAACAGTGTTGCCGAGGCCAGCACCAGCGCCCCCAAGCCCAGCAACGACGCTGTCATGGCCACCAGATCCCCCACCGCGACCCCCGTGGCCGAGGCCACGGCGACGCTACGGCCTTTCGACAGGGCATAGCTGAGCACCAGCAGCACAGTCGGGCCGGGGATCAGCAGCAGGGCGGTCGATGCGGCCACAAAGGCCAACCAAAGGTCGATGGACATGCGGATTCCTGTGTTTGTTTCCTCACCAAGCCCCGACGCGGTCGCAAGGTCAAGCCTTTCGTGAATCGCTTGGGTGTACTGGTTTGGGTGAGCTCAGACAGAGGATAAGGGTGCGGGTCCCGAAGGGCTGCTGCAAACAAGTTGCTCCGCCTGAACAGTTAAAGATTGAATTAAGGCTTGTGCATCTTCCTTGAAACACGCACCTGGCTTTCCAACCTAAGAGATACCAGAGGATCGGAGGAGAAAATGGCGCAGACACATCCAGATCACATCGGAACGTTCTCCGAGTCCGCACGGTCAGGAATCTGGCCTGTAAGGCGTGTGCTGATCCTGATGGCCCTGATCGGGGGTGCGTTTTATGCCGGGATTCTGGGGTATATGTATTCAAATCAGAACGCGCTGTTGTACAAACCTTCGGGCGAGTTGCCGGACCCCAGGACAGTCGGGCTGGCCGATGTGGATGTGATCACGGTCCCCATGTCCGATGGGGTGGTGTTGACCGCTTGGTCCGCGCCTCCGGCGACCGAGGGCGCGCCGACGGTCCTGTTCTTCCATGGTCAAAGCGGCAATCTGGGCGATCGGGCTGACCGTATGCGTGAAATCCTTAACGGCGGGTATGGCCTGCTTGCACCCAGTTATCGCGGCTTTCCGGGCAGTGGGGGTGAGCCCTCGGAACTGGCGCTGATCTCGGACGGGGTGCAGTTGTTTGATCGTTTGGATGCTGAAGGCGAGGAGATTGTGCTGCATGGCCAGAGCCTGGGGACGGGCGTAGCCGCCGCGGTCGCCGAGGAACGCCCGAATGCGCAGTTGCTGGTGCTTGAGGCGCCGTTCACGGCCACCGTCGATGTTGCGGCCGAGCGCTATCCGTTTCTGCCGGTCTCGGCCCTGATGAAAGATCAGTTCGCCACCCGCGACTTGATCGACAGTATCACCGTGCCAATCCTGATCTTCCACGGGACCGAAGACGAAACCATCCCGCTGCACCATGGCAAAACGCTGGCGTCGATGTCAGGGGATACCGCCCAACTGCACGTCATTCCCGGCGGAACCCATAACGACCTCTGGTCGTATGGGCTGTGGTCCGAGGTGCAAAATGCGCTGCGGCAACAGCCAGACTAAAGAATGCGACCCGCAACCGCATCCAGCTTGGCCAGCAGTGTCGGATCGCGCTTTTCAGGTGCGGTCAGAATGGCGTATTCCAGCGCCCGGTCGCAGCCATGCGGGCAAGGCGCGCGCTCGGTTCCCAACAGATCGGGCAGGCCTTTGACCAGAGCCCGGCCTTTTTCCGCATTGCCGCTCAGGGTGGCGATGATGGCGGTCACGTCGACCTCACCGTGGTCCGGGTGCCAGCTGTCGTAATCGGTGACCATGGCGATCGAGGCATAACAAAGCTCGGCCTCACGGGCGAGTTTTGCCTCGGGCATGTTGGTCATGCCGATCACGTCACAGCCCCAGTGCTCGCGATACATCTTGGATTCCGCCAGAGATGAGAACTGAGGCCCCTCCATTGCCAGATAGGTGCCGCCACGGTGTATTGTGATACCCGCAGCCTTGCCCGCAGTCTCACAGGCGTCCGACAGGCGTGGGCAGGTCGGATGCGCGACGCTGACATGGGCGACGCACCCGGTGCCGAAAAAGCTTTTCTCGCGCGCGAATGTCCGGTCAATGAACTGATCGACGATCACGAAATCCCCCGGTGCCATATGCTCGCGGAAGGACCCGCAGGCCGATACCGAGATCACATCCGTCACCCCCAGCCGTTTCAGCGCGTCGATATTGGCGCGATAAGGCACTTCGGTCGGGGAATGCACATGACCACGCCCGTGGCGGGGCAAAAACGCCATGCCTACGCCGTTCAGCGACCCGGTCAGGATCTGGTCCGAGGGGGCACCCCAAGGCGTTTCCACGGTGACCCACTCTGCATTCTCCAGCCCATCTATGTCATAAATGCCTGATCCACCGATGATGGCGATTTTGGTCTGCGTCATGGCTGCTCTCCGCGTGAATAAATCCGTCGAGGAATTTCTGCGGGGCGCCGGAGGATTTGGCAAGTGGCATCAACGGTTTGTGTTGGCTGCTGGTCCGCTATGCGCCCAGTGCATAGCAGAGTCCCGCCTGACGCGGTATCTCTGGCGGGGTTTGCCCGTTAAAAGGCCCCTTTCGCGCGAACAAAAAACAGACCGACAGGACCGTCCCATGCCCCGAGCCATGCTGGCAAGCTTTGCCAATCGTATAGCCAAGCCCGATTTGCGTTGGGTGCCGGATGAGGGGCTGACCGCCTCGCGCCTGCGGATCGAGCTGTTGTCCGGTCTGACCGTGGCGCTGGCGCTGGTGCCCGAAGCGGTGGCCTTTGCCTTTGTTGCCGGGGTGCATCCGCTGGTCGGTCTGTATGCGGCCTTCATGGTTGGTCTGATCACGGCGCTGATCGGTGGCCGTCCGGGCATGATTTCGGGCGCAACCGGGGCGCTGGCCGTAGTGATGGTGGCGCTGGTCGCTGAACATGGGGTCGAATACCTGTTCGCGACCGTTGTGCTGATGGGCATCCTGCAGCTGATTGCCGGAGCCATGCACTGGGGACGGTTCATCCGACTGGTGCCGCATCCGGTGATGCTGGGCTTTGTGAACGGTCTGGCGATTGTGATTTTCCTGGCGCAATTGGGCCAGTTCAAGGTGCCGGGTACCATGGAAAACACCGGCCACGGCGTTGGTGGGGGTGAGTGGCTCTCGGGCCTGCAGCTTTATACCATGCTGGGCCTTGTGGCGCTGACCATGGCGGTGATCTGGGTCATGCCGCGCATCACCCGCATCGTTCCTGCGCCTCTGGCGGGTATTCTGGTCGTGGCTGCGCTGGTGATTGGCTTTGGCCTGGACGTGCCGCGCGTTGGCGATCTGGCCTCGATCGAGGGCGGGCTGCCCGCGTTCCACATCCCGATGGTCCCGCTGACCTGGGAAACCTTTGAAATCATCTTGCCCTATGCGGTCATTCTGGCCGCCATCGGCCTGATTGAATCGCTGCTGACCCTGAACCTTGTTGGCGAAATCACCGGCAAGCGTGGCGGAGCGTCGCAAGAATGTATCGCGCAGGGCGTTGCCAACGTGGCCACCGGATTCTTCGGTGGTATGGGCGGTTGTGCGATGATCGGTCAGTCGATGATCAACGTGAAATCCGGTGGTCGTACGCGGATTGCGGGCATCGCGGCGGCGCTGTTCCTGCTGATCTTTATCCTGTTCGCTTCACCCCTTATCGAACAGATCCCGCTGGCCGCGCTGGTCGGGGTGATGTTCATGGTGGTGATCGGAACCTTCGCCTGGAACTCGTTCAAGATCCTGCGCAAAGTGCCGCTGACCGATGCGTTCGTGATCGTCCTGGTGACTGTCGTGACAGTGATGGAGGACCTGGCGGTTGCCGTGGTCGTCGGCGTCATCGTCTCGGCGCTGGCCTACGCTTGGAACAATGCCAAGCGTATTCATGCCGTTACCCGCGAATCTTCGACCGAAAAGGGCGCCAAGGTCTATGAAGTTCAAGGCCCGCTTTTCTTCGGTTCGTCCGATGGCTTTGTCGAGTTGTTCGACGTTCCGAACGATCCGGAAACGGTGATCGTGGACTTTGCCGAAAGCCGCGTGGTCGACCAGTCGGCGCTGCAGGCGATTGAGAACATCGCCGCCAAATATGAGGCCGCAGGCAAACGCGTCATGCTACGTCACCTCAGCCGCGACTGTCACAAGCTGCTTACCAAAGCCGGTCACCTGATGGTCGATAGCGATGACGATCCGGACTACGAACTAGCGGTGGATTACTCGGTTCGTACCGGTATCCTCGGCGGCCACTGATCAGTGCGAGGCTCTGCCTCGTGCTCCGGGATATTTCCAGCCAGATGAAGTAGGGATCCTTCCTTCATCTGGCCTCAAATATCCCGGGGGTGACGCCCGAAGGGCGGCGGGGGCAGAGCCCCCCTGAGACAAGTCAATCGTCCGGACGGCTCAGTGAAAACAACTCGGTAACAACCGAGTAGTCCCGATACCCCAGCCGGGCCAGCGGCTGGAAGGATGTGACGTCGAAAATACCGTCCTTCAGGCAATCATCGCGCAGGTGAACGCCAGTGACTTCACCGAACACGACCCGGTTTGCCTTTCCGGGCAGGGTCACAATTTGCGTCAGTTTGCATTCCAGTGCGGCCGGGGCGCCTTCAACGCGGGCGCAAGGGATGGTCTCACATTCGACCGGTGTCAGTCCGGCGTGATCGAATTCGTCGTGATGTTTGGGTAAGCCTGCTGAACTGGCATTCATCGCGTCGCGGTGCGCATGGGCGACGACATTCACGCAAAACACGCCGGTTGCCTCGATATTCGACACACTGTCCTTGCCGCCGTCCTGATCGTGCTTAGTACCGGTTGATGCGAACATCACTTGCGGCGGCGTGTAGGCGACACCGTTGAAGAACGAATAGGGCGCCAGATTGTTGACCCCGTCCGGGCTGCGGGTGGAAATCCAGCCAATTGGTCGGGGCGTGATAACCGCGTTGAACGGATTGTGCGGCAGACCGTGGCCGTCTTCGGGGCGATAGAACATCTGAACTCCAAGCGTTTGCCCATGGCGTAGCGAAGTGCTAGGGCGAATGCCAGCAAGGAAACGAGGGCCGGGGTGCAGCAGTTCGGGATCAGGCCGGAAGAGCCGGATGATTGGTGGGAGGTTGAGGCCCTCTATGACCTGTGCTTTGCGCCCGGGCGCGAGGCGCTGTCTTCGTATCGCCTGCGCGATGATGTGCCGCCTGTGGCCGGAATGTCTCTGGTGGCGCGGGATGGGCAGGGCATTCTGGCCGGGGCCATCCGGTTCTGGCCGGTGCATGTGGGCGATCACGATGCGCTGTTGTTGGGGCCGGTGGCTGTGCATCCCACCCATCAGGGCGAAGGGCTGGGTGGTTTTTTGATCCACGAAAGCCTTGAGGTCGGCCGCGCATTGGGCTGGGAGCGCGTTATGCTGGTCGGTGATGCGCCGTATTACGCCCGGTTCGGATTTACGCGCCTAAGCGGGGTCGAGATGCCGCCCCCCACCAACCCGGACCGCGTTCTGGGCGTGGAATTGTCGCCCGGCGTTTGGGCGGGCGTCCGGGGCTCTGTGACCCGCTGGAGCCGCTGAACTATTGAAACGTTGGCCTTAAATCCCGATGTCTAAAGGGCAGGAGGGTGTTTATGCAGGACGTGGTTCTTGTCGAAAAACTGGATGCCGACGCCGAACTTGACCGATTGGCCGGGTATTACAGGTCTGCGGGTGGTCCGGGTGTCAAACTGCTGAACAGTTTGGGCGGATCGGCTGAATCCTTGTTGGAGCAATTGCCCGAACCGATCAGGCTGGGGCTTACGGGTGCGACGGAACAGGCCCTGTGGCTGGCAATGCACGCGGCGGAAGGATCGCGCCGTGCGGTTCCCGATCAGCGCCCTTGGGTCAACACTGCGGTGACCACCGCCATGGGCGTTGCGGGTGGCGTGGGCGGTGTGTCGACCGCTTTGATGGAGTTGCCCGCGACCACCGCAATGCTGTTGCGCGCGATACAGGGGGCCGCAGCGCGCGAAGGGTTTGATCCTTCGGAAGAAGGTGTGAAGTTCGATTGCGTCCGGGTGCTTTCGGCTGCAGGTCCGTTGTCCAATGACGATGGCGCCGATCTTGGGTTCTTTTCCGTCAGGCTGACGTTAACCGGACCGGCCCTGCAGAAACTGGTCGCGGCGGTTGCTCCGCGTCTGTCCGTTGTACTGGGGCAGAAACTGGCGGCGCAGTCCGTGCCGGTGCTGGGCGCTATTGCCGGTGGTGGCACCAACTACGTCTACACGCGCTATTACCAGCAGATTGCCCGCGTGCATTTTGGCCTGCGGCGATTGGCGATCGATGCCGATATTCCGCATGATGATCTGATGCGAAAACTGGCGGCGCGTATGTGACCCAAAGCTAAGGGTTTGGAGAAAAGCGCTTTATATGGTATCCATCATCCGAGGGCCCGCTAAATAAGCAAATAGCTGCGGGATAACAGGCAAGGATTCCATTTGAAAGGCGGCTAGCGTGGTTGACGCCAGACTTGCGCCATATGTTTCGCGAAAGACCCGGCACCTTCCGGTACGGCAGCAATCGGCTGCACTGTGCTATCGCATCGCGCAGGGGCGCCCGGAGGTTTTGCTGATAACGACACGAAAATCCCGTCGTTGGATCATTCCCAAAGGATGGCTGATTGACGGCCTGAGCCCGTCCGAGACAGCCTGTCAGGAAGCGTGGGAAGAGGGCGGTATTCGCGGTCGGTGCCAGGCTCGGGCATTGGGGCGGTTCCATTATCAGAAGCAGCGCAGCAAAAAGGGGCCTGTATTGTGCGTCGTGGATGTTTTTCCGCTGTTGGTGCAATCGGTCTCATCGCGTTTTCCCGAATGCAGGCAACGGGACAGAAAGTGGTTTTCGCCGAAAAAGGCGGCCTCAAAGGTAAATTCACCTGAACTCTCACTATTGTTACGCAAGCTCGAGCCTGTTAGGCACTGAGTTGCCCCTGGAAGGGCTTGATCTTGCCATGTGCCCCGGTATCTATTCGGCAACCGACATTTGGACGGACCATGATTCAATACGCATTGAAGTGCAGCAACGGCCATACATTTGACAGTTGGTTTCAATCAGCGGCCGCTTACGACAAATTGGCATCCGCGAGCATGGTGACATGCGCGGTGTGCGGGTGTTGCGATGTTGAAAAGGCCATCATGACACCGCGCGTCCGTCCGGCCCGCACCGCCGAGGCGCGACCTCTGGCGGCGACGCCTGAGGCCGAAACGATAGGTGTGGCAGCCCCGGCACCGGACGTCGAAAAGGTACTGGCTGAGCTGCGCCGCAAGGTCGAAGAGAATTCGGATTATGTCGGTAAGGACTTCGCCAGCGAAGCACGCAAAATCCATCTGGGCGACGCCCCCGAACGGGCGATCTATGGCGAGGCCAGACCGGAAGACGCGCAAGCCCTGATTGATGACGGCGTGCCGGTGGCTCCGCTGCCATTTGTTCCCAGCAGAAAGACCAACTGACCCCTGCATGTCGTGATCACTGGCGCAGGCCGTGACACTTGGGCAGGGGATCGGCGATCATTCTGTCGGCATAAGGGCGCAGAAAGTTGCCTCCAGTGTCACCGCCGTGTTGCTGACCCCTCAGTCTGTGGTGCCCACATCTACCGTGCTTCAAAGGCCGCCGCGTTGAAACCGGGGCGGATCGGACGCCAAGATCACCTCGGACCAGACCCCAGGGGATTGATCGAGCGGTTCGACGCGTCGTCGCTGGCCATCAGGGGCTTTTTTGGAAACCCGGGATGGCCACTCTCATGCTTACTGACGGATCAGCGCCGCCGAGGGGATTTCGTAGACCTCATCCGGGTCGATGAAAACCACTGTCAGGTCACCGCGGGTCTCATGGCTGATCTTGGCGGGCGAGCTGCTGGACGTTGGGACGCCGTCGGTGAAATAGATGCTGCGTACCTCGCCAGCGCCCAACGAAACAGCCAGTGTAGTGGTGCCATCGTCATGGTGGCGCAACTCGGCATGGCAACTGCTCAGCGGCTCTCCGCCTGCGGCGCAGGGCACCGTGCCCAAGGCATTCTTTCCGTCGGTCGCGGCCAGTGTGGCAACTTGCGCAAAAGCGGGCGAAGACAGCAGCATGGCTGCGATGGCAAGGCGGAGCATGGAAAACCTCTTGGAAAATTCGACACCTAAGGCTGACACCCCCTCTGCCGGATGTAAAGCGCGCCGATGCGGCATTCGGGGTGGTATTGAACCCTTGCCCTTGCGGCCCCCCTCGCATAAGACGCACGGGATCTGAATTCCAAGGCGCGGAGATCCCACCCCCATGCCCGTACTCGTGATGAAATTCGGTGGCACTTCGGTTGCCAATCTTGACCGCATCCGCCGCGCGGCCAAGCGCATCGGTGTCGAAGTGGCCAAGGGTTATGACGTGATTGTCATCGTGTCGGCCATGTCCGGCAAGACCAACGAACTGGTGGGCTGGGTCGACGAGACCTCGCCGCTGTATGACGCGCGCGAATATGATGCGGTAGTGTCCTCGGGCGAGAACGTGACCGCAGGTCTGATGGCCCTGACCTTGCAGGAAATGGATATCCCGGCGCGCAGCTGGCAGGGCTGGCAGGTTCCTCTGCTGACCACCAGCGCCCACAGTCAGGCGCGGATCGAAGATATTCCGCCCGAAAACATCCGCCAGAAATTCGACGAGGGCATGAAGGTCGCTGTTGTCGCCGGGTTCCAGGGCATCAGCCCCGAAGGTCGCATCACCACGCTGGGGCGCGGTGGTTCGGACACGACCGCCGTGGCCTTTGCTGCGGCGTTCGATGCGGAACGCTGTGACATCTATACGGATGTGGATGGTGTCTATACCACCGATCCGCGCATTTGTGAAAAGGCGCGCAAACTGGACCGGATTTCGTTCGAGGAAATGCTCGAACTGGCCTCGCTGGGGGCCAAGGTGCTGCAGACCCGCTCGGTCGAGCTGGCGATGCGGTATAAGGTGAAACTGCGCGTTCTCTCAAGTTTCGAAGAACAATCCGACGAGGCCGGTACGCTGGTCGTTGACGAGGAGGATATCATGGAATCCAATGTTGTGGCCGGTGTGGCCTATTCCCGTGACGAGGCCAAGATGACCGTCGTATCGGTGGCGGACCGCCCCGGTATCGCCTCGACCATCTTTACCGCGCTCAGCGATGAGGGCGTGAATGTCGACATGATCGTGCAGAACATCTCGGATGAGGGTCGCACGGACATGACCTTTTCCTGCCCCACCGATCAGGTGGCACGGGCGGAAAAAGCCCTGCTGGCGATCAAGGACGCGGGCGAGTTGAACTATGCCGAACTGGTTGCGGATGAAGATGTCTGCAAGGTCTCGGTAGTAGGTATCGGGATGCGCTCTCAGTCCGGTGTTGCGGCCAAAATGTTCAAGATCCTCTCGGATGAGGGGATCAACATCAAGGTCATTACAACCTCTGAGATTAAAATTTCCGTCCTTGTCGACAGGAAATACATGGAACTTGCGGTTCAGGCACTGCATGATGCCTTTGAACTGGACAAGGCGGCCTGAGCGTTTCAGCCAAGGGTCTTGCCTGACGCACTAATTTGGGTGGGCCATGGCGGACGGTACCGAAACAGAATCCCGCAAGCTGCTCGGGCGGCTGCGCGAAGAGATGGCAAGCGAGGCCGCCGGTCAGGAGCGTCTTGACCGGATCACCAGCCTGATTGCGGACAGCATCCGGGCCGAGGTCTGCTCGGTCTACTTGTTCCGCGATGAAGATACGCTGGAGCTGTGCGCCACCGAAGGCCTGTCACCCGAGGCTGTCCACAAGACCAGGATGCGCATGGGTGAGGGGCTGGTGGGCCGCGTTGCCCTGTCCGGAAAGGTGATGAACACGGCGGATGCTCCGTCGGCCAAGGGCTTCCGTTATATGCCCGAAACCGGCGAGGAACGGTTTTCGTCCTTTCTTGGCGTACCCATACAGCGCCTGGGCGAAAAGCTGGGTGTACTGGTGGTTCAGTCTCGCGAAGCGCGCGAGCTTTCCGCGGATGAGGTGTATGCGTTGGAAGTGGTTGCCATGGTTCTGGCTGAAATGGCCGAACTGGGCGCTTTTGTCGGTGAGGGTGCGGCGCTTTCGCCCTTGCACCAGCAATCAGTTCAGTTGAATGGCGGCCCGGCGCAAGAGGGCTCGGCCGAAGGGCATGTCTGGCTGCATGAACCGCGCGTGGTGGTCACCAACCCCATCGCCGAGGATCCCCACCGTGAACTTGAACGCCTGACCGAAGCCGTGGAAGAGCTGCGCGTCGGCGTCGACAAGATGCTGGAAATCTCGCGGGGGGCCGATAAGGAACAGCTTCAGGTTCTGGAAGCCTACCGCATGTTCGCTAATTCCAAGGGCTGGATGCGGCGGATGGAAGAGGACATTGACCGCGGCCTCAGTGCCGAAGCCGCCGTCGAGAAAGAGCAATCGCAGGCCCGTGCGCGCATGGGGCAGGTAACCGATCCCTATCTGCGCGAGCGGTTGGCCGATCTGGACGACCTCAGCAACCGGTTGCTGCGTATCCTGACCGGGCAGGGTAAAACCGATGGGGCCGACCTGCCGCCCGATCCGATCCTGATCGCCCGCAATATCGGCCCTGGTGATCTGTTGGAATACGGCCGTTCGCTGAGAGGTATCGTGCTCGAGGAAGGCTCGGTCGGCAGCCACGCCACCATTGTCGCCCGTGCGCTGGCGATTCCGCTGGTTGTTCACGTGGGCCGCATCACCACCGAAGCATTGAACGGCGACCATATCCTGGTCGATGGCGATCAAGGTGTCGTGCACCTGCGCCCCGAAGATACCGTGGTCAGCGCCTTCCGCGACAAGATCGCGATGCAGGCCAAGGCGCAGGAACGTTACGCCTCGATCCGTGAAACCCCGACTGTGACGCGGGATGGCGAGCGGATCAATCTGGTGATGAATGCGGGCCTGATGGCCGACCTACCGTCGCTGAACAACTCGGGCGCCGAAGGCGTGGGCCTGTTCCGGACCGAGTTGCAGTTCCTGATCCGTAAC
Source organism: Ruegeria sp. MALMAid1280 (assembly GCF_049195285.1). Classification (NCBI taxonomy): domain Bacteria; kingdom Pseudomonadati; phylum Pseudomonadota; class Alphaproteobacteria; order Rhodobacterales; family Roseobacteraceae; genus Ruegeria; species Ruegeria sp. MALMAid1280. Next base: position 78,895 of record NZ_JBMIRT010000044.1, on the reverse strand, counting down.
CAAATGCCGAAACGGTCGGAATTGGTGGCGCAATATCAACGGGTTCTGGATGCGGCTGGCGACAAGCGCGTCGTGTTCCGGACGCTGGATATCGGGTCGGACAAGGTTCTGCCCTATATGAAACACGTGGCCGAGCCGAACCCGGCACTGGGCTGGCGCGCGATTCGCGTCGGGCTGGACAAGCGCGGCGTGATGCGGATGCAGTTGCAGGCCCTGCTGCGCGCTGCCAACGGTCGGCCGTTGACAATCATGTTCCCCTTCGTGGCGCAGGCCGACGAATTCCGCGAGGCCAAGTGGGAGGTCAACAAGACCATCGAGCGGGAAAAACGTCTTGGCCACGTCCTGCCCGAAACGATCGAGGTCGGCGCGATGCTGGAGACGCCATCGCTTGCCTTTGCGCCACAAAAGTTCTTTGACGAGGTGGATTTCGTCTCGATCGGCGGCAACGATCTGAAGCAGTTCTTCTTTGCCGCCGACCGCGAGAACGAACTGGTGCGCCGCCGCTATGACACGCTGAATGTCAGCTTCCTCACCTTCATCGAGCGGATCGTCGAGCGCTGCAACATCTCGGGAACGCCGCTCAGCTTCTGCGGCGAGGATGCCGGACGCCCGGTCGAGGCGCTGTGCCTGGCGGCGATGGGCATCCGCACCCTGTCGATGCGCCCGGCCTCGATTGGTCCGGTCAAAAGCCTTCTGTTGCGGGCCGATCTGCAATCGCTGCGCAAGATCATCGCCGATGCGCGCCATCGCGGAGAGCAATCAGTGCGCCCCGCCGTCATGGAATGGCTGCGCAATCAAAACTGATTTTGCAAATCCGGGCTTGCTTTCTGCAACCGCATTGCCTAATTACACCCTGAATGTTAGCGATAACATTACCCATGCCACGGGCGCCGCGAACAGGTGATGCTATGATGGCGCAGGTGAAAACTGAAGGAGCCCGTCGATGGTTTCACGCGTAATTCCGGTCAACCCGTTCGATCTGGTGTTGTTCGGCGCCACTGGCGATCTGGCACAGCGCAAGATTCTACCGGGTCTCTATCATCGGTTCGAAGTGGGCCAGATGCCCGAGGACGCCCGGATCATCGGCACGGCCCGGTCGGATATGGACGGCGACGCGTTTCGTGCACTGATCCGCACCTCGATGAAGGAATTCGCGCCCAAGTTCAAAAAGAACGTGCTGGATCAGTTCCTCAGCCGGGTCGAATATGTTCAGGTCGATGCAATGGGTGAGGCGGGCTGGTCCGATCTGGCCAAGACCTTGCGCCCGGATGTGGTGCGCGCCTTCTATTTGTCGGTCGGTCCCAGCCTGTTTTCGGGCATTGCGCAACGTCTGCATGATCACGGGCTGGCCACGGCGGACAGCCGCATCGTGGTGGAAAAACCCTTTGGTCATGACCTGGCCACGGCCAAGGCGCTGAACGAAGGCCTGCGCGCCTGTTTCGAAGAACATCAGATTTACCGGATTGATCACTATCTGGGCAAAGAGACGGTGCAGAACCTGATGGCGCTGCGCTTTGCCAACTCGCTTTTCGAACCCCTGTGGAATTCGACCCATATCGATCATGTGCAGATCACCGTCGCGGAAACCGTCAGCGTCGAGGGGCGCGGAGGGTATTATGATCAATCCGGCGCCATGCGGGACATGATCCAGAACCATCTGGTGCAACTTCTGTGTCTGACGGCGATGGAGCCGCCTTCGAAATTCGCACCCAACGCTGTGCGGGACGAGAAGGTCAAGGTGATCGAGGCGTTGGAACCGGTTGAGCCCAAAGACATCGCGCGCGGCCAATATCGCGCCGAGCACGGCGAAGGTGGTTATATCGATCACGTCGGTAACCCTTCCAGCCGGACCGAAAGCTACATTGCCCTTAAGGTTCATCTGGGCAACTGGCGCTGGGCCGGGGTGCCGTTCTATCTGCGCACCGGCAAACGCCTGCGGGCGAGGGAATCTGAGATTGCCGTGTTCTTCCGCGACCCGCCGCATACAATCTTTCCGAATGTAGGCCCGCTGCACGGCAACGTGCTGGTGATCCGCCTGCAACCGGACGAGGGCATCACCCTGCGCACCACGATCAAAGATCCCGGCCCGGGCGGGTTCCGCCTGTCGGATGTGGCCCTGGACATGAGCTTTGCCGACGCGCTGGGCGCGGAATCCAGTGCGCCGGATGCCTATGAACGGTTGGTGATGGACGTGATCCGCGGCGATCAGACCCTGTTCATGCGCGGGGATGAGGCCGAGGCCGCCTGGGCCTGGGTCGATCCCATCATTCAGGGCTGGGAAGATCGGGGCGATCGCCCGGCGCGGTACGATCAGGGCAGTTCAGGTCCCGAAGAAGCATTGATGCTGATGCATCGCGACGGTCGTCGCTGGCGTCAGATCGGAGGTTAATTATGGTTCATTCTGTTATCACCGACGTCACCCAGCGGATCATCGACCGCAGCGCCGACCTGCGCGGGCCGCATGTAAAGCGGATGGAGCAGGCCCGGTCAAAAGGGCCGGCGCGCGCGCATCTGTCCTGCAGCGGGCAAGCCCATGCTTTTGCGGGTGCAGGGCAAGACCAGCAGTCGATGGCGACCGGGACGGCCGGAAATTTGGGCATTGTCACCTCGTATAACGACATGCTTTCGGCCCACCAGCCGTTTGAACGTTACCCCGGCCTGATCCGCGATGCGATCCGCGCGGCGGGTGGCACTGCGCAGGTCGCGGGCGGCGTTCCTGCCATGTGCGATGGTGTCACGCAGGGCGAGGCGGGGATGGAGCTTTCGCTGTTCTCACGCGATGTGATTGCGCTGGCGACCGGCGTGGCGCTCAGCCACAACACCTATGACGCGGCGGTGTTCCTTGGCGTTTGTGACAAGATCGTGCCGGGCCTCATCATCGGGGCGCAGGCGTTCGGGCATCTGCCTGCGGTCTTCCTGCCTGCGGGGCCAATGACCAGCGGCCTGCCAAACGACGAAAAGGCCAAGGTCCGCCAGAAATTCGCCGCCGGAGAGGTGGGGCGCGACGAACTCATGAAGGCGGAAATGGCCGCCTATCACGGCCCCGGCACGTGCACCTTCTACGGAACCGCCAACACCAACCAGATGCTGATGGAGTTCATGGGCCTGCACCTGCCGGGTTCCAGCTTCATCAACCCCAACACCCCACTGCGCGATGCGCTGACGAAAGAGGGTGCCCGCCGGGCCCTGTCGCTCAGCGCGTTGGGCAATGACTATACGCCGGTCTATCAGGTTCTGGACGAACGTGCCTTTGTGAATGGCATCGTTGGCCTGATGGCGACGGGGGGCTCGACCAACCTGCTGATCCACCTGATCGCCATGGCGCGTGCAGGGGGTATCGTCTTGGATTGGGAAGATTTCTCCGACATCTCTGCCGTGGTGCCCCTGATCGCGCGGGTCTATCCCAACGGTTTGGCCGACGTGAATCATTTCCACGCGGCTGGCGGGTTGGGCTTTGCGATCGGTACGCTGCTTGAGGATGGCTTGCTGCACCCCGACACGCTCACCGTGGCGGGGCAGGGCCTGCACAACTACACCAAAGAGCCCAAGTTGAAGGGTGATGAGTTGACTTGGGAAGAGGGCGCAGGCCACAGCCTGAACGACAAGATCGTGCGCCCCGCCAAGGACCCGTTTCAGCCCACCGGCGGCCTGTCACGGCTGACCGGCAATCTGGGCACCGCCGTCATGAAAGTCTCGGCCGTGGCTCCCGAGCATCAGGTGGTCGAGGCACCCGTGCGGGTTTTCCACGATCAGGATGAGGTCAAAGCCGCCTTCAAGGCCGGAGAGTTCACCGACGACGTCATCGTCGTCGTCCGCTTTCAAGGCCCAAAGGCCAACGGCATGCCCGAGTTGCACTCGCTGACGCCGATGCTGTCGATCCTGCAGGGCCGGGGGCAGAAAGTGGCGCTGGTCACCGATGGCCGCATGTCTGGTGCTTCGGGCAAGGTCCCCGCTGCCATCCATGTCTGCCCCGAGGCTTTGGAGGGCGGCCCGATCGCCTATCTGCAGGACGGTGATCTGCTGCGCGTTGATGCGGTGAAGGGGGATCTGGAAGTCCTCACCCCGGGCGTACTGGATCGCGCCCCTGTCACTGCCGATCTGTCTGCCAACCAACACGGTGTCGGGCGTGACCTGTTCGCCGCCTTCCGCAACAACGTTGGTTCCGCCGACGTCGGTGCCAGTATTTTCGGAGCGTAAACAATGTCGAAGACCCAACGTACCCGCGAAATCTGCGCGCTGGCCCCCATCGTCCCGGTTCTGGTTATCGACGACGCGGCCCATGCCCGCCCTCTGGCCGAAGCTCTGGTCGCCGGAGGCCTCCCCGCGCTGGAAGTCACCCTGCGCACTCCCGCCGCGCTGGATGCGATCCGAGCCATGGCCGATGTGCCCGGCGGCGCAGTTGGCGCAGGCACTCTGGTCACCCCCGAAGACGTGCGCGCCGCCAAAGAAGCAGGCGCCCAGTTCGGTGTCTCACCCGGTGCGACCGATGCCCTAATCGCCGCCTGTGAGGCGGAAGGCCTGCCATTGCTGCCCGGAGCGGCTACGGCCAGCGAGGCGATGCGCCTGCTCGAACAAGGCTATGACATGCTGAAATTCTTCCCGGCCGAGGCGTCGGGCGGGGCCCCCGCCCTGAAGGCCATCGGCGCACCTTTGCCGCAGATCACCTTCTGCCCGACCGGTGGCGTGTCGGCTGCGAATGCGCGGGATTACCTGTCGCTGTCAAACGTCGTTTGCGCTGGTGGCAGCTGGGTCGCGCCCAAGCAGATGGTTCTGGATGGCGAGTGGGCCGGGATCGAAGCACTTGCGCGAGAGGCCGCCAACCTGACGGATTGACGCTGCTCTTTGCTGCGCTACGTTGGGCGTCAATTCACACAGGTTGATCCCATGACAAACCCAATTTCTCTCGCGCAGGGGCGCGAGCATCTGGCCATTCCAGGCCCGTCGGCCATGCCCAATGCAGCGCTGCAGGCCATGCACCGTCTGTCGCCGAATATCTATGACGGCGAACTTATCGAGATGATGCCCGCCCTGACCAACGACCTGTGTCGCGTGGCCCCGGACCCAGCACAATGTCGCCACCTATATCTCTAACGACCACGGCACGTGGGAGGCCGCGCTGTCCAACGTGATCGCGCCAGGGGAAACTGTGCTGGCACAAGCCTTGGTCAGTTCACACATGGCCAGGCCGAGATGGTCGAAGCGATCGGTGCCAAGATTGATCTGATCGATTTCGGAACGTCTTCTCCGTGCGATATGGAGCGCGTTGCAGACGCTCTGCGCGCGAGTACCGGCTACCGGATCAAGGCGGTTCTGGCGGTGCATGTGGACACCTCCAGCTCGATCCGCAACGACATCCCGGCAGTGAGGGCGCTGCTGGACGGCCTGAACCACCCGCGGTGTTGATGGCGGACTAGAACGGCTTTCCCCTCTCGGCCATATGGGCCACGTGAATGGTCAGATTGTGATGGCGATGCTGGGGAGATCGAGACCGCAACGGCCTCCCTGAACATCCGGCGCGGCAACAGCGCGATTGAGGCCGCAGCCGCCGTTCTGTGCCAGTAAACGGCGATTATTCAGCCCGCGCTGTCGCCAGGGCATTCGGCAGCGCGGCTGCAAAAGCATCCAGATCTTCCGCCGCGCCACAGCTGACCCGGATACACCGGTTCTGAGGGGCGGCGAAAGGCATTCGCACAAAGATGCCCTGTGCCACCAGCGCCTCCAGAATAGCCTTGGCAAAAGCCCCGTCCTGCCCGCAATCAATGGCGACAAAGTTTGTGGCCGAGGGCAGGGGGGTTAGTCCGTTATCCCTTGCGATCTGGCTAATCCGGTCGCGGGCTGCGCTGATCTGCGCCTGAACTTGCGCCAGCCAGTCAGTGTCCAGCAGCGCCGCCAGCGCGCCGACCTGTGCGGCCCGGTTCATGCCGAAATGGTTGCGCACCTTGTTGAACGCCTCGATCAATCGCGGCGCACCTATCGCATAGCCAATCCGTGCCCCGGCCATGCCATAAACCTTGGAAAACGTACGCATCCGGATCACGCGCGGATCATCTGCCGCGACCGGGGCTGCGGTTCCTTCTGGTGCGCATTCTACATAGGCTTCGTCCAGCACCAGCAGGCAACCTTCGGGCAGGGTCTCCATCGCGGCGACGATATCTGCGCCACTGTGCCAACTGCCCATCGGATTGTCGGGGTTGGCCAGATAGACCAGCTTTGCATTCACCTCCTTCGCTTTGGTGAACAGTGCTGCAGGGTCCTCGTGGTCGCCCCGGTATGGCACTTTGTGCAACACGCCACCAAACCCGGCCACATGGTAGTTGAAGGTGGGGTAAGCCCCGTCCGAAGTAACAACAGTATCGCCCGGACCGACCAGCAACCGCACAAGGTACCCAAGTAACCCGTCGATGCCTTCGCCCACCACGATGTTTTCCGGCCTCACTCCGTGATGATCCGCCAGCGCGTGGCGCAGGTCATGGTTCTCGGGGTCGCCATACATCCAGATTTCGGTTGCCGCCATCGCCTTGACCGCACGGGGTGAGGGGCCGAATACGCCTTCGTTCGCGCCCAGCCGGGCTACAAAGGGCGCGCCGCGTTGACGCTCTTGAGTTTCGGGCCCGACAAAGGGAACAGTTGCCGGCAATGACAAGGCAAGCGGGGTATAGCGTGGGTCAGTCATGACGCGAGATAACCCCATGGCCCCCTGACAGGCAACACCTGCAATTGTGTCGCCAGACGTGCCCCGACGTTGCGGTGGAACTTGGCGACCCTTCCGGGCATGGTTGGGGCAACAGAATTTGGGAGGCCCGCATGTCACGCGTATCCGTCGAGTACAAAGATCACATCGCCCATGTCACCTTGACGCGCGGCGACAAGATGAATGCGCTGGATGACGCAATGGTCAAGGCGCTGCTGTCCGCCGGGCACGAGGTCGCGGCCTCGGACGCCCGCGCCGTGGTGCTGTCCGGCGAGGGCAAGAGCTTTTGCGCCGGGCTCGACATGGCCAGTTTTGCCAAGATGGCCCATATGGACCCGACCGAGTGGTTGATGGCCCGCAGCCACGAAGACGCCAATGAGATGCAGGAACTGGCGCTTGTCTGGCGGCGCGTGCCGGTACCGGTGATCTGCGCCATTCAGGGCGTGGCCTATGGAGGTGGTCTGCAGATCGCGCTGGGTGCCGATATCCGTATCGCCCACCCCGAGGCGAAGCTGGCCGTGATGGAGATGAAATGGGGCATCATTCCGGATATGGGCGGGATGGTTCTGCTGCCACAGCTTGTACGCTCGGACGTGTTGCGTTTGCTGACCTATACCGCGCGTCCGATCGGCGCGCAGCAGGCGGCGGACTGGGGGCTGGTGACGAAACTCTCGGACGATCCGTTGACCGAAGCGCTGGCGCTGGCAGAAGACATTGCGGGTCAAAGCCCGTCGGCAATCCGCGCCGCCAAGCGCCTGATCGACGTGGCCGAGACCAAGCCCCGCGCCGAAGTTCTGCTGGAGGAATCCGCGGAACAGGTCGAACTGATCGGCAAACCCGATCAGATGGAGGTGGTGATGGCGCAGATGCAGGGCCGTAAGCCCGAGTTCAAGTAATCAACGCATAAAGGCCCGCCGCGCGTCGCGTGCCATATTGTATCGCATTTCAAGGTCCGCGATCCGGGCCATGGCGGCTTTGCGTTCATCCGGGTCGGTCAGGCAAGCGTAGTCCTTTCGCGCTGAGTCCAGCCTTTTCTTGATCTCGAATTCTTCGGGAAGGACTCCGGCCTGTGCCATGATCCGATGGCTGGCTGCAATTGCGGGGTCACTTTGCGCTTCGCTCGAGCGGTCTGGCAGAGGCCGACCTTCGCCTTCGAGCCCCTGCAAGAGGCCCTCGGACTGTGCCTTTTTAATCTGACGTTCGATCAGTTTTCCCAGCGATCCAAGCATGGACGGAGAATATAGCAGCCAATTCGGTTTTGAAAGCGGCTACCGTGCCCGACGTGCCACAAGATAGGCAATCCCGCCTGCCAACAATCCCCAGACCGCAGCCCCCAGACCAAAGACGGAAATGCCAGAGGCTGTGATGGCAAAGGTCAGAATTGCAGCTTCTCTTTCGGCAGGCACTTCAAGTGCCGCGTGGGTTGCATTGGCCAAGACCCCGATCAGCGCGATCCCCGTAACTGTCCCCATCAGCAGAGGATCGGCGTGGACGGCAAAGCCTGTGATCGCCACCGCGAAGATGCCGAAAAGGCAATAGAACACGCCCGCCATCACAGCGGACCAGTAGCGCCGGGTTGGATCGGGGTGGCTGTCCTCGTTGGAACACATCGCGGCGGTGATCGCAGCGAGGCAGGTGGCGGGGGCCCCGAACGGGGCCGACAGGATGCTGGCCGCTCCTACCGAGGAAAACAGCCTGCCGGATGCGGGTGCATACCCAAAGCTGCGCATCACAGCGATTCCGGGGATGTTCTGTGTGGCCATAGTTACGATGAAAAGCGGGAGTCCGATTCCCAGGGCCGAAGCCAGAGAGAAGGTCGGCATGATCCAGACCGGTGCGGCCATCAGATGAGATGGCGCAACCGATGTATCGCCTGCGTTCAGGACCACAACAATCGCTGCAGCGATCACCGCCGCCGGGACCGCAAACAACCGATTGATCCGCCCGGCGAAAAACCATGTCAGGATCACCGGCAAGGCTTGCCAGGGTAGGTCAACGGCGGCTTTGAAGGGGACGATGCACAGGGGAAGCAGAACGCCTCCCAACATCGCCTGTGCCAACGTCGTCGGGATTGCCGCGGCCAGCCGCCCCAATGGGCGCCAAAGCCCGGCCAGCCCGGTCAGCGCGCCTGCACAAAGGAAAGCCCCCACGGCTTCGCTGAAGCCCACTGCGGGCATTGCGGACGCGGCCAGCAGTGCCACGCCCGGCGTTGACCACGCGACGCTGATGGGTTGCCGGTACAAAAGGCTGAGGCCGATAGCCGTCAACCCCATGGCGATGGCCGCTATCATCAGGCCCGAGGCGGATTCGGCTGGAGATGCCCCCATGGCGGCCAACCCCTGCAACACGATGGGGAACGAGCTGAAGAACCCGACAATGGCCACAACCAACCCTGTCGAGACGGTCTGCATCGGGGGAAGCGGGATTTCAGGCTTGGTCATGTGTCTGTGCTAACAATCACCCGTGCGGGTTAACAGCGCAAAACTCAGGCGCGACACGAAAAACCCCGCCGTCAGCTAGTGCGGCGGGGTTCGGGATTTGAGTATTTATGAAAAGATGAAGATCAGGCGATTTCAGCCAGACGGGCGAGGGCTTCGTTCAGCTTGGCCTCTTCTTCTTCGCGGGCGGCGAGGTTGGCTTTGGCTTCCTCAACCACCTCTTCCGGGGCCGAGGCCACGAATTTGGGGTTGTTCAGACGTCCGCGCAACCCGCCCAGTTCCTTGGCCAGTTTACCCTTGGCTTTCTCCAACCGTTCTTTTTCAGCGCCGATGTCGATGATATCCGCCAGCGGCAGGCCGAAGGACGCGCCGGGGGCGGCGATGGAAATGGTGCCTTTGGGAAACGAATCCGCTTTGGTCAAACTTTCAATGCGAGCCTGACTTTTGATTAGTGCTTCGTTGCGATCCCAAGCCTCCTGACCTTTCGGATCGATATCCATAACCAGCATCGAAACGAATAGACCCGCTGGAACGCGCATTTGCTGCCGCGCCGAGCGAGTGTTGTCGATCATCGAGATCACCCAGTTCATTTCGGCTTCGGCTTCGTGGTCAACGAGATCCGCCGCAGTGTAAGTTGGCCAATCCTGATGAACCAGCATCTTGGAAGTGTCGCCGGTCTCGTAACCACGGTTCGACGTGGCGTTCCAGATTTCCTCACTGACGAATGGCATAACGGGGTGCATCAGGATCATGAATTGGTCAATTGCCCACGCATAGGTTTGACGTGTTTCAGCTTTGGCGGCTTCGTCATCCCCTTGAAAGATCGGTTTGGTGAATTCCAGATACCGGTCACAGAAGGTATTCCAGAAGGTGGAATACAGTGCCTGCGCAGCGTCGTTAAAGCGATAGCTTTCAAAGCTGCTATCAACCGTTTCACGTAGCTTGGCGACTTCACCGATGATCCAACGGTTCAGCGTCAGGCTGGCCTTGGGCGGCATCGCGCCGCGCTCGGCGTCGAAGGCACCGATGACGTTGCAGCCGTAGGACGAAGCCTGCCAAATCTTGGTGACAAAGTTCCGGTATCCGGTGATGCGTTCCTTGGACAGTTTCAGCACGCCGCCAATCGCCGCCATTGAAGCGTTGGTAAAGCGCAGCGCGTCGGCGCCGAACTCGTCCACGATCTCCAGCGGGTCGATCACGTTGCCAGTGGTCTTGGACATCTTCTTGCCCTTCTCGTCGCGGACGAGCTGGTGCAGGTAGACGGTGTGGAACGGGATCTGATCGACCACGGCCAGTTGCATCATCATCATCCGGGCAACCCAGAAGAACAGGATGTCGAATCCGGTGATCAGAACGTCCGTGGGGAAGTAGCGCTCCAGTTCCTCGGTCTGCTCGGGCCAGCCCAGCGTGCCAATGGGCCAGAGGCCGGAGGAGAACCAGGTGTCGAGGACGTCGGGGTCGCGCCAAACCGGATAAACCAGCTTGGTCGGGTCTTGTTCTACTGCGTATTGGGCAAGGCTTTCAGCGAACTGATGGATCGCTTCCTGCTTGTCGGCGACTTCGATAACGGTCGCGTGGCTCAGCGGGCTTGGGATGTTGGCATTGTCATCGAGGAACTTCTCGGTAACGGCCTCAAGGCTGGATGCGCATTCCATGACATTGCCACGGTGCAGCATGCCGCCTTCGTTCAGCAAACGGCCCAACTCGACCAGATCAAGGTCGCCGTCGTTCTCGTCGTCTTTGAAACCTTCCGCTGACAAGTCGAGCCCATACCAGACCGGAATCTGATGCCCCCACCACAGCTGGCGCGAGATGCACCAGGGCTCGATGTTTTCCAGCCAGTGGTAATAGGTTTTCTCGCCCGACTCGGGGATGATCTTGACCGTGCCGTCCTTGACCGCATCCAGCGCGGGGCCGACGACCTTTTCGGCGTCGACGAACCACTGATCAGTGAACATCGGCTCGATGACGACCTTGGATCGGTCGCCGAAGGGCTGCATGATCGGTTTGCTCTCGATCAGCGGGACCAGCTTGTCCGCGCCTTCATGGTCCGGCTTCAAGGCGGTCGACCCCAGACGCGCGTCGTCGGCGCGGCACATGACGGCCAGACCGTCAGCGGTGATCTCTTCCACCACTTTCGCCCGCGCTTCGAACCGGTCGAGCCCCCGCAGGTGATCAGGGACCAGGTTGATCGCGTCGATCTCGTTCTCGGTGAATTCACGCCCGCGCGCATATTCCTGCGCTTTGCCTGCCTCGTCGGCGTAAGGCGCACCATCGGCCCGCATCGCGCCTTTCGTGTCCATCAAGCGGTACATCGGGATGCCGCTGCGCTTGGCGACCATGTTGTCGTTGAAGTCATGCGCGCCGGTGATCTTAACCGCGCCCGAGCCGAATTCGGGGTCGGGGTAGTCATCGGTGATGATCGGGATCTGACGGCGATGCTCTTTCGGTCCAGCCGGGATTTCACAGAGTTTTCCGATGATTGGCGCATAACGCTCATCCGATGGATGAACCGCGACCGCGCCGTCACCCAGCATGGTCTCGGGGCGGGTCGTGGCGATGGAGATATAATCCCGTTCTTCGCGGAAGATTACATTCCCATCTTCATCTTTTTCCAAATACTCATATGTCTCACCGCCCGCCAACGGGTACTTGAAATGCCACATGTGACCGGCGACTTCGATATTTTCGACCTCAAGGTCCGAGATTGCGGTCTCGAAATGCGGGTCCCAATTGACCAGACGCTTACCGCGATAGATCAGGCCCTTTTCGTACATGTCGACGAAGACCTTGATGACCGCGTCGTGGAAATTGGCCGAGTTCTCATGCCCCGTGCGTGGATCTCCCGCCGCACCGGCCATGGTAAACGCGTTGCGCGACCAGTCGCAGGAGGAACCGAGGCGCTTGAGCTGCTCAATGATCGTGCCGCCGTATTCGCCTTTCCACTCCCAGACTTTCTCCAGAAATTTGTCGCGCCCCAACTCACGCCGACTGGGCTGCTGAGTGGCAGCCAGCATCTTTTCAACCTGCATCTGCGTGGCGATGCCCGCGTGATCCTGGCCGGGCTGCCAAAGCGTGTCGAACCCGCGCATCCTGTGCCAGCGGATCAGGATGTCTTGCAGCGTGTTGTTGAACGCATGACCCACATGCAGCGCGCCCGTCACGTTGGGCGGCGGGATCATGATGGTAAAGCTTTCGTCGCGCGATTTGTTCGCGCCTGCCTTGAAGGCTCCGGCCTGTTCCCAGGCCTTGTAAATTCGGGCCTCGGCGTCGGCCGCGTTGAATGTCTTTTCCATCGCCATGGGGTGCGTCCTGCGTCATCAATCCTAGGTCAGCGCCTGCAATAACGAATGCGCAGGGGAAGGGGAAGGCCCAAGCGGGTCCTCTGGACATCGACCGGGCGCAGCCAAATGTCGCCTCTGAGGCAGCGACAGGAACAGGCAATGGAAAAATTCGGAAAAAGTCAGCCGTTCAAGCGGGTCGAAGATCAGCGGTTTCTGACCGGACAGGGGTGGTACATGGATGATGATGTGCCGGGCGATGCTCTGTTCGCGGCCTTCTTCCGCAGCCCGGTTGCGCATGGCCGGATCACCGCATTGGATCTGGATGCGGCGCGTGAGGCGGACGGCGTGCGGCTGGTCATGGCGCTGGATGATTTGGTCCAGGCAGGGATCGACACAGTGATGAACGCGGCGACGGTGACCAACCGGGATGGGTCCAAAGCGGCGGCACCGGACCGGCATATGCTGGCCAAAGACCGGGTGCAATTTGTTGGTGAACCCGTCGCGGTGGTCATCGCCGAAGCCCCGATGCAGGCCCGCGATGCGGTTGAGATGATCGGGATGGAGACCGACGATCTGCCCGCCAGGCTGGATATCGACGCCGGAGGGGAGACCCTGCACCCCGAGGCCCCGGACAACCGCGCCTTTGACTGGGGGCTGGGTGATGAGGCCGCGACCGAAGCCGCTTTCCAGCAGGCCGCTCATACCGTTTCGCTGAGCGTGGCGGATAATCGGGTGATCATTACTTCGCTTGAGCCGCGTGGCTGTCAGGTGCATTGGGTCAATGGGCGGCTTCAATTTGCCTATGGGGGGCAGGGTGTCTGGGCCATGCGCGGGCAATTGGCGCAGAAGCTGACGCTGGAGCCGGAAGCCATCCGCGTCACCACCCCGGATGTGGGCGGTGGGTTTGGCATGAAGGTGATGCCGTACCCTGAGTATCTCTGTGCTTCCGTGGCGGCGATGAAGCTGGGCCAACCCGTTCACTGGATGTCCGACCGATCTGAGGCGATGCTGTCGGACCACCACGGTCGCGACCTGACCTCGCTGGCCGAGCTGGCCTTTGACGCTGATCACCGGATCACCGCCTACCGGGTGCACAGCAAGGTCAACCTCGGCGCTTACAACAGCCATTTCGGTCAGGCGATTCAGACCGACCTGTTCAGCAAGGTGCTGATGGGGGGTTATGATGTTCAAACCACCTATCTGCGGGTCGAGGGTTTCTATACCAACACCACGCTGGTTGATGTTTATCGCGGGGCAGGACGGCCCGAGGCGATCTACTTCCTCGAACGGATCATGGACCGTGCGGCGTGCGAGTTGGGTGTTGATCCGTGGGAGTTGCGGCGCAAGAATTTCATCCGACCCGAGTTGTTTCCCTCCATGTCCGCCACCGGCGAAACCTATGATGTCGGCGATTTCGACATTGTGCTGACCCGCGCAGGTGAACAGACGCAGGGATTTGCCGCCCGCAAGGCCGCCGATGCCGAACGCGGCCTGATCCGCGGGCAGGGGTTGTGTTACTATATCGAGAGCATTCTGAGTGCCCCTCCGAGAACGCAAAGATTGCGTTTTGTGAGGGTGGCTCCGTGAACCTCTACGTGGGCACCCAGTCAAACGGGCAGAGGCATGAGACCGCCTATACCCAGTTTCTGTCGGATCAGACGGGCATTCCCACGGACCGGATTACCGTCATTCAGGGCGACAGCGACCAGCTGCCTCACGGTGGCGGCACAGGCGGGTCACGTTCTGTCACTGTGCAAAATACCGCGACGCTGGCCACAATCGACGTCATGACCGCCGCATTCACGCCTTATCTGGCCGATAAGATGGGGGTCGAGGAGGCCGACGTGAGCATTGATCACGAAACATTCCGCGCGCCGGGGTCAAACCTGACGCCCACCCTGACCGAGGCGGTCGAGATGGCCCGCGCCGATGGCCGCACCGATCTGCTGCAGCACCAAGCGCGCGACAATCTTGATGCCCGTAGTTATCCCAACGGCGCGCATGTTGCCGAAATCGTTATCGATTCCTACACCGGTGAAACATGGGTGGACCACTATACAGTCGTTGATGATTTTGGTAACCTAATCAACCCGATGCTGGCCGAAGGGCAGGTGCATGGCGGTGTGGTCCGGGGTGTCGGACAGGCCTTGAACGAGCATGTTGTACATGATGCGCAAGGGCAACTGCTCACGGCTTCGTTGATGGACTACGCCTTGCCCCGCGCGGCCGAGATACCCATGATAAAGTTTACCTCGGCACCGGTTCCGTCAACTTCCAACCCGATGGGTAAGAAAAGCTGCGGAGAGGTCGGTACCGTGGGCGCGCTGGCCGCTGTGGCAAACGCGGTTCAGGATGCGCTTTGGGATCGCGGGGTGCGACAGGCGGATATGCCGTTCACACCCCTCAGAGTTTGGGAATTGTTGACACATGGTTCTGTCGCGGCTGAGTAGAAAGGTTCTGGGATGGCTCGGACGGCCTCTGCGGTCCGAACACTCGGCCGAGGCGCTGCACCGCGAGCCTGTCAGCCATGTGATCATCCTCGACGGCACCATGTCGACATTGGAACCGGGGTTTGAAACCCATGCCGGGCGGACATTCCGCCTGTGCCAGGAGATGGGCGGCAAGGTCTCGGTGTTCTACGAAGCGGGCGTGCAGTGGGAAAGCTGGAAATCCTCGCTTGACGTGATGATGGGACGCGGGATCAACCGGCAGATCCGCCGGGCCTATGGCTATCTGGCGTCGCGCTACAAACCCGGTGACCGGATATTCTTTATCGGCTATTCGCGCGGGGCCTACGGTGTACGCAGCCTTGCCGGAGTGATTGACATGATTGGCCTGCTCAAGGCCGAGCACGCAACGGTGCGCAATATCAAACAGGCCTACCGCCATTACGAATGCAACCCTGAGGGCAAGGCAGCCCGCGATTTTCGTCGCCAGTTCTGTCATGAGGAAATCGCCATCGAGATGATCGGCGTCTGGGACACGGTCAAGGCGCTGGGCCTGCGCCTGCCGCTGCTGTGGCGCCGGGCCGAAGAAAAGCACGCATTCCACAACCATCAACTCGGACCTGCAACGCGGCACGGCTATCACGCCATGGCGCTGGATGAGACGCGGGAAGTCTATGAGCCGGTTTTGTGGGAGTGCACCTCTGATTTCAATGGCCATGTCGAACAGGTCTGGTTCCGGGGCACCCACGGTGATGTGGGTGGTCAGTTGAACGGGTTCGAGCAGGCGCGGCCGCTCAGCAATATTTCCCTGATCTGGATGCTGGACAAGGCCGAGTTGCATGGCTTGCCGCTGCCTGACGGCTGGCGTGACCGCTTCCCGACCGCGACCACCGCGCCTTCGGTTGGCACCTGGCGCGGCTGGGGCAAGATTTTCCTGCTGCGCAAGCACCGGAGGATTGGGCGCGATCCGTCGGAACGCCTGCATGTCTCGGTCGCGCCGGATGAATTGCCGGGTTGGGTGCCGATGCCGGATTTGCCCTCGCACCTGGCGCAATGAAAGGCTGATCATGTGCCGGCGGCTCCAAGATCACCGACACCTCAATGTCCGCTTTGAGCCCAAACTCACAACACATCATGTAAAAATGACCCTTTACGTTTTGCTGTTCGCTGCGTTATCAGTGAGCTACTTTTACGCAGATGCGCTTATCTAGCGCCGCACGACAGCTCTAGCGTGTCGATTACAAAATGCCCCAAAACCGTTTTGATAAACTCATGGACTTTGTGTGCGTCCGCTATGGCTATTGTGGAGGCGTCAAAGACGGAAAACCAATGCATGTGACGCATTTCATTCCTGAAAACGGGATCGTGTCTGCAAGTGAATTTTCTGAATGGGTGATGCTAGCTGAAAACATTGGCCCAGATTCGAACTTGGGTTTCCGTGACCAGCACAAAAAAGGACATAGAAGCTGAATTCGTCAGGACAATAGGAGGCATTACTGTTCCTGCCACCGACCTAAGATGGGACGCCGATAACTAATCCAATTAGATAAGTGTAACTTAAGAGAAGGCAGCAAAGTCCACACGTCCGACGCCCCGATCTAAAACACCCTCGCAGTTGTCTGCGGGGGTGTTTTCCTCGAAAGGGTCCGTTATGCCTCGCGTTGCTTTTTATTTTGCAACACTTCGGATAAGAGGCTTGGAGAAACGCCTGCACCCTTTCCACATTCCACAATAGAGATTTGGGTTCTGGTGTTTCCAATCACCGGCGGCGGTCGCGGCGCGAGCTCATGGGCTGGAAGGCCACGCCGACATGCGCCTCGCAATAGGGTTTTCCGGCTTCAACGGGCAGGCCGCAGAACCAGAAATCTTCGGTCGCGGGGTCGCCGACGGGCCATTTGCAGGTCTTCTCGGTCAGTTCCATCAGCGTCAGCTTTTTGGCTTTCTTTTCGATCTCGTTGACCTTGGCCAGGGCCTCGGGGCTGATCTCGTTGGCCGAAGGCTGCGGTGGCAGCGGCTGACCTGCCGGGATGATCTGGCGGCGGGCGGGAACCGCAGGTTTCGCCTCGGCTGCAGGGGCCGGGCGGGCCGGTTCGGTTTTGGGCGCGGGTTTCGGCTTGGCCTCGGCCTTGGGCGTGGGTGCCGGTTTTTCCTTGGGCTCGGCCTTGGCCGGGCTTGCGCCGGTGGCGCGATTCGACAGGCCCAGACGGTGCACTTTGCCGATCACGGCGTTGCGGGTCACGCCACCCAGTTCTTTGGCTATCTGGCTGGCCGACTGGCCCTCGCCCCACATTTTCTTCAGAAGTTCTACGCGCTCGTCAGTCCAGGACATTGGTTGCCTTTCAAAAGCGGAAAGCGGCCCCGGATTCGGGCCGCCTTGGGAATTCGTCTCAGCCCCCTATTTTAATCACTGCGGGCCGAGTTACAAGCGGTCTTCGAATCAGCTATGGGGCATACATGCGGAATCTTTTGGATCAGGACGCGCGCCGGTTTGGGGCGGTCAACTGGATGGGCCTCTATACGCTGGCCAAACGTGAAACCCTGCGGTTCCTCGCGGTCTGGACGCAGACATTGTTGGCTCCTTTGGTGACGGCGGGATTGTTCCTGCTGATCTTCACCATCGCTATTGGTCCGGGGCGGCCCGACGTGATGGGGGTTCCGTTTCTGATCTTTCTGGCACCCGGCATCATGATGATGACGGTGATCCAGAACGCTTTTGCCAATACCTCGTCCTCGATCATTATCGCCAAGGTTCAGGGCAACATCGTCGACACCCTGATGCCGCCGCTGTCGCCGCTGGAAATCCTGTTGGGTTATCTGGCCGGAGGCGTTGCCCGCGGGGCCCTGATCGCTCTGGTCGTCGCGACCGCGTTTCTAGTGTTCCTGTCCATCGCGCCGCAGAATCCGCTGATCACCCTGATCTTCGTGATCCTCGGCGGGGCGTTCATGGGCGCATTGGGCCTGTTTGCCGGTATCTTCGCCAACAAGTTCGACCAGATGGCGGCGATCACCAATTTCATTGTCACGCCTTTGGCATTCCTGTCCGGCACCTTCTACTCGGTCGAGGCGCTGCCGCCTGTTCTGAACCGCCTGAGCCACCTGAACCCGGTCTTCTACCTGATTGACGGGCTGCGCTATGGGATGATCGGCGTTTCCGACAGCTCTCCGTGGCTGGGCATGGCTGTCTGTACCGGTGCGACACTGGTCGTGGGCGCAATCACCTGGCAGATGCTGCGCACGGGTTACCGGCTCAAGGCCTGACGCTGCCGCGTTTCGCGCCAGACCAGAATCAGCCCGCCGGTCAGGATGATGGCCGAGCCAATCTGGCTGACCGCGTCCGGTATCACGTCAAATACCGCAAAGTCGTAAAGCGCAGCAAAAATCAAGGTGGCATAGCTGATTGGGGCCACAAAGGACGCATCCGCGCGGGCCATCCCGTTGACGAAACAGGCCTGTGCGCAGGCCATCAGCACGCCGATACCCGCCAGTGCAGCCCATTGCGACGGCGTTGGCATCTGAAACACGAAACTGACCGCGACCGAGGCAATCGTCAGCCCCATCGCGTTGTTGACCAGAAGGATCTGAATCGGAATTTCCCGACCCGAGAGTTTCTTGATGAAAATCAGCTCCATCCCAATTGATGCCGCCGCCGCCAGTGCCAGCAACGCGGCGGGTTGAAAGCTGTCGGGCGTCGGGCGCAGCAGAACCAGCGCTCCGGCCAATGCCACTGCTGCGGCCAGCCAACGCCAAGGGCCAACACTTTCTTTCAAGAGCGGAACCGCCAGCACCATGGCAAAGACCGGGTTCAGAAAAGAAATCGCCGTGGCGTCTGCAATCGGGATGAACGCGACCGAGGCGAACATCAGCGTGATCCCGACCCAACCGAAACTGGTCCGCCCGATATGCAGCCCCCAATGCGGGCGGCGCAGCTTTGGGCGTAAGATGCCCACCGCGCTGACGATGACCAGAAAGGCAAACAGAAACCGCCCGTGGCTGATCTGCATCGGATGTAATGCCGGGCCCAGCGTATCCGTCCCCAGCGCCTTGGCCAGCAGCGTCGTGCCCGCGATGAACGCGCTGGCGGTCACGATCAGCAAGGCCGCAAGGGCAGGGTTCTGGCGCACGGGTGTCATGCCCCTAGCGGTGGGCCAGCATCGGGAAAATAGCAAGCAGGAAACGCAGGTCTCAGGGTGAAATTCCAAGCGCCGCAATTTTCAGGGTTTTCAGACCGCCCGCGCCCCGCTATACGCGCCGGCATGATCAAACACGCACATACCCTGCGACTCCGACGCCGACGCATTGCCGCGTAACCGGCCCGTTTGATCCGTTGCGCGCTGTAAATCCGCGCAAAACCCCACCAAATCTGTTGACGAACCCTGCCTTCGTGTATCACTCACGGGGCTCAACATATCGAAAAGGATGATCCGATGATCCCGTCCGTTCTGCCAACCTATAATCGTGCGCCCCTGACCTTTGTGAAGGGCGAAGGCGCTTGGCTGACCGAGGCGGATGGCCGACGTTTTCTGGACCTCGGCGCCGGGATCGCGGTGAACGCGCTGGGCCATGCGCATCCGGCGCTGGTTAACGCTCTGACCGAGCAGGCACACGCGCTGTGGCATGTGTCGAACCTGTACAACATCCCGCAGCAGCAGGCGTTGGCCGACAAGCTGGTCGAGCATACCTTTGCCGACACGGTGTTCTTCACTAATTCGGGCACTGAGTCCTGCGAACTTGCCGTGAAAATGGCCCGCAAGTATTTCTATGACAAAGAGCAGCTGGAAAAGGTCGAGATCATTACCTTCAGCGGCTCGTTCCACGGTCGGTCCTCGGCCGGTATCGCGGCGGCCGGGTCCGAGAAGATGACCAAGGGTTTCGGCCCGCTACTGCCGGGCTTCGTGCATGTCACATTCGGAGACCTCGACGGCGTCACCAATGCCATCACTGACAAGACGGCCGCGATCCTGATTGAACCCGTCCAGGGCGAAGGCGGCATCCGCCCGGTTCCCGACGCCGAACTCAAAGCCCTGCGCCAGATTTGCGACGAAAACGGCCTGCTGCTGATCCTGGACGAGGTGCAATGCGGCGTCGGCCGGACCGGCAAGCTGTTCGCGCATGAATGGGCGGGGATTGCTCCGGACATCATGATGGTTGCCAAAGGCATCGGCGGAGGTTTCCCCCTGGGCGCGGTGCTGGCCACCGAAGACGCCGCCAGCGGCATGACGGCGGGCACCCATGGATCGACCTATGGCGGCAACCCGCTGGGCTGTGCCGTTGGCTGCGCAGTGATCGATCAGGTCGCCACACCCGCCTTTCTGGAAAGTGTGAACCGCAAGGCCGGCCTGCTGCGCCAAAAGCTGGAGGGCCTGGTCGCCGATCACCCGGAGGTATTCGAAGAGGTCCGGGGCTCTGGCCTGATGCTGGGCATCAAATGCAAGGCAACCAACACGGACGTGGTGAATGCAGGTTATGACAACGAGGTCATCACCGTTGCCGCCGCCGACAACGTGATCCGCCTGCTACCGCCGCTGACTCTGACCGAAGACGACATCGCTCAGGCCATGATCCGCCTAGACAAGGCCTCCGCGCAGGTCGAACGCGCGCTTGCGACTGCCTGATTTCATCTTTTCCCAAATACTCCGGGGGTGTGGGGGCTGGCCCCCACCACCCGACAGCCAAAAGCGAAACGAAATGAACCATTTTCTCGATATCCACAAAACTGACGCAGCTGACCTGCGGGCGATGATCAATCAGGCCGGTGAAATGAAGCAGGCCCGGCTGGGCCGTCCGAAAGCCGCGCCGGATGATGACCAGCCGCTCAAGGATCGCATGGTTGCGCTGATCTTCGAAAAACCCTCGACCCGGACCCGCGTGTCCTTTGACGTGGGCGTGCGCCAGATGGGCGGGCAAACCATGGTGCTGTCGGGCAAGGACATGCAGCTGGGCCATGGTGAGACGATCGCGGATACCGCGCGCGTGCTGTCGCGCTATGTCGACATGATCATGATCCGGACCTTTGATGAAACGATCCTGACCGAGATGGCCGAATACTCCGACGTGCCGGTGATCAACGGCCTGACCGACCGCACCCATCCCTGCCAGATCATGGCTGATGTCCTGACCTTCGAGGAACACCGCGGCCCCATAGCGGGCAAAAAGGTGGTCTGGACCGGCGATGGCAACAACGTCTGCGCCTCGTTCCTGCACGCGGCGGGTCAGTTCGGCTTTGACCTGACCTTCACCGGCCCGGCGCAGTTTGACCCCGAGGAAGAGTTCATGGGTTTTGCCCGCCAGAAGGGTTCGAAAATTGTGGTCGAGCGTGACCCGTTCAAGGCCGTTGAAGGCGCCGATCTGGTGGTTGCCGACACCTGGGTTTCAATGCACGATTCCCAGTCGGCCAAGGAACGCCGCCACAACTTGCTGCGCCCGTATCAGGTGAACTCCGAGTTGATGTCGCACGCCAAGCCGGACGCGCTGTTCATGCACTGCCTGCCCGCGCACCGCGAGGAAGAGGCGACCTCCGAGGTTATGGACGGCCCGAACTCGGTGATCTTTGACGAGGCCGAGAACCGCCTGCACGCGCAAAAGGCCGTGATGCGCTGGTGTCTGGGCGTTTAACGCCTGCGCACATCCCAAACACGCAGTTTGGCGAGCGTCCGTGCGCTCGCCAACAAGACCAACACACAAAGGGCGGTTTTGGTCATAATCTCCATCGTGCCTTCTATTAGCATGGCATGCACCACGCTACCGATGATGGTTACAGTGGCCAGCACCGTGTGACCCAGCCTCCAGACCCGGAACCGAAGGTGCAGGCGTTTCCGGTAAACGCCTAGAAAGGCGGCAGCAAAACCCGCCCACATCGCAATGACGCCCCAAGCCGAAAACGGGGTAGGAGAGACGAACAGCAAAGCGTCCACGACATCCGGCGGGCTGGTGATCCACAAGCCGCCAACGTGGATCAGGATGGCCGTGACCAACGTTATGCCGACCGATCGGTGCCATCGGCGGCTGGCCAGTGGCGAAAGTCCGGGCAGGTATCGCCCGGCCAGAAGGGGTTGCAGCAACAGCAACCCCATACCGACCACGCCCGCTAACCCTGCGGTGATGTAGGCCGGATCGCGCCAGGCCAGAAGCGGGCTGTTCGCCGCCGCGATTATCGGCACCGCCAGGACGATGGCCAGAACCGACCAGATCAGCGGGGCACGGGTCACGAATGGTCAGAGGGGTTGCAAGACGAAATGTGCGGCAAGGGTCTTGTCCTTTGAACTCGCCATGATAGGACGCAGGAATACGGTTTCAAACTCGCCGCTGTCATAAGCCAGATGGCCATGCGGCTGGCCGAACGCAGGCACGATCTGCGGCATCTCAAGCCGAAACTCTCCGTTCGCATCGGTCAGCGTCGCGCCGTGGCTTTGCGGGTCGCGTTCGTGGCCTTCGGTCGTGTGCGCCCAGATCTGGATGCGCTGGCCGGGCAGGGGGGCTCCGTCACCTGCGCGGCGTACCGTGCCGGTCATCCAGAATCCTCCGCCGCCAATCCGATCAACGATAGGCGCGCCGGGGCGGTAATTGTTTGACCCGCCGCGCATGGAGGGTGTGGGAGCCAGCCCCGCCGCGCGCGCAGGCAGCAGCAGGCCGGTGGAACCGGTCGCCAGAACAGCGCCGCTGAGGGCGATCAGGGAACGACGGGAAAAGCGCATCTTCGTCATGTCGGGACCTCCTGCCAGGCGCCATTGGTTTGGACCGGTACGCGCCATGGCGCAAAGATAGCACGGTTCACGCCTTTTCCGAGGCGGGTTTCACAGCCCTGTGATTGCCCGGCGCGAATTTCTTTGACCCCATGCGAACAGGGGTGCCATCCTTGCGGTACCGATCCGAAAGGCCGCCTGATGGACAAGATGCAAACGGTGTCACCCGACGAAATCGCCGCTTTCAAACGCGACGGGGTTGTGGTTCTGCGAGCGAAATTCTCGGGCCATTGGCTGTCGCTGCTGCGTCAGGGGATCGATGCGGACCTTGCCGACCCGACCGACAATTTCACCCGCCACACCAAAGACCCCAGCGCACCGGCCTATTTCGAGGATTACTGGGCCTGGAACAAAATCCCTCAATTCACCGATTTTGTGCGCAATTCCCCCTGCGCCGCGCTTGCTGCGCAACTGCTGGGCGCACCGTCGATCAACCTTGTTATGGACAACTGGTTCCTGCGTGAGGCCGGGTCGACCTCGCGCCCGCCCTTTCATCAGGATCTGTCCTATTTCGACTTCGAAGGCACGATGTGTGTCCTCTGGCTGCCACTTGAACCGGTAAGCAAGGAAAACGGGATTGCCTTCGTCAGGGGATCGCACCTATGGGACAAACTGTTCATGCGAGTCCGGTTTGCGGACGGGCATCCCAGTTATGAACCGACTAAGGTCGCCGGCCTGACCTATCACCCGCCACCCGATGTCAATGCCGACCCAGACGCCTATGACTTGCTGCAATGGGATATGCAGTTGGGCGACTGCATCTTTTTCGACATGCGTACGCTGCACGGTGGCTTGTCCTCGGTCACCCCAACCGAAACGGTCCGGCGCTTTACCCTGCGGATGACGGCCCCGAATGGGATCATCCGGTATCGTGGCGATTGGGCAAAAGATGAGCGCGCGAAGTTCGAGGCGGCGGGATACCGAGAAGGGGATCGTATCGACGGACCGTTCTTCCCCCATCTGTGGCCGTAGACAGCGCGAAAGAACCCGCACCCTGACTGTGCGAAATTGCGCGTTTTCCTGCGGGTATGCGCCCTATATCCTTCATATGAGAACACTTGTCCTCTGATCGCAGGAGAGCTGGAATGAGTTGGAACCCGACCCACAACCCCGAATGCCTGTCTGAAAACGGGGTACTTGAGACCTTGATCATCCCACGCGCCCGCGATCTGGGCGGGTTTGAAGTGCGCCGTGCGCTGCCTTCCGTCAAACGGCAGCTTGTGGGCCCGTTCATCTTCTTTGATCAGATGGGCCCAGCCGAATTCATCACCGATGGCGGCATCGACGTCCGCCCGCATCCCCATATCGGTCTGGGCACCGTAACCTACCTGTATCAGGGCGAGTTCGAACATCGGGACAGTCTCGGCACACATCAGATGATCTACCCCGGCGAGGTCAACTGGATGGTCGCCGGGCGTGGTGTTACCCATTCCGAGCGTACCAGTGCGGAAACCCGCGGCAAAAAACACAGCCTGTTCGGCATCCAGACCTGGATTGCTCTGCCCGAGGCGCATGAGGATATGGCCCCCGATTTCGAGCATCACAAACAAGCCGCGCTGCCGCATATTCGGGACAATGGGGTCAGTGCGCGTCTGATCCTAGGTTCGGCCTATGGGGAAACCAGCCCGGTTACGATGCTGTCGGAAACCTTCTATCTGGACGTCCAGCTTGATCCGGGCGCCGCGTTCCCCCTGCCGGATGATCACGAGGACCGGGGTGTTTATGTCACGCAGGGCTCGGTCGAGATTGCCGGTGACAGGTTTGAAGAAGGTCGCATGATGGTGTTCCGCCCAGGCGATCAACTGTCGGTCAAGGCCGGGCCGTTGGGTGCGCGGCTAATGCTGCTGGGTGGAGCGACGCTGAACGAGGATCGCTATATCTGGTGGAATTTCGTGTCATCCTCGAAGGAAAAGATTGATACTGCTACCCGTGAATGGAAAACCGCCGACTGGGCGAATGGCGCGTTCCACCTGCCGCCCGGGGATGATCAGGAGTTCATTCGGATATCGGATGAGTTGGAGCGCACGCGGCCAAGGTTGGCGCGCTGACCAAACGTCAGAGGGCCTTGCCCGGCGCCCAGATCCCGGCGAACCTTTGCGCCGGGGAGGCGCACCATGAAGATCGTGATCGCAGGCGCAGGCAGTATTGGGTGTTATTGCGGGGCTTTGCTGGCCTATGCAGGCCATGACGTTACCTTGTGGGGCCGGTCGCGCATTCTGGACCCGATCTGCGACAAGGGGCTGACGGTTACAGATTTCTCCGGCCTGAGCCGACACGTGGTTGCGCAAGATTTGGTCCTGACCGGGGATGCAAGCTGTCTGACCACCGCAGAAGCCGTGATCGTGTCCGTCAAGACCGGCGCAACGGCTGAAATCGCCGCCCGGATCGCCCAGCATGCGCCGACATCAGCCCCGGTTCTTTCGTGGCAGAACGGGATGGATAACGCCCGTATTTTGCGAGCTGCTCTGCCGGACCACGATGTGCGTGCCGGGATGGTGCCTTTTAACGTCGTGCCGACCAAACCGGCGTGTTTTCACCGGGCGACCTCGGGCGAGATTGTCATTGAAAGTGGCCGCGGTGCGTTGGGCCCAAGGCTCAGCAGCGCCGATCTGCCGGTTGTCGAGAGTGATGAAATCGATGCGGTGCAATGGGGCAAGCTGGTGATCAACCTCAACAACGCGCTGAATGCGCTGTCAGGACTGGTGCTGAAAGAGCAATTGCTGGATCGCAACTGGCGGCGGCTGATGGCGGATCAGATGGCCGAAGCCTTGGCGGTTCTCAGGGCAGCAGGTCTCCCGGTGGCCTCGACCACACCTCTGCCTGCGTGGATGACGCCGCATATCCTGCGGCTGCCGACGCCGATCTTTACCCGCATCGCGGCGCGGATGCTGACCATCGACCCCAGCGCGCGGACCTCGATGGCCTATGATCTGATGGAGGGGCGACCGACCGAGATTGACAGCCTGCAAGGCGAGATCATTCGCCTTGGAGCTCAATTCGATGTGGCGACGCCGATTTGCGCCAATGTGCTGGCGCTGATCGAACAAGCGCCGGAAACCGCTCTGTCGCCGGATCAGGTCAGGCCCTAGGCAGCGTCAGACAAAGGCTGTTAGAAACATGAATATCGCCGCCGACAGGGCCGCAGCCGCTGGAACGGTTATGACCCAGGCTGCCACAATCGTCATGAAATGCGAGCGACGCACCAGCTTGCGGCGCTGGTATTCTTCGCGGGCCAGCCGCTGTTCGGCGGGGCGCTGGCGGTTCGATTGCTTCCGGCGGCGGTCCGAGTGCCATTCGCGGTAGAATCCAACCCCGAACACGGCCCCCACGGCGATGTGTGTGGAACTGACAGGCAGGCCCAGCCAACTGGCCACGATCACGGTGATTGCCGCCGATAGCGCAACACAAAAGGCGCGCATCGGGTTCAGTTTGGTGATCTGGCTGCCTACCATCCGGATCAGTTTGGGGCCAAACAGGAACAGGCCAAATGAAATCCCAAAAGCACCGATCACCATGACCCAGGTTGGGATCGCCACTTTCGAGGCGAAATCGCCGAATTCCGCCGCGTGCACGATGGCCGCCAACGGGCCTACCGCATTGGCGACGTCGTTGGCGCCATGCGCGAAGCTGAGGAACGTGGCCGCGATCACCAACGGCAGGCCAAACAGTGTTTTCAGGGACTTCGTGCGGTTTTCCAACCCTTCGGACTTGCGCCGTACCCACGGCACCGTCACCGACCAGACCAGCAGACCCGAGGCCAGACCGATCAGCAAGGCCATCTCAAGCTCGATCTTCACAATCCGTTTCAGGCCTTTGACGGAAAGATAGGTTGCAAACGCTGCCGCCATGACGGCCACGAGGATCGGAACCCAACGCCGAGCAGCGGCGATCTTGTCGTCCTGATACTGAATCTTGGCCTTGATCAGCGCCAGAAAACCGGCCGCGATCGCCCCGCCCAGAACCGGTGAGATCACCCAGCTTGCGGCAATGGCGCTCATAGTACCCCAACTGACGGCGCTCAGCCCCGCCGCGGCAATGCCTGCGCCCATCACGCCACCCACGACCGAGTGCGTGGTCGATACCGGCGCGCCGATCCAGGTGGCAAGGTTGACCCACATCGCCGATGAGATCAGCGCTGCCATCATAGCCCAGATAAACACATTGCTGTTCTGTACCGAGGCCGGGTCGATGATTCCCTTTGAAATGGTCGAGACAACATCCCCACCGGCCAGCAGCGCGCCCGCGCTTTCGGCGAGGGCTGCGATCACGATCGCACCGCCCATGGTCAGGGCATTGGCCCCAACCGCCGGGCCCATGTTGTTGGCCACATCGTTGGCACCGATGTTGACCGCCATATAGGCCCCGAATACCGCTGCCGCGACAACGATCAACCCGCCATCCGCGTGTCCAAAAACCACTGCTGCCGACAAACCGGCCAGCGCGATAAAGGCCAGCGCGATGCCGGGCGCCAGCAACGGGCGCGCCACATGGACACTTGCATTTTCGACACGCGAGATGCGATGCAGGTCGCTGTCCAGCGCCTGCCAACGGGTTTTTTTGGTGATGTTCGACATGGGATTTGCGGCTTACTTGAGTTGACACAGGCGGCTAGACGGTTTCACCCGCGCGGGCAACCGCCTCGTCATCAATTTTTTGCGAAACTGTTACAACTGGAGCAGTATGTCGCGCAGTTCCGGTTCGGTGACGCGTTCGGCTGCAATGGCAGGAGCCACCCAGACCCGCTTGCGCTCATCTGCTTCGGGAAAGCAATCCGCAAGCCCCTGCACTTCGATACGGTAAACACTGGTCAGAACCGGAAGGGCCGAGCCGTCATCCAGAACTTTGTCATAGGTAAAACAGCCTATGGGTTCTTTGGCGATGCCGGGCGCGCGCACGCCAGCCTCTTCCCAAGCCTCCTGCAGGGCGGTTTCGGCACCGTCCTTGCCGTCAATCGGCCAGCCCTTAGGGATGATCCAGCGCCCGGTATCGCGGCTGGTGATCAGCAGAACCTCTGGCCCGGTTTCGGTTTCCCGAGTGCACAGGGCTGCGAACTGCACCCGCTTGGGGCGCAGGAAAATGGGCCTTGCGACCTCCTCCCAGATGTTCAGCAACCATTTGGTCATAGTTTGATCTTTTGCGCGCGCGTTACCGTCAAGACGCAGACATATAGCAACAACAGGCGGTTTCTTCAATGAGCCCCTCTGAATTTCACACACGTCCATCGGCTTGGAAATTTCGCCTGAAAATCCAAAGAAATGGTCAATCGCGGTTTTGTCCCCGCCGTTTGGCGCGCAAGGTTGGATCGGCCTGGGTCGGATCTTCGGGCCAGGGGTGTTTTGGGTACTGCGCACGCATGTCCTTGCGGACATCCGCATAGGATCCGGCCCAGAAACCGGGCAGATCGCGGGTGATCTGGATCGGGCGCTGCGCCGGGGACAGCAGGGTGATCTTCAGCGCTTGCCCCCCCACGACAGGGTGCCGCGTGACACCGAACAGTTCCTGCAGGCGCACCGATATCTCGGGCACGGCACCGCCGTAATCAATCGGCACCTTGCGGCCCAGCGGCGTTTTGAACGATCCCGGCGCGCGGCGGTCCAGCTCTTGCGTCTGGTTCCAGTCCATCCGGGCACGCAGGGCGGGCAGCAGATCGAACCGTTTCCACTCGTCGGCATTGCGCACGTTTGAGAGCATCGGCAGCAGCCAGTCTTCCAGGGTTTCTGTAAGTCCCTCGATGGTAAAATCAGGCAGGTCCACACCCTCGGCCCGCACCAGTTCCACCCGGGCGGCCAGACGTGCTGCGGCGCCGTCCAGCCGCAGGCCAAGATCGCGCACGCCGTCCAGCATGGCTTGTGCCACTGCTTCGTCCGGGACGTCTTTCCAGATGCGGTCGCTCAGAGTGATTGCACCGAACCGCTCTTGTTGGCGCGCCACGACCCGTCGGTCGCGCTTGGACCATTCGCAACTGTCGACCCACTTGATCTGCCCCTCAAACAGATCACGGATTTCGCGCTCCGATATCTGGGCAGCCATGCGCACGCGGGCTTCACGCGGGTTGCCGTCGGTATCCGTTACCACCAGATAAGGCGCGGCGGCCAGTGTGTCGCCACCGTCCAGCACAGCCCCTTTGCCACCCGACAGGACATGGCGCGGCACATCGCCCTTGCGGCGTTGTCCGACCCTGTCGGGATAGGCCAGCGCGGCCATCGCGGCAGGACTCAGATCGGTGGCGTTGCCCCGTGAGCGCAGCCGTTTGGCCTCGGCCTTGATCCGATCCACGGCGCCATTGTTCACTTGCCAGACCCGATTGCGTTGAAACGCGCGTATATCGCGCAGCGCTTCCAGCCGCAGCAGCATATCCGCCGGGGCCCCTTTGAGCGGGTCGCGTTCGGCCATCAACGCGGCCAAGGGCGCGGCGTCCGGCCCGGCGCGCACCAGCATATGCCCCAGGCGCGGGTGCAGAGGCAACGCGGCCAATGCGCGCCCGTGATCGGTGATCCGCCCTTTGGTATCCAGCGCGCCCAGCATGTTCAGCAAGGCCCTCGCTTCGGCCATTGTGCCTTCGGGCGGCGGTGTCAGGAAGGCCAGATCGCCCGGCTCCGCGCCCCACAGGGCCAATTCCAAGGCCAGCCCGGTCAAGTCGGCGGCTTCGATCTCGGCTGGCGGGTAAGCGGCCAAAGCGCCTTCTTCGCCCTTGGACCACAACCGATAGCAGACCCCTTCGGCTACGCGCCCGGCGCGGCCTGCGCGTTGGGTTTCCTCGGCCCGTGTCACGCGCTCGGTCACCAGTCGTGACATGCCCGAGCCCGGATCGAACCGCGCCCGCCGTGCCTGGCCCATGTCAACCACCACGCGGATGTCGGGGATAGTCAGCGAGGTTTCGGCAATCGATGTGGCCAGCACTACTTTGCGCCCGGTTTCAGCAGGCGCAATCGCCGCGCTCTGGGCGGCAAAGGGCATCGCCCCGAACAGGGGGCGCACCGCACAATCGCCGGGCAAACGCCCTGACAAGGCGGCCTCGGCCCGCCGGATTTCGCCCTCACCGGGCAGGAACACCAGTATACCGCCACCGGTTTTGCGCGTGTCCCGCTCGGCCTGAACCACCAGATCGATCAGTGCGTCCAGCCGTCTTGACTGCGCCCCCAAGGGACGGTCCAGCCAGCGGGTTTCAACCGGATAGCTGCGCCCCTCGGAGGTGACCAGAGGGGCTTCCATCAGACGCCCCACGGGCTCAGCATCCAATGTTGCGGACATGGCCAGCAGGATCAGATCATCCCGCAACGCGCCGGTGACCTCAAGGCACAGGGCCAGCCCCAGATCAGCGTTCAGGGACCGTTCATGGAATTCGTCGAAGATCACCGCACCCACGCCGGGCAAATCGGGGTCGGATTGCAGCATCCGGGTCAGAATGCCCTCGGTGACCACCTCGATCCGCGTGGATTTCGAAACCTTGGCGTCGCCGCGCACCCGGTAGCCGACCGTCTCACCGGCGCGCTGGCCTAACGTTTCCGCCATCCGCTCGGCAGCGGCGCGCGCGGCCAGCCTACGCGGTTCCAGCATCACGATCTTGCCATCGCACAAACCCGCCTCGAGCATGGCCAGAGGCACCCGGGTCGTCTTGCCCGCCCCCGGAGGCGCCTGCAACACGGCGCGGCCCGAAGCCTTGAGGCTTGCGAGCAGATCAGGGATGGCGTCGTCGATTGGCAGGCGTGTCATGCGGGCTTTATCCGCCAACCGTTCCACAAGGTCCAGTTCCGACAGGCTGCGGCAATTCTCATGGTGCTTGGCACTGGACAAACCCCATTCCGCTACGCCATCAAGGCGAAAATCGGGTATGGGGGCGCGCATGAACACCGCTGAGCTGGGCGACAGAATTTTGAACGGCGAGCGCCGCGCGCTGGCCCGTGCGATCACTCTGGTTGAAAGCGGCCGCGACGATCACCGGGCGCAGGCGACCGAGTTGCTGACCCATGTCGCCAAGTCCCAGCGGCAATCCCTGCGCGTCGGTCTGTCGGGGACGCCGGGTGTGGGCAAGTCCACCTTTATCGAAAGCTTCGGCATGATGCTGATCGGGCAGGGGTTGCGCGTGGCGGTGCTTGCGGTCGATCCCAGCTCGGCCCGGTCGGGAGGCTCGATTCTGGGCGATAAAACCCGGATGGAGCGTCTGAGCCGCGAGAGAAACGCCTTTATCCGCCCGTCGCCCAGCCAGTCGCATCTGGGCGGTGTCGCGCGCCGCACACGCGAGGCGATTGCCTTGTGCGAGGCGGCGGCCTTCGATGTGGTGCTGATCGAAACCGTCGGTGTAGGCCAGTCGGAAACCGTGGTGTCCGAGATGTCGGACCTGTTCCTGTTGCTGCTGGCCCCGGCGGGCGGGGACGAACTGCAGGGCGTCAAACGCGGCATCATGGAAATGGCCGACATGATTCTGGTCAACAAGGCGGACGGAGACCTGAAGGCCACCGCCACCCGCACCTGTGCCGATTACGCCGGTGCCCTGCGCCTGTTGCGCAAACGCCCGCAGGACCCGGAGGGGTTTCCCAAGGCGATGACGGTTTCGGCGGTGGAAGAACATGGGCTTGAGGGCGCGTGGGCTGAAATGCAGTCCCTCACCCAATCGCGCCGGGATCGGGGGCACTGGGATGCAAACCGGGCGGCACAGGCGCAGTACTGGTTCGAGCAGGAGGTGCGCGCCGCCCTGCTGGCGCAGCTGTCCACCGCGCAGGCGCGGGCGGATATGGATCATCTGGGTGCGCAAGTGCGTGCAGGCCGGCTGAGCCCCTCGGCGGCTGCGGAAACCATGCTGTCCTCACTCATCCAGCGATAGGGGGGTGTGCCTGAGCGGGGTGTGGCGGACATTCCATCCAGGGTTGTGTTGTGGACTGACGATGGCGCGGAAACGTGTTAGTCTGGCCTCCTGATGTATTGGACCGGTCCAAATGCCCAGAATAAATGGGACAAATAGCGACGACGATATCGACGTCACAGGCAATAGCGGCACCCTGAATGGGAACCCGCAGGGGTCTCCGATTGACAATATCCGGGGGCGGGGCGGTGACGACGATATTAATGTCACCGACAGCGTCATCGCCGACAACGTGATCGGCAATGCCGGAAGTGATACCATTACCGTTACCAACAGCACCGTTGGCGGTCGCATTGCTGCGGGGTCGGATGCCGACACCGTTGACATAACCGGCTCGACCGTCGGGTCAATTCGGCTGGGGGGCGGTAACGATACACTGAATTTCCGCAGTACTTCCGTCGACGGCGACATTCGTGGAGGCAACGGAACGGATACGCTGAACCTGCCCGTTGGGACCGTGATCAATGACAGCGTTTTCGGCACCATCACGGTCGAGGATGGTGTCGGCTATTCATTGTCCAGCGGTACGTTTGCCCTGCCCTCCGGCATCGTGGTCACGTATTCTGCGTTCGAAAACGGTTCGGGCGTTCCGTGCTTTACCCGTGATACTGCTATTCTGACGCAAACCGGAAAGCGCCCGATTCAAGAGCTGCGGATCGGGGACATGATCCCAACGATGGAGCACGGGTTGCAAGGCATCCGGTGGATCGGCCGCCGTGGATTCGGCCGGGCTGAATTGCTGGTTAATCCGCGACTTTGGCCGGTGCGCATTCTGGCCGGTGCGCTGGGCAACGGCCTGCCCCGGCGCGATCTGCTGGTTTCGCGTCAGCACAGGATGCTGGTGCAGTCAAAAATCGCCGAGCGCATGTTCGGCACATCCGAGGTGTTGATCCCGGCGATCAAGCTGACCGTTCTGCCGGGGATTTTTGTCGATGAGACTGTAGCAGGGATTGAGTATTTTCATCTGTTGTTCGACCGCCATCAGGTGATTTTCGCCGAAAACGCCCCGACCGAAAGCCTTTTCACCGGCGTTGAGGCTCTGAAGTCGCTTGGCGCAGAGGCGAGGCGTGAGATTCTCGACATTTTCCCTGAACTGATCGAAAAGCGGCTGACACCAAGGCCTGCGCGCTTTATTCCGCGCGGACGGCAGCAGGCGCGCCTGTTGGAGCGGCACCGAAAGAACAACAAACCACTGCTGCGGGTGCAAACTTTCCCGGTCAGTGAGGTTGGTTTAAAGAATTCGCGTGATCCATCTTGACCCTTCCATCGATTCCCACTACACGCATCCAACCAGTTTTCGGGCGCGACTTCGGGTTGCGCCCCTTGTGATTTGGCCGCGGGTATCATGCCCGGCCTCCAGAAACAAAGGAAGAAACCATGTCGCGCCGTTGCGAACTGACCGGAAAAGGCCCGATGACTGGCAACAATGTCAGCCACGCCAAAAACAGAACTCGTCGTCGTTTTCTGCCGAACCTGAACGACGTTACCCTGCAGTCCGAAGCTCTGGGCCGTGGCGTCAAGCTGCGCATCTCGGCTGCTGCTCTGCGTTCGGTTGACCACCGCGGTGGTCTGGACGCGTTCCTGGCGAAAGCCAAGGACGAAGAGCTGTCGGCAAACGCGCTGAAAGTGAAAAAGGAAATCGCCAAGGCACAAGCCGCGGCCTAAGCCCTTTTTTACCAGCAAAGAATTCGGCCCTGTACCGCACGGTGCAGGGTCTTTTCTTTCGTGGGCTGTTCCCGGATTGGAACTAAAATTCCCCTGTTGGTGACATTGTTCACATACACTTGGCTCTGCTCTCTTTATGTTCATTCATATTCATCTGGCGGAGTTCAGTTTCATGTCTTTCAAACTATCTGATTATCTCTCCCTGTTGGCTGCCTTTTTTGGCAAAATGTTTGGGACATGCTTTCGGATGCAACGACAGGTGAACAGGTTGCATACGAGCCTGACCAAAGGGTCTGTCAAACGTCCCGGCGTGGACAGCTGACATCATACCCACGCTTGCGGGCTTCGGGCGTATCCGATTGCGCTTGAAGCCCGCTTTGCGCCGGGCTTATATCTGGCGCAGGATGAAGACCGCTTTGAACAGATTCCTGCCTTTGGCACTTTCGCTGCTCGTTGTGCTGACGGGGCAGGGTGTGGCCGCGTCGCGCGGAATGGACAGGGCGGTGGGGCAGATGGTGCTGTGCACCGGCTCGGGGCCTGTGGTGGTCTACATGGACACCGAAGGCCAACCGGCGCAGCCCCCGCATTTCTGCCCTGATTACGCTTTGGCCCTGTTGGGCGCGATTGCAGTTCCGGGACCCGAGTTGCCGGTCGACCCCGATGCCGGTCGGCCTACGCTCTTGCGCAAGGCCGACAACCTGATTGCTCTTCCGCTTCCTTACAGACCGGCACGTGCGCCTCCGGTTCTGATCTGAGTTTTCTCTTTTCAGACACTTAAACAAGGAGAGGCGCGATGTCCCTCAAATCCAAACTTCTGGCCTCGATGGCCACCGCACTGCTGGCCACTTCTGCTTGGGCGCAGGATGCAATTTCCGTTGACGACGCTTATGCCCGATCATCGGGCAAGTCGGCCAAGGCCGGTGCGGCTTTCATGATGATCCAAAATGCTGGCGAAATCGACGACCGGCTGATCGGTGTGGAATCGGATGCGGCCGCGCGGGTCGAACTGCATACGCACCAGGTTGATGACAATGGCGTAGCCAAGATGGCGCATGTCGAGGAAGGCTTTGTCATTCCGGCAGGCGAGATGCACATGCTGAAACGCGGTGGTGACCATGTGATGTTCATGGGCCTGACCGCTCCGTTCGAGCATGGCGCAACGGTTCCGGTGACCCTGATCTTTGAAAAGGCGGGCGAGGTTGAAATCGAGATCCCTGTCGATCTGGAACGTCAGGACAAAGGCGGTCACGGATCGCATTCGAACTGATCGAACGCCTGTCTTCGGGCCGCTCTGCGGCCTTCATCCATGCGTCAGGTCGGGCTTTGCCCGGCCTGTTTGCGTTTTGCCGAACGGATCAACGATTGACCACCCGCATCGCCACGCGGTCATGCGCACGTTTGAAGCGGGCCGTCAGCCAGAACATCACCGCCGAGAAGGCGAGCGCGCCGAACGCGATGGCCCATCCCAGTGCCACCATGCCGCTGCCGGGCCAGAAGATCAGCACCAGCCCGATCACCAGCGCCACGAACCCCGAGTTGCGGACCGAAGCGGCATCAGGGTGTTGATCCGACATCTGCCGCCACGCCGCCATAGAGCCGACGCCCATGATCAGTGCCCACGCGCCCAGAAGGAAGAAGGTCAGCCGGGCCACGCCCTCGGGCCAGATCAGCAGAACCAGTCCGATCAGCAGGGCGCCGATGCCAACACCCCCAATCAGGCCGCGCCGCCCAAAGCCCAGCAAGGTCAGGCCGCCGTCGAATACCAGCAGCAGGCCGACCAGCCGCAGCAAGAGGGAAATGCTGCCCGTCGGCCAGAACAGGGCCGCGATGCCCAGTGCCCCGGCCAGAAGCCCGCGCAACAGGAAGGTCCACCACAGCCCCGCCAACTGGTCGCCCACTGCGTCGCGGCTGTCCAGGCTGCCATCATCAAGTATCTCTTCTCGTGGAAACTGGGGGTCTGTCATTGGGCTCTCCGGTCGCGTTAGGCCTTTACTATAAACAGGAAAATTCGCGGCTGTCTGCTGGGTTCGCGATCAAGATTGCCCCAGCAACCCCTCAACCCAGCGCGGGACAGTTTCCGATGCAGGGCCGAGGATAACGTCGTCGAAGCTGGACGCCTCATCCGACGGGGCGAGGTTCAACTCGACTGTTTGCGCACCGGACATGCGGGCCTTGTGCACGAAGGCGGCGGCGGGGTAGACCTGACCCGAGGTGCCGATGGCCGCAAACAGGGTTGCATCAGCCAGATGGTCGTAGATTGCGTCCATGTGATACGGCATCTCGCCAAACCAGACCACATCCGGCCGTGCCGTGGGGGCGTTGCAGGCCGGGCAGGGCTCATCCACCGTCATCTCGGGCGGAGCGGGCCAGCGGTGATCACAGGCCGCACACAGCGCACCGGCCAGTGTGCCGTGCATGTGGATCACGTTTTGGGCGCCGCCTGCCTCGTGCAGGTTATCGACATTCTGAGTGACAATTACCACTGTACCGCGAAAGTCCAGTTGCAGGCGGGCCAGTGCCTTGTGCGCAGCGTTTGGTGGAGCCTCAGCGGCCTGAACCCGGCGGGCATTGTAGAATCCATGGACAAGGGCGGGGTTGCGGGCAAAGCCTTCGGGTGTGGCGACATCCTCGATCCGGTGCTGCGCCCACAAGCCGTCCTCGTCGCGGAACGTGCCCAGCCCGCTTTCGGCCGAGATTCCCGCCCCTGTCAGAATGACGATCTTTTCCATCTTTGCCCCACGCGCTACACCTTGGCCCATGACCCACCGTATCCTCTTTGTCTGTCTGGGCAATATCTGCCGTTCTCCTGCCGCCGAAGGCGCGTTTCGCGCCCGTGCGCCTCACCATATGACAGACAGTGCCGGAACCTCGGGCTGGCATATCGAAGAACCGCCCTATGGGCCGATGCAGGCAGCGGCGGGGGCACGGGGCATCGACCTAAGCGACCTGCGGGCGCGGAAATTCGTGGCTGAGGATTTTGATCAGTTCGACCTGATCGTCGGCATGGACGCCGAGAACATCAGGAACATCGAAGCTTTGCGGCCCGCTGGGAATGAGACCCCGGTGCGCCTGCTGACCGATTTCGCGCCTGAGACGGGGGCGGATCATGTGCCCGATCCCTACTATACGCGGGATTTTGACGGGGCGCTGGACCTGATCGAGGCCGCCGTGGCGGGGCTCGATGCGCATTTGCGGGCCTAGCCCATCACCTTCAGGCGGTCGGTTAGCCATGGCAGTTGCGCCAGCGCCGGGTCGACGATCTGGTTGCGCATCAGGCGACGCATCATCCCGGCAACCTCTTGCGGAACCTGGTCGGACCAGTCGGTGCGGGTGAACAGGGAAATCGTGCGCGCAAAATCTCCGAACGGGGCGGGGTGCGCCTCAAGCGCGTCGTGAAATCGGGTTGCCCGCATATAGCCCAGCGGCGTTGTAATCGCCCAGCCCAACCCACGCGCGACCATCGCCATCAGTGCCAGATGCGAGCCGATTTCGAACCGTTCTTCGTATTCCAGCCGCTGCCGGGCCAGATGTGCCTCGATCTGGCGGCTGATCAGTTGTTCGCGGGCATAGCGTAGAAAGGGCAGGTCCTGAACGGCGTTCTCAACACCTTTGGGCGTCACCAGAATGAACGGGTCCTGAACCAAGGGGTATTCGACCACACCCTCCAGTACCTCACCGGAATGGGCCGAGACCATAAGGTGCAGGCGTTGGGCCTCCAACTCTTGGAACAAATCCAGGCTGGGCAGGGTGAGCAGCTTGAAGTTCGAACGGGTCAGGCTGTCGGCCAGCAGAGTCGCCAGCCGCGGGGTCAGGTCGTTGTCGAAATCGTCGATCAGCCCGATGGACAGGGTGGTCAGATGGCCCAGATCCATAACGGTCAGTTCGCTTTGGGCCATCTGTAATTCAGCCAGCACAGCCTCGGTCCGGGCCAGAAAGCTGCGCCCCGCCTGCGTCAGCCGCATGGGGCGGCGCCCGTGATCGACCAATTCGGTCCCCAGAGCGTTTTCCAGATTACGCAATTGCTGAGATACCGAGGGCTGGCTGAGCCCCGTGATCTCGGCGGCCTGCGCCACCGATCCCGTCCGCGCCAGGGCCTCGAACACTTCGAGCCCGCGCAGGGTCAGCCCTTTCATTACCATCTGATACACCTTTCGCTGCGCCTTTTCTGGGGCGCAGTGTCGATCAGGTCAAGGATTGAGGTCAGCTTAGCTGCAGATCGCCTGCGCCATCTGGCCAAAGTTCCGATACCGATCCCACAGCGCATCATCGCGCGCGGCTTTCGACATCTTCAATTCCTGCGCCTGATGGGGGTCGCTGAACCACTTGGCGACCGTCTTCTGATCGCTGCGGGTCAGCGCCTGATTGGCCACCCGCTGGATGCAGCTGCACCGGTCCCGCGTCGCAGCCGTACGGTCGGACGCCAGACACGCCCGCTTGATCTGCGCTGCCTCGCCAGGTGTCGGAGCCACCGCCGTCAACGACGTGGCGCAAAATGCGATTAAGAGGAACTGTTTCATGCTCGAGCCTCGTTTTTGCCTGCCCGGACGGGTCTGACGCCCCTCTCGGTCTGGGCGGGAGTATGAATCAAACTGGATTCGGGATCAATCGTGCGGTGCGAAAAAGTGATTGCGCGCATGGTTGATGTCGCGTTTTTTGGCCTGACTTTGCTAATAATTCATTGGTGAGACCAATATGCTTCAGAAGTACGGGCGCACATGTCACTTGCCGCAATCTCCCGGCGCCACAAGCGATGACAAGATCATGTCCAGCGTTGATAAGTTGGCCTTGGCTGACGAGGTGGTCTTTACCGAAAAGATGGACGGCGAGAATACAACAATTCACAGCCAAGGCTGTCACCCTCGCAGCATCGATGCGCGCTATCACCCGTCGCGAGATTGGATGAAGGCCTTCGCAGCTGGTGTCGCGCCTCAACTTGCCGAGGATGAGCGCATCGTCGGCGAGTATCTGTTCGCGCGTCATTCCATCGAATATTTTGAGTTGCCGACTTATTTCCTGGGCTTCGCTTGGGTCAAGGCAAACCAAGTGCAATCGTGGGACGCGACGCTTTCACGCTTTGTCGAGCTTGGGATCACCGCTGTTCCCGAACTGTATCGCGGACCGTTCTCCGCGAAGGTTGTGGCGGACGTGATCGCCGATCTGAACTTGGGTACGCAAGAGGGATTCGTCGTTCGCACAACAGCGGCGTTCAAGGAAGAAGACATGCCCACTCACCTCGCGAAATACGTACGCGAGGGCCATGTGCAGAGCGAGACGCATTGGATGAACGCGGTGCAGGTCAAAAACAGGTTGGTCTGATCGGTCGGAGGCCTCGTATTCAAAGGGTTGCGCTGGGGTCGCGTCCCACCTTGACCACAGCCCATTTCCGACGCATATCCCCAACCCATGACAGACCTCGCTCATATCCGCAATTTCTCCATCGTCGCGCATATCGACCATGGCAAATCCACCCTTGCTGACCGGCTCATCCAAGAGACCGGAACGGTCAAGGATCGCGACATGAAGGAACAGCTGCTCGACAGCATGGATATCGAGCGCGAGCGCGGCATCACCATCAAGGCGAACACGGTTCGCATCGACTATACCGCCGACAATGGCGAGCAATACGTGCTGAACCTGATCGACACCCCCGGCCACGTGGATTTTGCCTATGAGGTCAGCCGGTCCATGCGCGCGGTCGAGGGCTCTCTGCTGGTTGTGGACTCGACGCAAGGGGTCGAGGCGCAGACGCTGGCGAATGTCTATCAGGCCATCGACGCTGATCATGAGATCGTGCCGGTGCTGAACAAGATCGACCTGCCTGCGTCGGACTGTGACCGCGTGGCGGAACAGATCGAGGACGTGATCGGCATCGACGCGACAGACGCCATTCAGGTCAGCGCCAAGACGGGGCAGGGCATCCATGAGACGCTGGAAGCCATCGTGCAGCAACTGCCCGCGCCACAGGGCAATCTCGACGCGCCGCTCAAGGCGATGCTGGTGGATTCGTGGTACGACGCCTATCTCGGCGTTATCGTTCTGGTCCGCATCATGGACGGCACGCTGAAAAAGGGCATGCGGGTCAAATTCATGTCGAACAACACCCTGCACCATGTCGACCGCGTAGGGGTCTTCCGGCCCGAGATGGAGATGGTGGACTCGCTTGGCCCTGGTGAGATCGGCTTTCTGACGGCGTCCATCAAACAGGTCCGCGACACCCGCGTCGGTGACACTATCACCAATGACCGCAACGGCACCGAGGACGCCCTGCCGGGCTTCAAACCCGCGCAGCCGGTGGTGTTCTGCGGCCTCTTCCCGGTGGACTCCGCCGAATTCGAAGACCTGCGCGATGCGATCGACAAGCTGGCGCTGAACGACGCCAGCTTCAGCTTTGAAATGGAGACCTCGGCCGCGCTTGGCTTTGGCTTCCGCTGCGGCTTCCTCGGGCTTCTGCACCTTGAGGTCATCCGCGACCGCATCGAACGCGAATACGATATCGAGCTGATCACCACCGCGCCATCGGTGATCTATCACGTCTACATGAAAGACGGCGAGATGATCGAGCTGCACAACCCCGCCGACATGCCCGACCCCTCCAAGGTCGATCACATCGAGGAACCGCGCATCAAGGCGACCATTCTGGTGCCGGATGAATATCTCGGCGACGTGCTGAAACTCTGCCAGGACCGCCGCGGCATCCAGATGGACCTGACTTATGCGGGCTCCCGCGCGATGGTTGTTTACGACCTTCCCCTCAACGAAGTTGTGTTCGATTTCTATGATCGCCTGAAATCGGTAACAAAAGGTTACGCCAGTTTTGACTACCAGATGACCGGCTATACCGAGGACAATCTGGTCAAGATGTCGGTGCTGGTGAATGACGAACCGGTCGATGCGCTGTCGACCATGGTTCACCGCGACCGGGCCGAGATGCGGGGCCGGGCGATGTGCGAAAAACTGAAAGATCTGATCCCGCGCCACATGTTCAAAATCCCGATCCAGGCCGCCATCGGAGGCAAGGTCATCGCCCGCGAGACCCTGTCCGCCTTACGCAAGGACGTGACCGCGAAATGCTACGGAGGCGACGCCACGCGGAAACGCAAGCTGCTGGACAAGCAGAAGGCCGGTAAGAAAAAGATGCGCCAGTTCGGGAAGGTCGACATCCCGCAGGAGGCGTTTATTTCGGCTTTGAAGATGGACAGCTAAAGCTGTCAATCTTTAGTTGTCTAATACCATCAAGCGTCGAGGTTAGACGGTTTCGCCAAGTTCAACAGTCGGCGTGTACCGTGAGATGCACTTTAGAATCAGAAGAATAATCTTGCGTTCATAGTTTGAAAAATAGTGTCTTGTTAGCAACGAGGTGTCGGTAGAGACTTCGTTCAAAATTACGTTTCCCCAATCATCTGGTCGATAACGCATGATGCAAGAATAAACGTGATTTAGCAAAAAGTGTAGGCAAATCTCAGGCAGTAGTATAGGAAAGAATGGATTTTCGATGAAGGACAGTCGCCCGCGAACATCGGTGTAAATCAGTGCCTTGATTTCGGACGCTCTGTTTGCTGGAACTGAGATGACATATTTTCCAAATCGCTCGGATACTTCAAAGTTTGGAAATGATTTTTCGACTATCTCTCGTGTTGGAAGTGTCGTCCCATCTCCAATTTGAAACTCCCAAATCAACATTCTGGGGTTGTTTGCATTTACAATTTCTAATGGAAATGCTCTTGAGCGTTTTCCAGTCATTAACGAATAATAGTCTGCCATTTCTGGCAGCATACTCAGAAGTGTTCCAATGCTTGCATTTATTCTGTTTTCATAAAATGCGCTGATGCTGTCAGTTAAATCTTGCTGAAATTCAATATTATTGTATTTTATTAGCTCTGTCGGGAATGAGCTGAAAAGCTCACTAAATGTCCCGGTTGGACTGTCCCCGCCGAATTGTGCCTGAACAACGTCAGGTAAGTAAACCATGCCATGGGAGCTTGGTAGATTATCTTTACTGTATCTGATAGGATTGTTTAAGACTATCATCCCATAAGAATAGGCGGTGACTGAGTAAAAGTGGTTCAAGGGCTTTACCATCAAGGACCCGCCACAACCTGCAAAATACAATTCCCTGCCTTGGCTGAAGCAGTTCTTTAGCTTTACCGCTTCTGTATCATTTATACCTGCGTTCTTAGTGCCACCAGTGGTGTACTTTCGAAGTTTATATATAGATTTTATTTGCTCAACGTTCTCAATGCTTTCTACAAGCTCAGTCACTGAGCTTTGGTAGTTAATGGCGTCTAGTGGTAGTGATTTTAGTGGTGACGCATATTCTTTTCGAGCTCTAACCTCTTTCTTGACCAGGTGCGCATTCTTGGCAATGTTAAATTTCTTGTCTTTAGGGTTTTCAACTCCTTTTTCAGACAAAAAACCCGGCAGGCCCTTTTTGTACTTTTTCTTCTCAACTTCTTCCAGAAGTTTCCAATCCTCAATGGACTGTTCGTATTTTTCTAGAATTGTTCCATAGTCGAAATCAAAATCGTAAATTAGCTGGTTTTGCATTTTCCCTTCATTTATTTGATAATTGTCACTCAAGATGTTTTCAATGTCGGAGGGAATTTTTGCGTTCATTTTTAGTCTCTTAGGTGTTCTTTTGGGGGAAATATACGCATACTTGATGTGATGTTCAACCATGGGGCATCTGGAAGTTTTCCTACGCATCCAGAAGTAGTTATTACGTATGTTCACCCACCCGGCGGCATCGCCGGGGCCATACCATGATCCGCCCCCGTCAAACCAAAGGTTTGCCTCCGGCAAAACGGGCGGCGCGTTTGCTCTCGGGGCTCCACATGTTCGATAGCGAAATCGTCCAGCCGTCAGCCATCTCTCGCCGATCCTCCGCATCGGATGCTGACGCCCTCCGGGCCTGACCCGTTTCATGATATTCTCATCACACCCCAAAACACGGGAGGATGAATCAATGAAATATCTGACTCTGGTCGCTGCCTTCTGCCTGTTCGCCGCGCCTGCCTTTGCCGGGCAATGCCCCACCGACATTGCCGCCATCGATGCCGCTCTGGCTGCGGGTCCTGACCTGTCTGAAGAACAGATCACACAGGTCGAAACATGGCGCGACGAAGGTGCCGCGCTGCATGATGCAGGTGATCATGACGCGTCGGTTGCAACTCTGGCACAGGCCAAAGAACTGCTTGGCCTGAACTGACATTATATTGCCGGATCTGGTTTGGTTAACGGGCTGTGCCTTTGCGCCGCCCGACAGAGCGGTCGTGGCCCTCCGTTCTCCTTATCAAACGTCGAAATTGCACCTCGGATCACCGCGCATTCTGACCCAGATCAAGGACCACTCTCAGCCTCGGTTCTAGGGTCTGCGAAAACAGACTGGTAAAAACGAGGCCCCTATGTCGCCCCTGACGCTGATCCTTCACATCTTCCTTGGTTCCACCCTTGCCGGGTGCGCTGTAATTGCAGTGCTGGTCATGGGGCACGCCGCTTGGACGACCCTGCTGATCGCGGCGGTTGTTGGCTTTGTCGCGGCGTTCCCGGTCTCGTTTCTGGTGGCCCGCAAGCTCGAAGGCTGAGGCCCGGTTTAGACGCAAAGAACGGAATGTGTTATCCTCTGCGCGGGGGACCGCGTTCAGGCGGTTTTTTCTTTACATGCTTGCAACGCCAGACCCTCAGAAATGAGAGGTTATTATGCACAAGTTCTTAATTGCGACCGCAACCACAGCCCTGACCCTGGGCCTGTCTGCAGGCTTGGCCATGGCCGAGACATATGACGCTTCCGGCAAGGGCATGGGGATGAATGCGAACCAGGTCTACGGCATCTCGGATGGCCACGCGGTGGTGAAAACGCAGACTGATTATGACAGTTTCGAGGTCGCCGCCGGGCACCCTCTGGAAGGCGCGAGCGGGTCGTGTTTCGGCGCGGTGCTGATCAACGGGGCCGGGGTGTCGGGCACCGGGAATTGCGTGTTTGACACCGCATCGGGCGACAAAGCGGTGATGACATGGACGGCCACGGGGCTTGGTGAGGGTGGCGCTTTGACCGGTGACTGGACGGTTTCGGGCGGCTCGGGCAATTGGGCGAGTGCAACCGGGGGCGGCAGCTTTTCGTCTCTGACCGATCCCGATACCAAGAAATTCGTGAACACGATCACTGGCAGTATTACGGTGGAATAAGTTATTTTTCACAATGGCTTAGGACGGGGAGTGTATCCCCGTCCTCCGGAAACGTCTGAGGGTTCAATGAACTACAGATGAAGTTTCCCTTAGGTAAGTTGCAACCGGCTCTTTAGCTTCCAATCTGTTCAGCAGGCCAAGGACGGCCAATGTTTGGAGGAGAGAGCCAATGACCAGATACATGACTGCCGGAGCAGCCGCTCTGGCCGCGACCCTCACCCTTGGAACGGCCGCTCTGGCCGACGCGCCGGACCTGCGCGGCACATGGCTGGGGTCGTATACGACCGTCTCGCCATCCCATACCTATCGCGGCGATGAACCCCGGTTCAATCAGGCCGAGTGGATGCTGGACATCCAGATGCAGGAAGAAAACGTCTTCTGGGGTCCCAGCAAGTGGCGGCGCGATGGCGACACCGAATGGAATGAGAATGAGGCCACCGGCACCATCAGCCTCGACGGGACCGGCAGTATCGGGATCGTCGAAACCTCACCGCTGGTCATCGGCGCGAATGCGTTGATCGATGCCCGGTACGAAGACGGAAAGATCTTTGCGGATTTCCGTAGCCTGC
Organism: Ruegeria sp. MALMAid1280; assembly: GCF_049195285.1. Lineage (NCBI taxonomy): Bacteria > Pseudomonadati > Pseudomonadota > Alphaproteobacteria > Rhodobacterales > Roseobacteraceae > Ruegeria > Ruegeria sp. MALMAid1280. The sequence goes on along the minus strand of NZ_JBMIRT010000044.1, from coordinate 35,020 downwards.
GTAACGGAACGACCTACAGCACCGTTCTGGAACGTCAGGTGAACTGAAGCGTCTCTGGCCCGATCGGTCTGTAGGGGGTACTGGCTGCTGTTCGGTGCAGCGCGTAATAGGTAATCCCGGTCTGGCCAGAGCGCTTCTCAGGAAGCGGAACCAATGTCTCCGAATGGTGGAGACGGGTCGGGCGGCCATTGCGCCACCTGCGACAGGGTTGGGATCGGCACATGCCGGAATGCGGCGTAGCCCGGCACGGGCGGTCCGGAGCTCGTGAACCTTCAGCACGGCGTCGCAGGTAGGGTGGGGGTGCGTCCGATCATGGTTCCGTTTCCATGACTCTCGACTGTCAGGAAGCGGGAGACGAATCGCAAAATCAAAAATTCTGAGGGGCAGGGCGTTCTGATTTCGCGCATAAAAGCCTGCTCAACCCCTTCGCAATTGCAGAAAAGCGGCCTGAACAGGCGTTTTGACGTGGTTCAGAGTTTTCCTGCCTCAAACCGGCAGAGCCGCGCGACTTCCGGACTTATCCCCAAAATTCTCCCGGAGGATATCAACACGTTATCCCCGTCTAATTTTCATGCTGCAGTGCTATTTTCTTGTCGGATCGCGGCGCCGGTGCAACCATCGTCCTACCACATCGGTTCTTGGGAACCTGGGTGGGACGCAAAGGCCAGGGGGTCGGCGCGGCGAGGGCAGGTTCTAGGATCTGACTTGTTGCGCAGAGACTTACCGGTGGGTGGTCGTGTGATAGGGATATTGCATCCGGATCAGGTGACCAACCTCTCAGAAGGCCGAGGCGTGCTGTGAGGTGCCTATTGGCGCGGCACAGCTGCCGTGGCCCTTGCAGGGTCAGGGTAACTGGCTCGGGATGTCCCCCGGACGTGTCGACCCGGCAAGGCGTCAGGAGTGTCCGAGAGGATACATGCATAGACCGTGTCTGCGCACCTGACGCCTTTTCCTTTCGCCATATTTCGGCGTGAAACAGGCTGCCACTTTACCCTTGCGAAAAAACTGCGGGGTTCTTGTGCGTTCACAAGAACCCTGCTGTCCTGTCAGAATTGCAATACCGCATCTATACACCGGTACCCTGAACCCAACGGCAGGTCGGCTGAATCAGCAACTATACGCAGGGTGTGCGTTGTGCGGTCTGCCAGGATTTGGAGGTCAGAGATTCTCCTGAACGTCCGTGGCCGCGCCCTGAATCGCGTCACCCGCTTTCTCGATGTCTTTGCCCGCGCCCTTGGCGGTTTCGCAGGCGGTGAGGGTGAATAGGGCAAGCCCAATCAGAATTGCACGGATCATCAGTGTCTCCATTCGTGTCAGTCCTGTGTTGCGTAACAGCTTTCCTTGAATGGAACCAGCGCTTTGAAGCCGGTTCAGACTTTGACGGTCGGTGGGGCGATCACGCCGACCGGCATGCGGCAGAGCTGTACAATCAGCCTTTTTCTTCGCCGCAGAACATGTCGTAAACCAGTTCGATCATGCGGCGCGGGCGGTCATCGGCCAGGCGGTAAAAGATCGCCTTGCCCTCGCGGCGGGGCGTCACCAAACCTTCGAGGCGCAATCGCGACAACTGCTGGGACACTGCCGCCTGACGGGCGGACAGCAGCTCTTCCAGCTCGGTTACGGATTTTTCGCCCGACACCAGATGACACAGGATCATCAGGCGGCCTTCGTGGCTGATGGCTTTCAGAAAATTCGACGCACGCGTTGCGTTTTCAACCATCTTGTCGAACGACTCGGGCGGCATATCTTGAGAAAGTTGTGGAAGGGCCATCGTGTTTTCCTTGTTTACTCGCAAACTTGGTGGGCGCTGAGTGCGGGTTCGCTGACGCGAGGTTCTTGCGTACATATTTTGCGCATGTATTTCCATATGCATGAATCAAAATGATGTGATGTGAGGGCGGAAATATGTGTTGAGCGCTGTTCGCGCAGATTTCAAAAGAGCAGGTACAACATTCAAATCACGGCCGCGAGGCATGAAGTCTCCGGCCCCCCTTGCAGCCCCCCGGTGGCGACACTAAGACTCGGGTAACGTTTCTTCGGGTAGTGTCCCGATCCATAGCAAAGCAGGCAGGTTCAGAATGTTCGATCCAGTTGATACCTATATGAATACGCTCGTCCCGATGGTGGTCGAACAGACCAGCCGCGGCGAACGGGCCTACGATATTTTCTCGCGCCTTCTGAAAGAGCGGATCATTTTCATCAACGGCCCGATCCACGATGGGATGAGCCATCTGGTCGTCGCCCAGCTGCTGCATCTTGAGGCGGAAAACCCCAGCAAAGAGATCTCGATCTACATCAATTCGCCTGGCGGTGTTGTGACCAGCGGTTTGTCGATTTACGATACAATGCAGTATATTAAGCCGAAATGTTCGACATTGGTGATCGGTCAAGCGGCCTCGATGGGGTCGGTTCTGCTGGCCGGTGGTGAGAAGGGAATGCGGTTCTCGCTGCCCAACAGCCGCATCATGGTGCACCAGCCCAGCGGTGGCTATCAGGGTCAGGCCAGCGACATCATGATTCACGCGGCCGAGACGCAGAAACTGAAAGATCGCCTGTATGACATCTATGTACGCCATACCGGCCAGACAAAAAAGGCGGTTGAAAAAGCGCTGGATCGTGACAATTTCATGAGCCCGGAAGAGGCGAAGGATTGGGGCCACATCGACGAAATCGTCGAAAACCGCGCCAAAATGGACGGCGACGAGGCCTGACGTTGAGCCCCCGCGCGCGTCGCGCGGGGCGCATTTTGAGATTGTAGCTGTCTCGGTGCTGTCTTAAGCTGCACCAACAGGCGGCAAGCGCGGTTCAGGACGGGCCGCAGGGACGAAGCCCGAAAGGTAGAACATGGCGACGAATTCAGGCGGTGACGGCAAGAACACGCTCTACTGTAGCTTTTGCGGCAAGAGCCAGCATGAGGTACGCAAGCTGATTGCCGGCCCGACCGTGTTTATCTGCGATGAATGCGTCGAACTGTGCATGGACATCATCCGCGAAGAAACCAAGGCCAGCGGTCTGAAGTCCTCGGACGGGGTGCCAACACCCAAGGACATTTGCGAGGTTCTGGACGATTACGTGATCGGTCAGGCCACGGCCAAGCGGGTTCTGTCGGTCGCGGTGCACAATCACTATAAACGCTTGAACCATGCCCAGAAAGCGGGCAGCGATATTGAGCTGGCGAAATCCAACATCCTGCTGATCGGCCCGACCGGCTGCGGTAAGACCTTGCTGGCGCAGACGCTGGCGCGGATTCTGGATGTGCCGTTTACTATGGCGGACGCCACCACCCTGACCGAAGCCGGTTATGTGGGTGAGGATGTCGAAAACATCATCCTCAAGCTGCTGCAGGCCAGCGAATATAACGTCGAACGCGCACAGCGCGGCATCGTTTATATCGATGAGGTCGACAAGATTACGCGCAAGTCCGAAAACCCCTCGATCACGCGGGACGTGTCGGGTGAGGGCGTGCAACAGGCGCTGTTGAAGCTGATGGAAGGTACTGTTGCCAGCGTTCCTCCGCAGGGTGGGCGCAAGCACCCGCAGCAGGAATTCCTGCAAGTCGACACCACGAACATCCTGTTCATCTGTGGCGGCGCGTTTGCCGGTTTGGACAAGATCATCGCGCAACGCGGCAAGGGCTCGGCAATGGGCTTTGGCGCCGATGTGCGTGACAATGACGAACGCGGCGTGGGCGAGATTTTCAAGGATCTGGAGCCCGAAGACCTGCTGAAATTCGGTCTGATCCCGGAATTTGTTGGCCGTCTGCCGGTTCTGGCGACGCTGGAGGACCTGGACGAGGATGCTCTGGTTACCATCCTGACCAAGCCCAAGAACGCTCTGGTCAAGCAATACCAGCGCCTGTTCGAACTGGAAGACGCCGAACTGGCTTTTACCGACGACGCGCTCAAGTCGATTGCCAAGAAGGCCATCGAACGGAAAACCGGCGCACGTGGTCTGCGTTCGATCCTGGAAGATATTCTGCTGGACACGATGTTCGAACTGCCCGGCATGAAGAACGTGACCGAGGTTGTGGTCAACGAAGAGGCGGTATCGTCCGACAAACAGCCGTTGATCATCTACGCGGATGCGGCGGAATCGGCCTCGGCCGGTTAAGTTCAAACCGATTTACCAATCACGGCGCGGCACTGACCGCGCCGTTTTCTTGTGGGGGTCATCATGACGATCAGACGTATTTCCTCGGGCGGAGAATACGAGGCCAAAGTCGGATATTGCCGCGCCGTGGTTGCAAATGGATTTGTCTTTGTTGCCGGAACCTGCGCACAAGGTGACAACATTCCCAAAGATACTGTTGGTCAGTGCAAATCCGCTCTTGATGCCATTGCAAAAGCGCTGGCGGAAGCTGGGACGGATTTCGCGCATGTGGTCCGTGTGAACTATTACCTACCCGACATGAGCGATTTTGAACTGTGTTGGCCTCTGTTGGTCGAAGCATTCGGTGCCAATCCGCCGGCGGCGACAGTGACCGAATGCAATCTCATAACCCCTGAGGACCGCATCGAAATCGAAGTGACCGCAGTTTTGCCGGAATAGCAGGTGCGGCCCTAGTGGCACTGGACCTTGGCGAGCCTTTGGTCCATATCTGCGGGAACAGAAATGTCGGAGGCAGCCGATGGGTATCCTGAACAGTCTTTTGCGGGCCGTAACCTGGTGGAACGGAGCCACCTTGAACACGCAGATCTATACTGCGCGGAAAGGTGAGAAAGTCGGCGAAGACAACGAAGGCAATGTCTTCTACCGCAATGCCGACGACAGCAAACGCTGGGTGATTTTCAACGGTGAGGCCGAGGCCAGCCGGATCGACCCCGACTGGCACGGCTGGCTGCACCGCACCTGGGATGAGCCGCCGACCGATAAGCCGTTGCAGCACAAGTCCTGGGAAAAACCGCACCAGGAAAACCTGACGGGGACGGCTCTGGCCTATACCCCTGCGGGGTCTCTGCGCCGTGTCGACCCGGTCGAGCGCACGGATTACGAGGCCTGGAGCCCGGAATAAACGAGGCGAGCGATGTCGACCTACAACGTTACCGAAGTTCTTGTCGGTGGGGCCGTTCTGGCCTGCGCCGTTGCTTTTGGCGTTTATGCCAGCCAGTCCACCGGCCTGTCGCAGGGCGGTACTGGATATCAGCTTGAGGCATCTTTCCGCTCGCTCGAAGGCGTGGGCGTAGGCACGGATGTGCGTCTGGCCGGGGTCAAGATCGGCACCGTGACGGGCGTGACCCTGAACCCGGATACCTATCGCGCGGACACTACGTTTTCGATCGCGGATGGCATTCTGGTGCCGGATGACAGTGCCATCATCATTTCGTCCGAAGGGTTGCTGGGCGGCAATTTCGTCGAGGTGATGCCAGGCGGCTCGCCCTTCTATTTTGAACCCGGTGATCAGGTTGAGGACACGCAGGGCGCGGTCAGCCTGATATCGCTGCTGGTCAAATTCGTGGCCGGGGACGGCGGCGAATGAGGCGTTTTGCCCTGATCGCAGCGCTATTGACCGCCTCGGGTGCAATGGCACAGCAAAAGGCGCAGTCGGGCCCGGGGGCGATCCTGCGGGGACTAGACAAGGTGAATGGTCAGACCGTCGACGTGGAAATGCAAAACGGTGAGACCACAGCGGTTTTTGGTCTGGACGTTGCACTTGGGGATTGCCGCTATCCGGCCGAGAACCCGACCGGCGATGCCTTTGCCTATCTGACGATCTGGGAAAAAGGCAAGTCGGATGAATTGTTTGACGGCTGGATGATTGCCACCTCACCGGCGCTGAACGCGCTGGATCATGCGCGTTATGACGTCTGGGTGATCCGCTGTATGACCGCTTCGGGCAACTGAACCAGCGGCGCGGTGAAATCCGCGCTGGCGTTGATCGCCTCTTCCAGCTCCTGCCGGTATTGCGATCGGGGAATTTCGATTGCGCCCAGTGAGGCCAGATGCGCGGTCAGAAACTGGGTGTCGAACAGCTGAAACCCGGTTTGCCGCAGGCGATCCACCAGATAGGCCAGAGCGATTTTCGACGCGTCCGTCCGGCGTGAGAACATGCTTTCTCCGAAAAACGCCGCCCCCAATGCGACACCGTAGACGCCCCCGACCAGATGGTCCGCCTCCCATATCTCCAATGAATGCGCGTGGCCCAGGCGGTGGATCTGTTGGTAGAGATCCCGCAATTCGGCATTGATCCATGTATCCGCGCGATCTGCGCAGCCATCGACGACCCCGACGAAATTCTGATTGATTGTCACCGTATAGCCGCATTTGCGGATACGTCTTGCAAGGCTACGTGAGACGTGAAAGCCGTCGAGGGGAAAGACACCGCGGAATTTGGGGTCAACCCAGAACAGCTCGGGTGCGTCACGGTTTTCGGCCATCGGAAAAATGCCGATGGAGTAGCTGTGGAGTAGGAGTTCCGGGGAAAGGCTCATTGGAAATGCCCGAAGGCCGAAGGGCTGGTGCCCTTCGACCCTGTTGTTTTAATCGGCCATATGCTCCGCAAGCCAACGCTCCAGCCAGTGGATGTTGTAGTTGCCGCTGTGAATGTCAGGCTCCTGCAGCAACGCGTGGAACAGTGGTACGGTGGTATCGATGCCGTCCACGATCAGCTCACCCAAGGCCCGTTCCAGACGCGCCAGCGCCTCGGCCCGGTCGCGGCCCTGCACGATCAGCTTGGCGATCAGCGAGTCGTAATAGGGCGGGATCGCGTACCCGTCATACAGCGCCGAATCCATCCGCACACCCAGACCGCCCGGCGCATGATAGGCCGAGATCTTGCCCGGGCAGGGCGAGAAGTTGGGCAGCTTTTCGGCGTTGATCCGAACCTCGATGGCGTGGCCGTTAATTTCCAGATTGTCCTGACCGAACGACATGTCCTCACCCGCGGCGACAAGGATTTGCTCGCGCACCAGATCGACACCAAAGATGCCTTCGGTCACGGGATGCTCCACCTGCAGGCGGGTGTTCATCTCGATGAAATAGAACTCGCCGTTTTCATAGAGGAACTCGATAGTGCCCGCGCCGATATAATTGATCTTGGCCACGGCGTCGGCGCAGGTCTTACCGATCTTGGCGCGCTCTTCCGGGGTGATCGCGGGGCCGGGGGCCTCTTCGAACACTTTCTGGTGGCGGCGCTGCAGCGAGCAGTCGCGTTCGCCCAGATGGACCGCCTTGCCCTTGCCGTCGCCAAAGACCTGAATCTCGATGTGGCGCGGCGTGGTCAGGTATTTCTCGATATAGACCTCGTCATTGCCAAAGGCGGCTTTGCCCTCGGCCCGGGCGGTCATGAAGGCGCTTTCCATCTCATTTGCGTTCTGCGCGACTTTCATGCCGCGACCGCCGCCACCGGCGGTGGCCTTGATGATGACGGGATAGCCGAATTCTTCACCGATTTTCCTGGCGGTGGCCAGATCGGGCACGCCGCCGTCCGAGCCCGGAACGCAAGGCACACCCAGCGCCTTCATCGTTTCCTTGGCGGTGATTTTGTCGCCCATGATGCGGATGTGTTCCGCGGTGGGGCCGATAAAGGTGATGCCGTGGTCCTCGACGATCTGCACGAACTCGGCATTCTCGGACAAAAAGCCATAGCCGGGGTGGATCGCCTGCGCGCCGGTGATTTCACAGGCCGAGATGATCGCGGGCACCGACAGATAGCTTTGCGGGCTGGGCGGAGGGCCAATACACACCGATTCGTCCGCCATGCGCACATGCATCGCATCGCTGTCGGCGGTGGAGTGGACGGCGACTGTCTTAATCCCCATCTCACGCGCGGCGCGGATCACACGCAGGGCGATCTCGCCTCGGTTGGCAATCAGGATTTTGTCGAACATGGGCCCGCCTTACTCAACGATGACCAGAGGGGTGCCGAATTCCACAGCGTCGCCGTCGCCCACAAGGATACGCTTGATGGTGCCTGCCTTGGGCGCGTGGATGTGGTTCATGGTTTTCATCGCTTCGACGATCAGCAGCGTGTCGCCTTCGGACACCGAAGCACCGACCGAGATGAACGAGGGCGCGCCCGGCTCGGGCTGCATGTAAACGGTGCCGACCATGGGCGAAGTCACGGCGCCGGGATGGCTGGCCGGATCTTCCTGTGCGGCGGGTGCCTCTGCTGCGGCAGGGACCGGAGCGGCCGCCGGGGCTGCTGCAGGCGCTGCGGCGGGAACCGCGACCTGAACCGGAGCGGCAGCGACCTGGGTCATGCGGCTTACGCGCACGTTCAGGCTGTCTTCCTCGCCGTATTCGCGTTTGACCTGCAGCTCGGTCAGGTCGTTTTCGCGCAGCAATTCGGCCAGTGCCTTGATGAATGCCACATCCGCTTCGTGTTTGGTGTCTGTCATGAGTGTCCTCGACGGTTCCCCTTTGGCCCGTCTGTTCCATGCGGGCTTTGGTCTGATTACGCAGCGTTATAAGCCATGCGCCCGGCCATGAAAAGCGCAGTCTGAGCCTGTGATGTATGGGTTTTAAAGAAGATATCGGAGGGCGGCAGGGCCTAAAGCGGCATTCCCGAAAGCTTCGCCACCAATTCGGGCAGTTTGCGGGCTCCGAATTTTTCCAAAAGGCGGGCGCGGTAGGCCTCGATCGTGCGATAGCTGAGGTTCAGTTCCGCGCCTATTTCCTTGGCGGACAGGCCACGGCAAGACAGGATCGCCACCTCACGTTCACGCGCAGTCAGTTCGACCAGGGGGCGTTCTTCCGAAATGTCGGAAAAGCTCCAGATTCCGTGGCGGAAGGGGTCATCCGGGGTCAGTGAGCGTCCGCGCGCTCGGCACCAGAACAAATCGCTGTTGCGCCGCCGCATGACGCGTTCATCAGAGTAATACCCGGTGTCGCGCATCACCTGCAGGCTGCGCGCGCCGATGCGTTCCCAATCGGCCACAGACGGATACAGATGCAACAAGGGCATATTGCGATAATCCACGGCCTCACCGCCAAAGGTGCGGGCGAACTGCAGATTGCAGCGCCGGATGATCCGGTTCTCCAATTCGACAAGCCCGATTGGTGCGTATTCAAAGGCGGGGTCGCTCATGCGGCTATCGTGCAGGGATTTCAGGGGAATTAGAAGGGGGCCTGCGCAGATTCTGCGCCGACATTGCCCGCGCTGGGTGGGCGTGTTTTGTCAAGCTTGTAAATAGTCTTTGAAAACTCTGCCTTAACCACTAGAAATACATCAAGAGTTCTGAAAACTAACCGGAGTGAATTTTGGCTGGTTTCGCTTTGAGAAGGGTGGGAACATGCGCGATACGCTGACGGGTAGCCGTATCCGGGAAAGGCGTCAGATCGCGGGTCTGCGACAGGCGGAGCTTGCGCGTCAGGTCGGGATTTCAGCATCTTATCTGAACCTTATCGAACACAACCGCCGCCGGATTGGTGGCAAGCTGTTGGTTGATATCGCCGGGGCGCTGGCGGTGGAGCCGTCGGTGCTGACACAGGGGATCGAGGCCACGCTGATCGCGGCGCTGCGCGAGGCCGCCGCCGATGCCGTTGGCCAGCAGGCAGAACTGGACGGGCTCGAAGAGTTCGCCGGGCGGTTTCCCGGATGGGCTGGTGTGCTGGCGCAGATGCACCGCCGGGTCGTGTCGCTTGAGCGGACCGTTGAAACCCTGTCGGACCGTCTGACCCACGACCCGCATCTGGCGGCCTCAGTGCATGAGGTTCTGTCAACCGCTGCTGCGATTCGGTCAACCGCCGCGATTCTGGCGGATACGCAGGACATTGACCCCGAGTGGCAGGACCGCTTTCACAGCAACCTGCACCAGGATGCCGAGCGTTTGGCCGAAAGCTCCAAATCGCTGGTCGCTTATTTGGATGAAAGCGATTCTGACGGCGATCATCGCGGCGTACCGATGGAAGATGTCGAAGCGTTTCTTGAGGCCCGTGGTCACCACTTCCCAGAAGTCGAACAGGGTGGGCGCGACGCGGACATTGACCTGAGTGCTCTGGAGTCGACGGCTGCAAAAACCGTGGCTCTGGATTTCCTTAAAGTCTATGCCGCGGATGCCCGTGCCATGCCACTGGACCAGTTGCAGGCCGCCCTGGATCAAGCCCCGCTGGACCCGTTGCAGCTGGCGGCGCGGTTTTCGGTGAATGTCGCGACGGTGCTGAGGAGGCTGGCAGCTTTGCCGGGCGGGTATCTGGGGCGACCGACGGGGCTGGTGGTGTGCGATGCCTCGGGCAGTATCCTTTTCAGCAAATCCGTGCCCGGTTTCGCCATGCCGCGCTTTGGTGAGGCCTGCCCTCTGTGGCCGCTGTTTCAGGCGCTGAACCGGCCGTTGGTGCCGATCCGCAAACGTATCGTACAGCTTGGGCGGACGGCGGCGGTATTCGATTGTTATGCCTATGCGTGGCCGCAGCACATATCCGGTTTTGATGACGGGCCGGTCTATCGCTCGGTGATGCTGGTGCGGTCGGTCGAGGACGATGCGCAGGGTGAACAAGCAGTTGCTCGGGTCGGTCCCAGCTGTCGGGTCTGCCCCAGCAGCGATTGTGTGTCCCGCCGCGAACCGTCAATCCTGAGCGAACGTTTTTGACAGTTTCCTGACAGAACGCGTAAGCTGGCTGAGATGGGTCGAAAATTTTAAGTCCCGTCACGGGGAGGACAGATAATCATGAGCCGCAAGGTTCTGTTAATTGAGGATGAGCCGAACATCGCCGAGGCCATTCGGTTCCTGCTGACACGTGAGGGTTGGCTGGTCGAGACGCACGCCGAAGGCAGCGACGCATTACAGGTTATTCAGGGCGCAAGTCCGGATCTTGTAATTCTTGATGTGATGCTTCCGGGCAAAAGCGGGATGGAGATTTTACGAGACCTGCGCGAAGTGGACGGTATGCAAAGCTTGCCGGTTCTGATGCTGACCGCGCGAGGGCAGTCTCGGGATCGGGAGATGGCCGAAAACGCCGGAGTCAGTCGTTTCATGACCAAGCCGTTTTCCAATACCGAGATGCTGACTGCGGTGCGGGACCTGCACGCGCAGGCAACACAGTCATGAGTTCGGACGAAGACCGTCAGCCTTCGGGCGTCCGGCCTTCGCTGTTTCTTGAACGGCAGAGCTATCGCCGCCGCAGGTTATCTGATGCGGCACGGCTGTTGCCCTTTTTGGGCGCGGCCTTGTTGGCGATCCCGTTGTTGTGGCCCGATGGTCAAGGCACGCAAGAGGGCGTGCCCTTGTCTTCTTCGATCTATTATATCTTCACCTGCTGGGGCGCCATGATCGTGGCCAGCCTGGTGTTTGGATTTGCCGCCAGGCGCATGGGAACCCATGACGAATCCGAACCCGAGACGGACCGATGGCAACGCTGAACGTTCTGATCCTGGTATGTCTGGGCTATGTGGTGCTGCTGTTCGGTGTCGCCTTTGCCGCCGATAGACTGGCCGCCGCCGGGCGGGGGGCGTGGTTGCGGTCGCCGCTGATCTATACGCTGTCGCTGTCGATCTACTGCACGGCCTGGACATTTTACGGTGCCGTCGGCAATGCCGCGCGGTCGGGGCTGGAGTTCGTAACGATCTATCTGGGCCCGACGCTGGTAATGATCAGCTGGTGGTGGGGTCTGCGCAAACTGGTGCGGGTCGGGCGCAGCCAGCGGGTGACCTCGATTGCCGATCTGATCTCCTCGCGCTACGGCAAGTCCAACACGCTGGCGATCTGTGTGACCATTCTGGCGGTGCTGGGTGGTACCCCCTATATCGCGCTGCAACTGCAGTCCATCACCCTTTCGTTTTCGATCTTCGCCGAGGCTGACCCCACGGGCCTTTATCGCGAAGGTTCCAGCGTGTTTTGGGTGGCCGCAGGTCTGGCGGTTTTTGCCATCCTCTTCGGCACCCGCAATCTGGACGTCAATGAACGCCACCACGGTGTTGTGACGGCCATTGCGCTGGAATCGGTGGTGAAGCTGTTCGCCTTGCTGGCTGTGGGCGCGTTTGTGGTTTGGGGCATCGCAGGGGGTGTCGGTCCCATGATGGACCGGATCGACGCGTCCGAGATCGGCCAATGGAACGTGGATGCCGGGCGCTGGACCACTTTCATCTTTTTGTCTGCGGCAGCCTTCATATGCCTGCCGCGCATGTTTCAGGTCATGGTCGTTGAAAACGCAGATGAGGGTCATCTGAGAACCGCAGCATGGGCTTTCCCACTGTACCTGCTGCTGATGAGTCTTTTCGTTGTACCCATTGCCGTTGTCGGTCTGGACCTGTTGCCCGAAGGCTCGAACCCCGACCTGTTCGTTTTGACCGTACCGCTGTCGCAGGGCAATGACTGGCTGGCGATGCTGTCCTTTATCGGTGGGTTTTCTTCGGCCACGTCCATGGTCATCGTAACGGCGATGGCGCTGTCGACGATGGTGTCGAACCACGTGGTCATGCCGATCTGGCTGAGCACGCAGGAAGGGTCCGGTTCCGTATCCGGTGATGTCAGGAACGTCGTGCTGTTGGCACGGCGGGTGTCGATCGCGGTGATCATGGCGCTGGGCTACTATTACTATCGCCTTTCCGGCGGCGGTGCCGCTCTGGCCTCGATCGGGTTGATTGCCTTTGCCGGGGTTTCCCAGATTCTGCCCGCTCTGGTCGGTGGCCTGTTCTGGCGTGGGGCAACGCGGATCGGCGCCTTGGTGGGGTTGACGGTGGGGTTTCTGCTGTGGGTCTACACCTTGCTGCTGCCGGGGATGGACGGCGTGTTGATGCCCGAGACGGTGCTGCAAAACGGCCCGTTCGGCTTGGGTTGGCTGCGTCCGCAGGCCCTGTTCGGGATCGAGGGCATGGACCCGATGGTGCACACGGTGATGTGGTCCCTGTCCCTGAACACTATCGCATTCTGCGTTGCGTCGCTGCTGAGCTTTCCCAGCCCGCTGGAGCGCCTGCAGGGCGCGCAATTCGTCAACGTCTTCGATCACTCTGTCGCGCCCCGCGGTTGGTCCGGCTCGGTTGCTCAGAGCGAAGACCTGATGATCATGACCCAGCGAATACTGGGTGCAGGCCCGGCACAGGAGTTCTTTCAGGCCGAGGTGGACTTGCAGGGCGGGCGCTCCGGCCTTCCGGAACCCACCCCCGCCTTTCTGGAGCGGCTGGAACGCGAGCTGAGCGGTTCAGTGGGCGCTGCCACAGCCCACGCGATGATTGGTCAGATTGTCGGCGGCTCGTCTGTGTCGGTCGAGGACCTGCTGGCCGTGGCCGACGAATCGGCACAGTTGCTGGAGTACTCTAGCCAGCTAGAGGTGAAATCCGCCGAACTGACCCGGACCGCACGGCAATTGCGCGAGGCGAATACCAAGCTGACGCAAATCTCGGAACAGAAGGACAGCTTCCTCAGCCAGGTCAGTCACGAATTGCGCACACCCATGACCTCGATCCGCGCGTTTTCCGAGATCCTGCGCGATACCGAGGGGCTGAGCGGGGAAGAACAGACGCGCTATGCCGCGATCATTCACGACGAAGCCCTGCGCCTGACCCGGTTGCTGGACGATCTTCTGGACCTGAGCGTTTTGGAGAGCGGGCGGGTCAATCTGAATGTCGGTGACGACACGCTGCGCTCGGTATTGGACCGGGCCGTGTCCAGCGCGCTGGCCGGGTCCAGCCGGACGCTGATGGTGCGGCGCTCGAAAGCGGCGGAACGTATCCCGCTGCAAACCGATCTGGACCGGTTAGGGCAGGTCTTTATCAACCTGATTTCCAACGCGCAGAAATACTGTGATGCCGAAGAGCCGGTGCTGACGATCTCGGCCCATGATGTCGGCGGTCAGGTGGTTATTGATTTTGTCGACAATGGCAGCGGTATCCCGCCCGAGGCCCGCTCGATGGTGTTCGAGAAATTTGCCCGCGTGGGCGTCGACAAGGCTGGCGGGGCCGGGCTGGGGCTGGCGATCTGCCGCGAGATCATGCAGCGACTGGGCGGAGAGATTGCCTATCTGCCGGGGCAAGGCGGGGGGGCGTTTCGTGTCAGGCTTCCAATGGCGTATCAGCAGGCAGCGCAGTGACCCGGATGTAAAGACATTCGTAACCTGAACCGGGTTAGACCGGATGACAGATACAGCAATCAACAGCGGTTTCAGGCATGACGCAAATGGTCAGCGCAGCTTTGACGCGCAAGCTTTCAGTGGGACAGGAAGAGCAGGGCGACAAGCCGCGTTCGGTTCTGCGAGCGCTGCGGTTGGCCTTTGCCCGGGCCGCCGGCGATCGGTTGCAGCTGCCCATGGTTGTCATTGGCGCCAGGCAATCCCACCGAACTCCGGACGTGTTGACGGATCAGGTCGCGGAAGACTGGCTGCTGTTGCAGTTTGTGGATGGCGACGGGATGTCGGCAGCGATCTGCATGGATCTGGGGGCGGTTTCCGCTATCGTCCAGGTGCAAACCATTGGCGAGGTGATGGCGGATGAGCCCACCCCCCGCACGTTCACACATACGGACGGAGCAATGGTGGCGCCACTGGTCGAAGATGCCTTGGCGCGTGCGGTCGATCTGGTAGAGGCCCCGGTGGATCAATCCAGCTTGTCCGGGTTAGAGTTTTCCACCCGTCTTGCCGATCTGCGTACATTGTCGCTGGCCATGGTCGAAGACGCGTATCGGGTGTTTGATCTGACCGTGGAACTGGGCGGTGGTTTGCGGCAAGGGCAGATTTCCGTGTTTCTGCCGGACCGGACCGCAGAAGATGCCGACGAGGTCACGCTGCAGGACACAGGCCCAAATCTGGAACAGGCATCGGGGGTATTGCGGGCCGAGCTGAATACGGTGATCTGCCGCATGTCGCTGCCTTTGGCGTCACTTTCTCAACTCAAAGCGGGGGATGTTCTGCCCCTGACGGGGGCAAGGCTGGACCGGGCAGAGGTCCTGACGATTGACCGCAATCGCGCCGCGATTGGCCGATTGGGGCAATGTGGCGGAATGCGCGCGGTACGTCTGAACGAATACGCGCCGCTGACGGCGTTGAGCCAATCCGAAGCTGAGGAATTTCTCGAGGCTCGCTCGACACCAACACCACAACCCGATCCGGACATGCCCCCGTCAACCGAGCCAGCGCGGATGCCGGTCGCATTCGATCCGGGCGCAACAAGTGACATCGAGTCCAACCTGAATTTCGCTGATTCAGATCAGATGGTGGCCGAGATTTCGCAACTGGCCGGTCTGAAACTATCAGACACGGATCCGGGCGCCCTGAGTTAAATCAGTCTGCACCGCCGCGGATCTGATCCAGGGTCGGGCGCAGGTTATCCAGCGCGTACCCCGCTTTGGTGGTGGCATCCAGAATGTCATCCGTGCTCATCCGGTCGCACTGACCCAGTGCCCAAATCACGGAACAGCGCGTGCCCGAGGCGCAATAGGCCAGAACCGGTCCGCCGCAGCTTTCGGCCAACTGGCGTTGCAGGGCCACATTCTCGGGTGTCATGGTCTGGTGCGTCAGTTCCAGAACTTCATATTCCAGCCCCGCCGCGCGCACCGCTTCACCGATCGCATCCGACTGCATGTTCACCGGAACTTCGACATTGGGCCGGTTGCAGATCACTTTGACAAAACCGGCCTCGGCAATTGCTGGAACGTCCTCGACCGTGATTTGCGGCGAGACGGCGTAGCGGGGGGTAATCGGGCGAATCTCCATGCCAATTGATTAGGCCGCGTTTGCGACTCTGTCCAGTTGGGCGCTCAACGTCGGCGCCGCGAACATGCCCGCGATCATGGCCAGCACAAAGACAACCCCGCCGATCCCGCCATAGCTGAGCGAGGCGAGGGCAGGCCCGGGACACAACCCGGCCAGCGCCCAGCCCATCCCGAACAGCACAGAGCCAAGGATCAGGCGGCGGTCCAGTTCGGGTGGGGTGGGTTTTGGAAACTGTCCGCCGGTCAGGGGGCGTCGATGGGTCGTCAAGCGCCAGGCGATCAGCATCGGCAGGATCGCACCGCCCATCACAAAGGCAAGCGTTGGGTCCCATTGTCCGAAGAAATCCAGCCAACCCTGTACCTTGGCGGTGTTGGTCATGCCGGACAGCAGCAGGCCCGCACCGAACAGAGACCCCGCGAGAAGGGAAACGAGCCCACGCATCAGATCACCTCCCAGACATGGCGGAACAATGTGATCGTCACAACGCCGGCCCCGATATAGATCAGTGTGGCCACAATGCCGCGCAGTGAAAAGCGTGAAATCCCGCAGACACCGTGGCCGGAGGTGCACCCATTGGCGATGCGTGTTCCGACGCCCACAAGCAGACCGGCGATGATCACTACGGTGAAATTGCTGGTCAAATGTGTTTCGGGTGCTGGAGAGAGCAGGGGCCGCAGCAACAGGGGCGTCCCAATCACGCCCGCCAGAAAGCTCAGCCGTTCCAGCGAACGGTCGCTTTGGTCGACCAACCCGCCCAGAATACCGCTGGCCCCCATGATGCGACCGTTGCCCAACAGGTAAATGGCGGCGCCAAGGCCAATCAGAAGGCCTCCGCCAAGGCCCCAAATCCAGTCTGTATGCATTTTGTGTCCTTTGCCGTTCGCGGCCAGAGGTTCAGAGCTTGTTCAGGGGAAGCTTCAAAAACACGTCACCATGTTCATCCGCCGGAGGCATCTGCCCCGCACGCATGTTGATCTGCAGGGACGGCAGGATCAGACGCGGCATGGACAGCGTTGCATCCCGGGTGTCGCGCATCTCGACAAATTCCTCGATCGAGCGGCCCTGACCGATATGAACATTCAGCGCCTTCTGCTCGCCAACCGTCGTTTCCCAGGCATATTCATCGCGCCCCGGTGCCTTGTAATCATGGCCGACAAAAACCCGTGTCGCATCCGGCAGCGACAGGATTTTCTGGATCGAGTCATACAGCATTGCAGAGGACCCGCCTGGAAAGTCGCAGCGTGCCGTGCCGAAATCCGGCATGAAGAGCGTGTCGCCAACAAATGCCGCATCGCCGATCACATAGGTCAGGCAGGCGGGCGTATGTCCGGGCGTGTGCAAAACGTCACCGCGCATCTGACCGACGTGAAAACTGTCACCTTCGCGGAAGAGGGCGTCGAACTGGCTGCCATTGCGCTGAAACTCGGTGCCTTCGTTGAAGATTTTTCCGAAGGTTTCCTGAATGGTTACAATCTGATCACCGATACCGATCTTGCCGCCCAATTCCTGCTGCAGGTAGGGCGCCGCTGACAGGTGATCCGCGTGGACGTGGCTTTCCAGAATCCAGTCGACCCGCAGATCATTTTTGCGCACATGGTCAATGATCTGATCGGCCGACCGTGTGCTGGTGCGACCCGAGGCGTGGTCGAAATCCAGAACACTGTCGATGACCGCACAGGCAAGGCCTTCGGGCTCTTGCGTCAGATAGGAAACCGTAAAGGTCTCGGGGTCGAAAAAAGCTTTTACTATGGGTGTCATGTTGCTCTCCGCCAGTGCCGTCATTTCATATATTAATTACGGAATATGTTATAATCAACAAGCATAATTTGATGCTGGTCAAGGCACTGAAGTCTCACTATGGGTAAAATTTAGTCAATCCGCTTTTGGACAACCGGAGCGGCAGGACAAACAGGCGGATTCTCGCGCGATTTTCGGGTAATCTCTACCGGTCTTAAAATGGTCACATATATCGGAGTAAATGAAGGCATTTGGGAGGATGAAGATGTCATCAATCAATTTATACTCGGAAGCTGAACAACTTGAAAAGAAACTTAACGGCGCATGCCTGGATACGCGGCTGGCCCTTCAGCCAAGTGTGACCAAAGTGATTGATCGGATGCGTCAGGAGGGTATGCACATACCGTCGCGCCTGCGGCAACTGGATGCGGCCCTGTGCGAAGATGCCATGGAAGCGCAGTTTGATAATCTGCCGGTTTAGGCTGGCAGGTTAACCAAAGGAAATCCCCAGGATTACCACCATCAAGCCAATCACTGACAGAAACAACGACGCCAGATTCCACGGCAGAACACCCTGAACAACGGCGCGCAGCTCTTCGTCCGAGAGGCCGGATTTGCGCGCTTTCATCACGTGTGCAATACACCAGACCAGGCCCACAAGCCCGGCAAGCGAAAGGGCGGCACCGCCCCAGGTGATGAATTCGAACATGGTTCCCCACATTTGCTTGTCACGTTCCTCTGCGCTTAGCCGAGAACCTCTGCGCATACAAGCCCGCCTGCGATTGGGCGCTTGCGGCGCGGGCGGTGGCAATGTATCCGGCATATTGCCCGCTGCCAAAGAAACAGAAATTACCCTCTGGGAGAGACGTAAATGGATGACATGACCGAAGATCAGGCCTCTGCCAACTATCGCGTAACCGCAGGCGAACTGCGCCAGTTTATCGAACGCTTCGAACGACTGGACGCGGAAAAGAAGGATCTGGCGGAACAGCAGAAAGAGGTGATGGCCGAGGCCAAAGCCCGCGGCTACGACACCAAGGTCATGCGCAAGGTGATCGCTCTGCGAAAACGCGACAAAGACGATATCGCCGAGGAAGAAGCCGTACTGGAAATGTACAAGGAAGCGCTGGGCATGAGCTGAGGCGCCTAACGAGTTTCCTCAGTTGTGCGGCAAATGCGTGTCCCTCGGGGAAAGCGCCCATCCGGGGCACGCACCATGAACCGCTTTTCCCGGTCTCGAAGGCGATGAAGTAGCTGCAACTTGGGTCATCATTTTTACCAGTCGCGCGTGATACGGGGCGGGCTCCGATCCGGATGCCCACGCAATTCCGGTTTCCCAGGACGCGATCAGGGCTTTAGAACCCGAACTCCGGGAATTGCGCCAAGCCGTTCAAGATCCTGCTCATACAGTTCGGAAAACGCGTCGACGATCTCAGTGCTCCAACCGGGCAGGTCCAGCTCTTCTTCGATTTCTTCCGGCTGAGCATGTTCTTCGAATATTCGAGCCATGTTTTCGTGCAGATCCGCCTTGCTATGTCCGGCATCCGGATCGGTCAGCGTCAGCACTTCGTTCCGGCCTGTTTCGTCCAGCAATGAAAGCAACAGATCGTGCTCACCTTCCAAGGGCGTGTCTTTGTCAAGGCCAGCCAGGGCACGGATGATATCGCCCCAGATAAAGGGGGTGTCTTCGTTGCTCCACAATGTAATCTGAACATTGGGTGCTAGATCCCGGATGTCCTCGATCATGCCAATCCAGCTCAGGCAGCTCAGATCGGTATCCCGAATTGCGTTGGTGCGCGCTTCCTGAGGCAGAGACATCAGCAGTTTTGGGACAAAGCTGCCGGGATTTCTCAGCCCCATGAACAGCTCAACCTGGTGATCGTGAAAGCCATGTTCCAGCAAGGCCAATCTGCGGCCTGCAAGAGGGTACAATTGCCCGTCCCGCAACGCCGATTCCAATTCACCGGCAAAACTGCCGTTTGAGTATACTGCGCGCCGGTTGTCGTCGCCGCCCGGCAGAATACTATTGAAACTTGGCTGGACGGGGAACGCGTCCGGTTCGGATTCGAGCTTGTCAAATGCCGGCTTGAACGCGCGGTTGTATCGTCGTGGGCCAAAAAAAGTGACACCGTGTGTCGCCAAGGCGGATGCGTTTTTTGTCAACGAGGCCAACACCCGACCTTCGTCGGTAAAAGCTGCGCCCGCGTGGATAGCAACCTGCATTTTCGGTTCTTTTCCTTGCTTTTTGCCCCGCTTGTCGGGTTACAGTCTGCGACCGGAACAGTCAAACCCGCGCCATCGTGGACAGAGCGATCTTTGTGCTATCAGGAATCCGCCAATCCCTAAGTTAAGATAAAAATATGGGCTTGCAGTCCACAACAAGAGAAAGTAATCGACACCCAGTGCCCCTATAGCTCAGCTGGTAGAGCAACTGATTTGTAATCAGTAGGTCCGCGGTTCGAGTCCGTGTGGGGGCACCATTTTTATATTTAAAGACAAAGACTTAAGTCCGCACAGGTAGAGCGATTTTTTTTGAAGAATCACAACTGTGCGAAAACTATGCGAGATTTTGATCGATTGGTCAGTAATTTTGCGTCTGAATCGTAGGTGAATTTGTCCGCAGTCGATAACAATGCCCAACGATCTCCCATCTTTTGTTCGATTTTCACACGCTTGGGTTGTATTCTGATTAGAGTAAAAGAGATATAATCAGTTGGGCTAGCGCGGCTCAGCAAGTTGACTATCCCGCAGGGCTTGTCGTGGCGTTTTGTTGCTAAGATGAAGTTATTAATTGATTTTTTTGAAGACCCGGCAGGAAGAATCTGGTTGCCAACAGATAAGTCAAGAGCCAGAGTGGCCACCGTATTTCGGTGAACTGTGCGTAGTTATTGATCAAAGAAAAAAAGAGGTGAGCCATGTCGCTGGACGAAGAAATCAAACGGGCAAGAAAAACAGTAGTGACAGATGGCTACGACATGTCCATCGGCGAAGTCGTAAATCTTTATAAAAATGAAGAGCTCGTTATCGATCCGGTATTCCAACGACTCTTTAGATGGGATGATGAGCGAAAAACTAGGTTTATTGAATCTCTCATACTTGGAATCCCGGTGCCTCCGATTTTTGTCTACCAATCCGAAGATGGTGTTTGGGAGCTAGTTGATGGATTGCAGAGAATTTCGACCGTTCTACAGCTTACTGGAGATCTGAGAGGTGATCGGTCCGAAGAGTTGGGCCCGTTGGTTTTGAACGGGACTAGGTTTTTACCGAGCCTCAATGGTCGGCGCTGGGAACCTTCCGATGAAGGAGCCGAAGATGGACTGGGGCGGGCATTGCAACTGGAAATCAAGCGCGCGCGTTTGCGTGTTGAGATCCTAAAATCTGATAGCGACGATACTGCCAAGTTCGAACTGTTCCAAAGGCTCAATACTGGAGGTGCAGGTCTGACCGAGCAAGAGGTAAGAAATAGCATGGCTGTTTCCCTCAATCGCGATTTCTACGACTGGCTTATTTCCAGATCAGAAGATCAAGACTTTAAGACTTGCACGAACCAGACGGAAAGAGCTTTGGAAAGCCAAATTGGAGTCGAGCTAGCGCTACGCTTTTTTGCGTTTCGCGGTATTCCATACCAACCTGGTTTGGATGTCCACGAGTACCTGGATGGGGCGCTGCTTCAGATGGCAACAGGAAATGCGTTCGACTATGAATCTGAAGAGTCTGCGTTTAACAGAACGTTCCAATTTCTCGCGGACGCCTTAGGCAGTGATGCTTTCAAAAGGTGGAATGGTAACTCGTTTACTGGAAAATTCCTAATGTCTGTCTTCGAAGTCACTACGAAAGGCGTTTCCGAAAACATCGACGCGATTGAGGGGCTTGGCGATCAAAGAAATGCGTTCATTGTCGCAAAGTGCAAGGCTCTTTGGGACAACGAGGTGTTTGCTCAAAACTCGGGCGGAGGCG
Organism: Ruegeria sp. MALMAid1280; assembly: GCF_049195285.1. Taxonomy (NCBI): domain Bacteria; kingdom Pseudomonadati; phylum Pseudomonadota; class Alphaproteobacteria; order Rhodobacterales; family Roseobacteraceae; genus Ruegeria; species Ruegeria sp. MALMAid1280. The sequence goes on along the minus strand of NZ_JBMIRT010000044.1, from coordinate 13,747 downwards.
TTCGGGGCACGACTAGGTTGTCAAGATTGTTGCCAATGGCAGTCAATTTTTTTGCGCCTTGAGACATCGGCGATGGGTAAGGTTCGAACCTTGGAGCAGCTCCAAGAGATTTTAGACGAAGAGATGGGATGGCGCATCAAGGAAATTGGCGCATTTCGTATTTCTTCTAAATCCGCCGGTGACAAAAGCAGGCACTTCGTGAGAGCCGGTATAGCGTTGCTGTATGCTCATTGGGAAGGTTTTATAAAAAACGCGTCCGAAAGATACCTTGAGTTCGTGGCTAGTCGCGGGCTGACCTACGGGCAACTCTCGAGTTGTTTTGCGGTTTTTGGATTGAAAGGGAAACTCAACAATCTGGTAGAATCGAAGAAATCTCGTTTAAACGTTGAGGCATTCGAATTCATCACGCAAGAATTGGGAAACAAGGCGAAACTTCAGCTAGCCGATGCGATCAATACTGAATCCAACCTGACTTCCACAGTTTTTGCCAACATTGCTCGAAGCGTCGGCATACAGATCGATAAGTATGAAACCAAGTTTAATCTAATAGACGAGAGTTTGGTGAACCGGAGAAACAAGGTTGCTCACGGTGAATTTCTTGACGTCAACAATAAAGAATTTGAAGATTTGGTCAGTGAGATTTTGCTGTTGATGAGGTGGTACAAAACCGACATACAAAACGCCGCTTCACTTGAAGCGTATAAGTTCCAAGATGAGTAGCGTTGTTCAAACTAACAAGTTGCAGCGCCAGTTCCGAGTTGAGCGATCCAACGTATATGCTCCAAGTATCGCGAAAACTTCATAGACAACCAACGCCGGCGACCAAAAGCAGCTTGCCGTTGATCGTCGGTGACATAGTACTAGAGGAGATAACGATGACATTAGAGGTTAGAGCGGGTTTCTCGATATGATAACCTCTAACTAGTTGTTATTAAACGGTATTTTTCAATTTCCCGAAATCCCCATTGCTCGACTGCCCAACCTCAGTCTACTTCTTTGCTTGTAAACGATAACAGTTTGGAGCTGAAGAAATGCACAAAATTAAGCAAGGATATCTGAAGGCAAAAGGTAAGCATGCCGTAACTTTGATATGGGGCGAGGATTCGTGCCGCCGCTACAGGCAGGGAGAAAAAGATAAAGCTGTGCTGAATGAACATGGAAAGTGTCGTACCTACGAATTCCAAACGCTTTCCGAGTTAAACGCCTTTTTGTGGGGCGTTGAGGAAGCATTTGAGTGGTTCGATTGGGAGCATTACGAAGAAGACTAATAAAAGTCTTTCAAGGGCTTGCTAGTCAACAGCAAGCCCCTTTTTGTCCAATCAGCTTTTGATTAGTTCGGAAAGCGGAGTATTGGTGAACGTTGAGATGTCGATTAGGTCCAGAAGTTCTACTTCCGAAATGCCCTTTTCGATTTTCCGAAGTTTTAGCGATGACCATCCAAGAGCAACAGCTGTCGTGTGAACATCAGCATTGATCTTTAAGCGGTGAGTGCGAAGCTGAAGCCCCAAGAGTATATGTTGCTTGCTTAACGCCTTCTTTGTGCGTTGGCCGCGCGGCCTTAACACGACGCAATTTGCGTTTAGGATTTGCGCTACCCTGCGCTCTGTAATGCCGTAGGAGCGAGACAATTCTGTGATCTCCGTTCCGTCCTGGTAGTCTTGGCAAAGACAAGTGTCGCGACTGGCAGTGTTCATTTTCTGTTCAACCTCAAGATGATTAACCGGTCTGGCCTACTACGTAGCTTTTCTGATTGACCGGATTGTCCGGATTGTCCCAAAGCTGTGCGGAAACTGTGCGCTGGGACTGTCCGATATGGCCCAAAACGGCTCCATTGGCCGATTTGATTTAACTTTAATATCAGAGAGTTAAGTGGCCAAAGGGTGAATTTCGGGAAATTTTGTAATCAGTAGGTCCGCGGTTCGAGTCCGTGTGGGGGCACCACTTTTCAAGAGACTGATGTGAATGGGTGCTGGCTTTTGTGACCGGCAGGCTTTAGTGAGCACTGCAGTACGCAAGTGCGGTGAAGATCGTCAAATCAACACTGTAGAATCTGAAACGAATTCAATTTCCCTTCTGTGCGAAATGGCGGGCACAGGTGATTGCCGACCCGGTTGGCGGGAAGGTTCTATCGGTTCCCTTTGCAATGGTCCACTTAGCGGCTTTTCAATCAGTTTGGTTGGCAGTAAGAGGTTCCAGACGTCACCGGCCGCGGTGACGCGCGGATGTGGCGAAACTGGTAAACGCAAGGGACTTAAAATCCCTCGTCCTAGGACTTGCGGGTTCGATCCCCGCCATCCGCACCACTCACCCTGTCAAACGGGGAAACCCAACTGAGTGATCAGGCGCCAGATGTCGCGGTTTGCAGCCGAGAGCTGTGCGACAATGTCTTCGATTTCCTGAATGGCCTTCTCGTCAACGGTGTCTTCGCGCCCCAGTTTGATGTCGGTCTTTCGATCCGCGATGCGCATCAGGATGGTCTTGGGGTTTCCGCTGTCAGCATCGAACGAGTAGATGCAGTGATTGTACCTGTTTCGGATAAAGGACAGTTTGCTCAGTCGTTGGGTGTGTTCCAGGATCGGATCGCGGATCTCGGCCGGCCGGCCTTCCATCTTGGCCAGACGCTCGACCAGATCGATCCGGGCGCGTGTGGTGTTGAGGGTCAGGAAGATGATGACCGAGACATCCTTGTTGGTGCCGCTCAGGCCGGCAATCAGGTGGATCAACAGGCTTTCCGTGTTGGTCCACATGTAATTCAACTTGCCGACCAGCAAGATCAGGCGGTCAAAACGGGATTCGAGTGTTTCAGTCAACGGTCTGGCCGTGCGTTTGATCTGCGGTCACTTCGAAATAGAACTGCGCAGCCGCCGTTCTGTTGCTGACACCAATCTTGCCCGCAACATTGTGCATGTGCAGCTTTACCGTGTGTTCGGTAATCCCGAGGTTCGCCGCGATGATCTTGTTGCTTTGGCCTTTCGAAACCAATTGCAGTACCTGCTTTTCACGTCGCGTCAGCCGCGAATAAACCGGATGAGGTTCCCTTGGCTTCGATGGCGGCTCTGCGCGGCTTTCGCTCAGCAGGCGGGGTTTGCTGTGAGGGCGGCGGGGCGCAGAGACGCAATCGGCCAGAAAGCTGGGCAGGTAAAGCTCTTCATGCATCAGTAATCGCAGGATCGAGCGCCACACATCCGGCGCAACGTTCATCGGCAGGTATCCGATATCTCCGAACTGGGCCCGGTCCCAGGCCTCGAACAAAGTCCGTGCGGCGTCTTCTTTGCGGTAAGCAAAAGCAATGCAGCCTGTACCGGCGGCCTCGGTATAAGCGCTCGGACGGGCAAGCAGATCATCCAGCATGATCTGATCAACCACCACCACCGTGCCAGCCACCGATCCCGGCTCTCCTGCCGCTTTCAGATCGGCGACGTCCTCATAGCGGTGCGCGGACACGCCGAACTCCGACTGAACACTCCGTAGAGTTTGATTGGAATAGAAGAGTTCTTTGCCGATGAAGTTGATCGAAAAATCCTCGGAACAAACACTTATTTGGGCAACACTATCCTGCAACGGATTGCTCATTATTTCCCCCTATAAACACACGCCACTAAATCTGCGGCGAAATCGTAAACAACACGCGGAGCGTAAATTAACGGTAAATTAACTGCTATTGCATAGTAACTATACCTGAAAGTCTATTTTTCATCAACATTCCGTGTTGTCCTGCCGATAGGGACTAGAACTTTTGTATAGGTTCATCATCGGTCCTCTCGTAAAAGTAGAGCAAAAATATGGTTTTAACCGATTGGCCGAATTTCCGCCGCATTTTCGTGTCTACGACCGGCTTTTCCCGGTAATTTTCCAAATTTTTCGATTAAAATCAGCATGATAGCCTGTCTAATGCTTTAGGGCAGCTATTCAGCCTGCCTTCCTGCTGCAACCATGATCCTGCTTCAATTTGGGAAGCAATGTTCCTGACGTGCCTGCGAATCGCGCATTTACGCGACTTCTCAATTCAGCGGGCGACACATCGGCTTAGCCGGGAAAGGGAGGTGGGAGACGAATTCACTGAACAAGACCGCATCATGCGCGTGTTGCGCTTGAATGCATAAATTTTGTTTCAACTGCGCCAGTAGCCGTTTTGTAGATGAATGACGGTCGGGCGCTTAAAAAGTGGAATTTTGAAATGGCTAAACGTCAACCGTATAATAATACCGCAATCGGCGAAGTGAATGTCGACAAGGCCTATGTTCCGGTCAAAGCAGACGTGGATATCAAGCACGCTGAAATTGATGCTGATGTGAACAAGCAAGACAACGACAACAGCAATGATCAGGACCAGGGCCAGCAACAGGGTCAGCTGCAGGGTCAGAAGACCGACGTTGACAACAAGAACGACGTTGACAACAAGAACGACAACGACGTGAGAAACGACAACGATCAGGGTCAGGGTCAGGACCAAGGCCAAGGCCAGAAGCAAGCCCAGAAAAACGGCGACAATGACAACGACAACTCCAACGAGGTCAATATCGACTTCGGTGGCGGCGAATGGATTCCGCGCGACGATGATCAGATCGATGTCGATCTGAAAAACGTTGGTGAAGTCGATGACATCATCTCTGTTGGCAACGATTTTGATTATGATCCGGGCGACGACCTGAACCTGGACATTTCGCTGAACGGTGAAGGCAACGACATGTTGTCGATCAACAAACAAATGGCCAATCTGAATGACGATGACCATCTGGGTATCGCCAGTGTCTCGAATGAAGGTGGTTCTTTCTCGCAGTCAGGTGACGCCAATGGTGGCTATGCCTATGCAGACGAAGGTATCGGATCACAGGCAGACGGAGGAAACTCCGGTGACGGTGGTTCAACCGAAGGCGGCAAGGCTATCTCCTTCACCAAAGGCGGTGAGGCCTTTGCTGGTGGCGGCCATACCGGCGATGCCGACGCTGATGCAGATGCTGGAAACGGCGGTAACTCGGGTGATGCAACGACCCTGGGTCTGAACGTTGGCAAAGCTGCAGCAGCTGCCGATGGTGATGGTAGCGGTGGCGATTCCGGCGATGCGGCCAGCGCATCCGAAGCCAACAACGCCGGCTCGTCCGACGTGTCGGATGTCGATGGCGACGGTGGTGACGGCGGAACTGCTGCATCGCTGGGCCTGGGTCTGGGTCTGTCGAATGCTGACAACGACGGTCAGTCGACCGGTGGCGAAAATGACAGCGTCGCGCTTGCCAAAGGCGGAGCAATTGCTGCCAACGATTCATCGGCTTACGGCGCAGATGGCGGCGACAGCGGTGCCGGCAACATTGGTCTGGCGAAAAACGATGCCGAAAGTGAAGCCGAAGGGAATGACAACGCTTCGGGTGGCAACCTTGGTCTCGGACTCGCGGGTGCTGGTGCCGGAGGTGCTACAGACACCGATGGCGGACCCGGTACTGGTGGCGCTGGTGACGGCGGCGAAGGCAGCGGTGCCATGGGTGATGGCGGCGACGCCAACGGCGGCGGCGGAAATGCCGGCGATGCAGCCCAGATCGATGGTGCTCTGGCGTCGAACCACCAGCTCAATGGCCTGGGTGGTCTGAACCTGGGTGGCGCAGGCGCCAGCAACGGCGGTGGTGACACCAACGATGGTGGTAACGTCAACGCAGGTGGCGGTGAAGCGGGCGAAGGCCGCGGCGGCACCGGTATCGGTGGTGACGGTCCTGGCGGTGACGGCGATGGCGGTAATGGCAATGGCGGTAACGTCGATGCTGACGCAGACGCCCAAGGCGTAGGCGATCAGGACGCGACCGGTCCGGTTGTTACCCCGACTGCTGGTGATGTCATCGGTACGGCCCGCAACGATCAGGACGCGGACTCGGAAGCCGGAAACGGTGGAACCAACGAGACCGACGGTACTGCGGATGCGGACGGAATCGGTACTGCGAAGGCTGATGGCGTCGGCGGCGGCGGTGGCGCACTCGATCAGGATGCGACCTCCACCGGCTCTGGTTCTGTTGATGCCGACAACGACGCCGGTGACGGCGGAGATTCCGAAGTATTCGCGAAAGCGGACACTGACGGAAGCGCAGACAGCCTGGCGTCGGCGATCTCGGGTTACGGCGGTGCCGGCAACTCGGACAACGATGCGACAGCGACCGGATGGGGCAAATCTGAAGGCACATCCGAGTCGGGCGTCGGTGGCGGCGGCGGTGCTGCTCAGGCATTCGGCGGAACCAGCGGTAACGCACACGGGTTCGCTGAATCGGGCAACACCTTTGGCGGCGCTGTTGACGGCGGCAACGCATGGGGCTCGAACTCGGGCGCTGGTGGTGCCGGTGGCAACGCTGGAACCTGGGGCTCGAACAACGGTGGCGACGGCATCGTGAACGGCGAGTCGCACGCATCGGCTGCTGCGGTAGTTGACACATCGGCCTTCAACCAGTCGATCGTCATGGGGGCCAACGTTCTTGGCAACGATGTCGATACCACGATGGTTGGCGGTAACATGTCGTCCAGCTACTCCAGCGACGACACCGACGTTTAAACGGAAACAGAGCCCGCTTCGGCGGGCTCTTACCCCTTCCAAGAAAACGCCGGGGCCGCACCAGGCGGCCTCGGCCCAACTGAACCTAATCCGGAAATTTCAGGCCGGGGCGGGGAAAGGAAAACAAAAATGTCTCTCGACAGTATTACGGAACAGATTGCACATTTCGTTGGAACATTTGAGTTAACGACCGAGCAGGCCCGGTGGCGTGATCAGTATGAAGAATTTGTTGCTCTGAGACGGAAAGCGGAACTTGAAGAACTGGAAGATCCGACACGAGTTCAGGTTAAAGCGCAATTGAAGATGGACCCGGGTGACTATGACCCGCTGCCCTACAAATTCACCGGCGTGAAAGCCGACGTACCCCCACCACCTCCGATCCCTGGTCCGATCGCGGACTCCGGCGTGTCCTCTGGCCCCGCATTCGGCCCGGATGCATATTTTCCCGATGCGTATTTTGCGGCCATGACGCAGATCAACATTGTCATGAAGCCGGTTTTCATTACCGAACTGATCGGCTCGGCAGTGACATATACGGTCCAGAAAATTCACCTGAATGACAACGACACCGTGGGCGAAGGGGATTTCCGCGACGTCGAGGCGCTGATGGCGCAGGGTGAGGGGATGTTGCAGGCGGCGCAGTCCTTGCACGCGATCTCAACCCCGTCGATTCATATTTTGGATTACCAGACCGGCGAAGCGGTCGAGCTTTTGCTGGATCAGATCTATTCGCCCGTGAATGTCGAAGTTGACGGTGTCACGGTGCATCAGTTCCTGGGTGAGGGCGCCACGGGCATGATCGTGAACGGCGAGCATGTCGATGAAATGCCTGATTTCCTGGAATTGATCCCGGAACACCACAAAGCGGACATCGAGGAAGAAGAAGAGGACGAGATCGCCGAGGCGTTGCCCGCCGAGTGGGATCAGTCTGAAGACCCCGAATTCGAGGACGGCCATTCCGTCGTCGCGGGCGGCAATTGGGCCGTCAACGAGGTTTCGGTCTCTGTTGGTTGGGTTGACGCACCCAATATCGTGGTTGGCGGAAACTCGGTGAACCTGACCGTGGTAAGCCAGGTCGCCGTTGTTGTGGACGTCGACGAAGGTGAGGATGGCGTCCAGAGTGAAACGCATGTGGTTCAGGCATCAGAGATCAGTTCTGAATCGAGTGTTGCCCCTTGGTTGGAAAACAATGTCGCCGACGAGGAAGGCGAAGATCCGATTGTCATGATCGACTGGATCAGCGGCGACCTGTTGGTGACGAATTTCATCCAGCAGCTTATCGATGCCACGGATATCGATCAGATTTCTACTGAAATCACCGCCTCGTCCACCGCATACACGTTGGGTGATAACATCATGACCAACGTGACCAATATCCTTCAGTTGGGCACGTTCTATGACATGATCATCATCGGCGGTGATATGATCTCGATCGATGTTGTAAGCCAAACCATCGTGTTGATGGACAGTGACGTGGTTCATGGTGCAAGCCCGACCGAAGCAGAAGACAATCTGGTGATGAACCAGGTTTCGTTGACGGCCGAGGGTGAAGATACCCACGAAGCGCTGAGCCAGAATATGGCCAGTACCATTGGTATGCAGGAAGTCGATTCCGACGCCCTGGAAGACGCGCTGCTGAACGATCCGATGTTTGCCGGGACAGAACTGATCCGGGTTCTCAAGATCGAAGGCGACCTGTTGCAAGTCAACGTGATCGAACAGGTCACCGTGTTGCAGGATGATGACGACGTTTATGTCGAAACCCCCGGCGGGCAAGAGGTTTCCGCCCTGGGTGCCGGCAACGCCCTCCTGAACTCGGCCAATGTGACCAAGATTGGCGTCGACTCTGTCGTTATGGCGCAGGAAGAAGAATATTCAGAAGTGATGTTGCATCAGGCAAGCCTGATCGACAGCCCGGAAGAGGAAAACAGTGAGTTGGCCAACGAAGCGATCGCGATCCTGATGGAAGAGGTCGATGCCGCAGGCGGCGCCGAAAATCTGGCTGGCGCGTCCACTCTTACCTCTTCTGAAATGGCAGCCATCGACGACGGCCTGCAAACTATGCTAGCGTAGTAACCCTGTTTGTTACGAGTGACCTGAAAGTTTTGACATGTCGATTGTTTTTCCGTCGCGCCCGAGTCGATACGCCAGCCCATTGGATCGTAACGGCGGCGGCGTTTCAAAACCGCCTAGCGCGGGCCAGTCTGATAAGAAATCTAATAAAACCCCCGGATTACGCCTTAGCGAAGATTTACGCATCAGTGATCCGCAAGACGGTAAACGGGAGGCAGTCGCCCAAAGCGATGCGAGCGCCGAAAATACCGTGAAAGCAAAACCAGCTCATCTTCAAACGAAAGAGGAACCGCAATTGCGCGCCGGACCTCCCCCCCGGCGCAAGCAGCCGCAGCCTGCCGAAGACAGTGACCAACAGGGCAGCGGTGCTGGGGTGGCCAATGCTGAGAGCCCCGATCCCGAACCCGTCAACAAGACGAGCGACCGTATACCCCCCGCGTCGCGCTCGAATGGCGGTGATCGCATGGGCACCACTATCGAGGCCAAAGCAAATGAACCATTGCTGCGCAGCAATTCAGGTGGCGGCGATGGGAAAGGGCCACCCCAAACATTTCACAAACGGACCCCGCCAGAGGATTTTCGCAAAACACTGCGCACCTCGTTGCGGGCGATCTATCGCAATCTGGCCTTTGTGCTGGTTCTGACCTGTGCGACGAACATCCTGATCCTAGCGATTCCGATCTATCTGTTCCAGATCAGTGACCGTGTTCTGACCAGCCGGTCGCTGGACACGCTGATCATGCTGACGGCCATTGTCGCCGGGGCGGTGATTTTCCAATCGGTCTTTGACGCGGTGCGGCGGTTCATGCTGATGCGGACCGCGGTCGAAGTTGCCGCCCGTCTGGGCGCCCCGATCCTCAGCGCGGCGGCTCATGCCTCGCTGCATGGCACCGGGCGCGAGTATCAGACCCTGGGCGACCTTCAACAGGTGCGCGGATTTCTGGTTTCGGGGACGTTGATTTCGTTCCTGGATGTGCCTTTCGCCCCCTTGTTCATTCTGATGATCTTTATGGTGCATCCGCAGCTTGGGGTGATCGTGATCGTGACGGCCCTGCTGCTGATGACGATTGCATTCATCAACCAGCGCATGACGGCCAAGCCCTTTGCCGAGGCCAACAAGGCGCAATCCATGGCCAACATGCATCTGGATTCGATGTCGCGAAACAGCCAGATCATCAATGCTATGGCCATGATCCCCGAGGCCGTGCGCATCTGGGGTCGCGACACCGCGCAATCCCTGACATGGCAGGTTCGGGCGCAGGACCGGAACGTGATATTCGCCGCCATTTCCCGGGCGGTGCGTTTGCTGACGCAGATCACCATTCTAGGCTGGGGCGCGTTTCTGGCGCTGCAGGGCGAGATTACCGGTGGTATGGTCATCGCCGCCTCGATCATCGCGGGCCGTGCTTTTGCTCCGATCGAAGGGTCGATCGAAGGGTGGAACAGTTTCCTGCTGACGCGCGGGGCCTTTGGCCGGATCAATCAGCTGTTGTCCAACTCGGCGCTGCAATTTGAAAAGCTGCGTCTGCCGCGCCCCGAAGGTCGACTGGATGTTGAGCGCCTGCTTTACGTGCCCGGCGGCACCAAGCGCGTCGTGCTGAACGGGATCAGTTTCTCGCTGAATCCGGGCGAGACGCTGGCAATCATTGGCAATTCCGGTGCGGGCAAAACCACGCTGGGCAAAACGCTGGTCGGGTCGATCCTGCCCACATCGGGCAGCGTCCGTCTGGACCTGATGGATATCCGCAACTGGGATCCGCGTCAGTTTGGCGAAAGCATCGGCTATCTGCCGCAGGACGTGCAGTTGTTCCCCGGAACCATCAAGGACAATATCGGCCGGATGCGCTCGGACGCGACGGATGAACAGATCCACGACGCCGCCGTTCTGGCTGATGTGCACAACATGATCGCGACGCTGCCGCAGGGCTATGAAACTGTGGTGGCCGCAGACGGCTCACCGCTGTCGGGCGGTCAGAAACAGCGCATCGCGCTGGCGCGGGCCTTCTTCGGCAATCCGCGTATGGTGGTGCTGGACGAGCCGAACTCGAACCTGGATGTTGCCGGCGACAAGGCGCTGGCAAGGGCCATCGAACAGGCGAAAGAAAGCAAGATTACCGTGGTGGTAATCACGCAGAAGCCGACGCTTTTGAACGTGGTCGACAAGATCATGCTGCTGACGGATGGCCGGGTGGCGCTGTTTGGCCATCGCGAACAGGTTCTGCAACAATTGAACGGGCCGCGTAACAATGCGCCCGGCATTCAGAAGCAGTAAGGGGGTGCGATATGAATGAACTGGTACCCGTGAACAACGACCCCAAGGATCCGACGGTCTGGTACGCCGAGGTACCGCGTTCGATCAATCGTCTGATCGTTGTCGGATTTGTCCTGCTGATTGCGTGCTTTGGCGGTTTTGGCGTCTGGTCCTTCCGTGCGCCTCTGGCGGCTGCGGTGATCGCGCAGGGCAGCTTTGTCGCCACCGGTCGCAACAAAATTGTTCAGCACCTGGAAGGCGGCATCATTCAGGAAATCCAGGTTGTCGAAGGTCAGTCCGTCAAAGCCGGACAGGTGATGATGACGCTGGACCAGACCTCGGCCGAGGCCAATGAGCGCGAATTGTTCATTCGTAAAATCCGCCTGCAGGCGATGTCGGAACGCCTGAATGCGGAATATGACGAAAAACAACGGCTGGAGTTTTCCCCGAACCTGATCACCGCTTCGGATGATACCGAAGTGTTGAGCATCCTTGACGGGCAGAAGATCACCTTCGACTTGTCCCGCAAGACCCTGTTGAACGACATCGCATTGCTGGAACGCAATATGGAAGCTCTGCGCATTCGCTCCAGCGGGTTCCAGGCGCAGTTGGAGAGCATGGTGCGGCGGTCCGAAATCCTGCAGGAAGAATTCGATACCAAGCAGGCGCTTTTCGAAAAAGGGCTGGTGCGCAAGGGCGAGTTGAACACCATTCGCCGGGTTCAGGCCGAAGCCGAAGGCCAGCAGGCGCGGCTGGCGGCCGAGGCGGCTGAAATCAGCCAGATGCTGTTGAAATACGAAGAACAGATTTCCCGGACCCGGGCAGCCTATCGTGAGGCGGCCCTGGACGAGCTGGGCGTGATCGAAGCCGATCTGGAAAGTGTCCGTGAAAAAGCCCGTCAGGCCCGCAGTGTTCTGGACCGCGCGGTCGTGCGGGCTCCGGTGACTGGCACGGTGGTGCGGCTGCACTATCACACGCCCGGTGGTGTGATCGAAACCGGTGAACCCATTGCCGAGATCCTGCCCGCCGACGCCCCTCTGATCATCGAGGCGCAAATCCCGCGCACCGAGATCGATAGTGTCGTGACCGGGCAGGACGCCACCGTGCGTCTGGTCGGCCTGAACCAGCGGACGACGCCGGTGCTGCAAGGTCAGGTATTCTATCTGTCGGCGGACTCGGTGATCGAGGATTCCGCCGGTGCGCCGCAAGAGGTTTATCTGGCGCGTATCTCACTGGAACCCGAAGAGATCGAGCGCGTGCGGGGCTTTATCCCGACCCCAGGCATGCCCGCCGAGATCATGATCCAGACCGAAGAGCGCACATTCGCAGCCTATATCGCGAAACCTGTGACAGACAGCATGTCGCGCGCCTTCCGCGAACAGTAACGGGCTGGCCAAAAGACCTGCCCGTACCCTCTGCTAACGAGACTACCCTCCGGTGATAAGTGCCGGAGGGTATACTTTGATCTTGAGGATCAGGCGTTCAGAAACGCCCGGATGGCGGCTTCGAACTCGCGGGGTTTTTCGGCGTGCAGCCAATGGCCCGCGCCGGGAATTTTCGCGATTTTGGCAGCCGGAAACAGCGTGCGGATCAGATCGCGATGCTCGGGCAGGACATACTCCGAGTCTCCGCCCGACAGGAACAGCGCCGGGCCGCCCCACGACCCGTCCAGTTCCGGAAAGCCCATGATCTTTGGCATCTCTTCTGCCAGAACATCGAGGTTCAGCAGCCAGCGTTTCCCCTTGATATCAAGCGATTGCGTGAAAAAGCTCTGCAATGCCGGTTCGACGCCCTGATCGGCCAGCTGTTGCGCCGCGTCCGATCGCCGTTCAATCGCCGAGAAATCGACGGCGCGCATAGCCTCGATGAACTGGATCTGGCTGTGCGTGTAGGTCACCGGCGCGATATCGGCGACCACTAGCTTGCGCAGCAGATGCCCATGTTGCAGGGCCAGCGTCATCGCCGCCTTGCCGCCCATCGAGTGACCCACCACGTCGGCCTTGCCGCCGAAATGTTCGATCACCTCGGCCAGATCATTGGCCAATTCGGGATAGTTGTGCTGATCGGTCCACATGCTGTAGGCGTGGTTGCGCATGTCTACGGCCACAACCTGCCGCTCATCCGCAAGACGCCGGGCAATTACTCCCCAGTTCCGGGCTGAACCATATAGCCCATGGGCAATCAGCAGAGGTGGGTTCGCGGTCGGTTCGCCATGTATGATCGTGTTCAGCATGCGGCTGTGATACCCGCCGCGATCAGAAACAACCAGCCCCATTGTCGCCTTCGCCTAGGGGGGGTAAGTTGGCAGCCTCGGAGGCCCCGCCATGTCGGAAAGCATAGATATCCAAAGCCAGATTGCGCAAACGGTTCAGTTGCTGCGCAAGAAACTGGGTGTACGAGACAAGACGCTGGCGGACTCGATCCGCAAGGCCAAACGGCTGCTGCCCCGCCGCATTTACAAACAGGCGTTGATGCTGGCGAATGCTGAACCGATGGCGGCCCATCCCAAGCTGCGGCTGGTGTTGGATACCCCCAAACTCGTGCGTGCATCAGAAGAGGTTCAGGCCCATCTGAGCGGGATCAATCGGGCTGACCGGCGGCTGGGGTGGTTCCTGGGAATGCTGGGCGGACTGGCGTTCAACCTGCTGGCCCTGTTTGTGCTGCTGATCATTTTCCTAAAGTGGCAGGGTTTTATCTGATCCGCCAAAAAAGAACGGCGCCCATAAGGCGCCGCTCAGGTCTTTAGATTTCGCTATCTTACAGGTTTGGATAGATCGGGAATTTGGCGCAGAGGTCTGCGACCTCGGCCTTGACCTTGGCTTCGACGGCGTCGTTGCCGTCCTCGCCATTGGCGGCCAGGCCGTCGACCACTTCGATGATCCAGTCGGCGATCTGGC
>NZ_JBMIRT010000036.1:0-177547 GCF_049195285.1 Ruegeria sp. MALMAid1280 | reverse complement strand
GGACGTGACCGGCACCGTGACCCTGGCCGAAGGCACCGAGATGGTCATGCCTGGCGACAACGTGTCGTTCGGCGTTGAGCTGATCGCCCCGATCGCGATGGAAAACGGCCTGCGCTTCGCGATCCGCGAAGGCGGCCGCACCGTCGGCGCCGGCGTGGTGTCGAAAATCATCGAGTAAGGCGCGCTTGTCGCGCCTGGTTGCGGCAGGCGATTTTCCAAAGGAAAATCTGCCGGGAGCAACACGGTGAAGGACTAAAGAAGGGCGTCCCTCGGGGCGCCCTTTTTGCCTTCTATCAAAGCGCGTTTTTATGGCATCTGCCAAAAATGAAGCTACTGATTGACATCAGATTCTACAGTCACCTTTCAGGCAAAAAACACGAGAAGTATAATGACCACGACACCAGTAATCGAGCAGCACTCTGAAATCATACGAGCGATGCGCCCCTATCAAAGAAAAGCGGCTGATCTGATAATTGCTGACGTGGTTGCCGGACATTCACCCTGTAGTGTCCATGAAGCCCAGGCAAGATACCGGGATCAACTTGGTGAAGCGATTTGGATAGACAATGGGAAAGGCTGGGAAGGGGATATCAGGGATACCTCCATCTATTGCTTGATAAAGAACGGGTTTGCGAAAGCCAAAACGGTAAAGCTATGTAGGGAAACTGGCCTTTTGACAGAATGGTCCAGCGATAGAGACCGACTAACTGCTGCGGCAAAGCTAGAATATGAACATGGCGGAAATTTGCGTCAGACTCAATTACGCGAAAGAATGCTAGAAGATTGCAAAGTATTTGGGCAAGGCAAACAGGCAGTCTATCTTTACACCGACAATCTTTTAGAAGATTTGGGATTTAAGTGCACTAAAATTGGTCGCCACTTAAGTAATGAATTGGGCTCTGTTGCGGACAGAGTGTTGTCGCAATACGGCACCGGTAGCGCGGGTTACCCTGTCTTACGCTATATTGTCCGGACTAACGATTCCGTCGCTTTGGAAACCAGTCTCCACAGGTCCTTTAATAAGCTTAGGTTGAAAGGGGCGGTTGGAACAGAATGGTTTCGGGCCGATGTTGAAGAAGTGGTTGAGGAAGCGCGAAAACTGACGTCGTCATAGTGATCCCAGCGTCATAAGGTTTTTGATGGTTGGGTTAAGCGAAGAGTTCTTGAATGTCGACCTTCGCACATTCCCCCTTGCCAAACTCCGCCAACCCCACTAATACGCGCGGGTTCTCAACAAGAACGTCAAGGCGGGGTGATTCCCGCCTTTTGGGTTCGAAGAGGGTTGGCGATGCGCGTCTGTCCTCCTCTCAACCTCAACGCCTGATAAAAGGCTATTCATATGCAAAGCCAAAACATCCGTATTCGGCTGAAGGCATTTGACTATCGCGTTCTGGATGCCAGCACGCAAGAGATCGTCAACACTGCCAAGCGGACCGGCGCGAACGTGCGCGGCCCGATCCCGCTGCCGAACAAGATCGAGAAGTTCACGGTTCTCCGTGGCCCTCACGTTGACAAGAAATCCCGCGACCAGTTCGAGATCCGCACGCACAAGCGTCTGCTCGACATCGTTGATCCGACCCCCCAGACCGTTGACGCGCTGATGAAGCTCGACCTCGCTGCTGGTGTGGACGTCGAGATCAAGCTGCAGTCGTAAGATCGGAGGGTATTATTCATGCGCTCTGGTATTATCGCAAAAAAAGTCGGCATGACTCGCCTGTTCATGGAAGACGGCAAGCAGATCCCTGTGACCGTTCTTCATCTGGACAACCTGCAGGTTGTTGCACAGCGTACCGCTGACAAAGACGGCTACACCGCCGTTCAGCTGGGCGCCGGTGCTGCCAAGGCAAAACGCACCTCGAAGGCCATGCGCGGTCACTACGCCGCTGCCAAGGTTGAGCCCAAGCGTAAGCTGGCCGAGTTCCGCGTCTCCGAAGATGGCCTGATCGAAGTGGGCGCCGAGATTTCGGCAGAGCACTTCCTGGAAGGTCAGAAAGTTGACGTTTCGGGCACCTCGATCGGTAAAGGCTTTGCCGGTGCGATGAAGCGCCACAACTTCGGTGGTCTGCGCGCTTCGCACGGTGTTTCGATCAGCCACCGTTCGCACGGTTCGACCGGTCAGTGTCAGGACCCGGGCAAGGTTTTCAAAGGCAAGAAAATGGCCGGTCACATGGGTGCTGCCCGTGTCACCACCCAGAACCTGGAAGTCGTTAAAACCGACGCCGACCGTGGTCTGGTCTTCATCAAAGGCGCCGTTCCCGGACCGAAATCGGGCTGGGTTACCGTCAAGGACGCCGTCAAGAAGAAAGCACCGGAAGGCCTGCCTTTCCCGGCTGCTGTGAAATCGGCTGCAACCGAAGCACCTGCGGAAGAAGCACCCGCGGAAGGTGGTGAAGCATGAAACTTGATGTAATCAAACTGGACGGCGGCAAAGCCGGCGACATCGAGCTGAACGCCGATCTGTTCGGACTCGAGCCGCGCGCGGACATCCTGCACCGTGTGGTCCGTTGGCAGCGCAACAACGCGCAGGCCGGCACCCACAAGGTCAAGACCCGCTCGGAAACCAGCTACTCGACCAAGAAGATCTATCGCCAGAAGGGCACCGGTGGCGCACGCCATGGTGACCGTAACGCGCCGATCTTCCGCGGTGGTGGTATCTACAAAGGCCCCGTGGTGCGTTCGCATGGTCATGACCTGCCCAAGAAGTTCCGCAAGCTTGGCCTGCGCCACGCTCTGTCGGCAAAAGCCAAGGCAGGTGAACTGGTCGTAATCGAGAACGCCGAAGCCGAAGGCAAGACCGCCGCTCTGGCCAAACAGGTTGCAAACCTGGGCTGGAAACGTGCTCTGGTCATCGACGGCGCGACCGTGAACGAAGGGTTCCTGAAAGCGTCCAAGAACATCGAAGGTCTGGATATCCTGCCGTCGATGGGCGCAAACGTCTATGACATCCTCAAGCGTGACACTCTGGTGCTCACCAAAGCGGCTGTCGAAGCACTGGAGGCTCGTCTAAAATGAGCGCGAAGGCAGAACACTACGACGTGATCCGCAAGCCGATCATCACCGAAAAGTCGACCATGGCGTCCGAAAACGGCGCGGTTGTCTTCGAAGTGGCGATCGACAGCAACAAGCCGCAGATCAAAGAGGCCGTTGAGGCGCTGTTTGGTGTGAAGGTCAAAGCGGTGAACACCACCGTGACCAAAGGCAAGGTCAAACGGTTCCGCGGCCAACTGGGCCGTCGGAAAGACGTCAAAAAAGCATATGTGACCCTGGAAGAGGGTAACACCATCGACGTGTCCACCGGTCTCTGATCGAACCCGTCTTTGGCGCAAGATAAAGGCCCCCGCGAAAGCGGGGGTTTTTTTATTCAAAGGCCAAAGTTAACCAGCTGCGCGTTAAGGTGCCCGAAACTGATGCGCAAAGAAGCGATTGCAGTTGAGTTTGAGGTCTGACAGATTTCGCCCCAGTGCCGTTTAACCGTCTTGCGAAAGAAAAATACCAATGATCCCCAAATCATCTCAGCAGGCCCGGTCGGACTGCCGCCGCGATTTTTGGAACCAGTTCTACGAGAATTCTGCAGAGTCGTGGGAGTTGTCGCTACCATCGCAGTTTGCCGCGTTTGTGGCCAATGAAATTGATCGTAAGGCGCATGTTGTTGACATTGGGTGCGGCAACGCCCGTGACAGTTTTTTCTTTTCGCGGCACGGGTTCCTTGTGACCGGACTGGATGCATCAGAAGCTGCCGTTGCGTCGGCCAGAAAACACACAAAGACGCAGGGCGGGGACGGTCTTGAATTTGCCAGAACAAACCTCAAGGACGGGATGGTTCAACAGGTGCTGTCCAATCGGCGCGCGAAGGCAGTCTGTGTCTATGCGCGCTTCTTTTTGCACGCGATCACTGATGACGAAGAAGATGCCTTGATTGATGCCCTGCACGAGGGCTGCCAGCCGGGTGACATTGTCGCGTTCGAGTACCGGACATTGGCGGACCGCGACACAACAAAAGTAGCGCCACCGCATTTCCGGCGCTATCTGTGCGCGGCGGAGCTGGACGAAAAAATGAAGCAGTTTCAGTTCGCCAAACGATACGGTGTCGAAGGGGTCGGGTTCGCAAAATACAAGACAGAGGATGCGATCGTCGCCCGGGCAATCTATGAAAAAGACCTATGACCGAAACAGAAATCATCAAAAAGCTGGCGTCGCTTCGTGCTGTTGTGTTTGAACATGCAACGGCCCAGACCGCACTGCCGCGTCCGCGCAAAACCCGTCTGGATGTTCAGGCGTTGCAAGATCCTGTTAGGCGCTTGAACAACCCGGCATTGTTTGATGATTGGGAAGAAATCGATCTTCTGCTTTGTTGCTACCGGCGATTAAGGCCCGCGCGGACGCATGGCAGGCTCAAGCGGATGGAAAGGCGCTATGCGCGCAAGGGGCAGGAAGCGCGGTTTACGGCGTTTTTCGAATGTGTCAAACAGGCTCTTCACCCCGATTTCATCACGCCGCATGGCTATAACAGAACCTTCGGGGAAATGAATGCCGGCGATATTTTCCAGAAGCTCGAAGCTGAGTTGGCACCCGTCATCCAACTTGGCAAACCGATATTCCTGTATGCCGGTGCGTTGTTGGGCTACGTGCGCGATGGTCGGTTGATCGACCATGACGATGACGTGGATTTTGCGGTGCACCTGGGTGAGTCCACGCTTGAAGAAATACCCGAAAAATGGGCCATATACCAAAAAGCCCTGTTGAAACGCGGCTGTCTGGATGCCACGCCATCGACCCGAAGCTCTCCGATATTCAAGGTGAAAAACGGCCTGGGGATCGATATAGACCTGTTTCCGGCCTGGACTGAAAATGGCCGTTTCAGCGTCTACCCTTACTCTTTCAACGGCGTATCCGAGAGTTCGATCTTTCCGCTCAGGGCATTGAATGACGGGCAGATTATGCTGCCTCAGGACCCACCGGCCCTGCTGGCCCAGAGTTATGGGGAAAACTGGCGCATACCAGACCCGCTTTTTCACTTTGACTGGTCGGGCGCACGCCGCACGTTCGCGCCCCTGGTCCAACATGATTTCAGTATCAAGTGACTGTGCCCGCCAAGAGAATGTGCCGTACCCTATAGACACCCACCCCCAACACTGCTACATGCTCCCAATCTTGCGGCCTCGGATTCGTTCCGGGGCCTCTGATATTTGTAACCGGGGACCTTCGGGGCCCTATACCCTTGGCACCTACGGGGGCCTATCACATAGCAGGGAAACCCCCTGCACTTGCTAAACGGAAGACAGAAAGCATGGCACTCAAGTCGTACAAGCCGACGACGCCGGGCCAGCGCGGGCTGGTGCTGATCGACCGTTCGGAGCTTTGGAAAGGACGTCCGGTCAAGTCTCTCACAGAGGGTTTGACCAAATCGGGCGGCCGGAACAACACCGGACGGATCACTTCACGCCGCCGCGGCGGTGGCGCAAAGCGTCTCTACCGGATCGTTGACTTCAAACGGAATAAATTTGATGTCGCGGCAACCGTCGAACGGATCGAATATGACCCGAACCGGACCGCATTCATCGCACTGGTAAAATACGAAGACGGCGAACAGGCATACATCCTGGCTCCGCAGCGTCTGGCTGTTGGTGACAAAGTCATCGCGTCGGCGAAAGCTGACATCAAGCCGGGCAACGCAATGCCGTTCTCGGGCATGCCAATCGGTACCATCGTCCACAACATCGAGATGAAGCCTGGTAAAGGCGGTCAGATCGCACGTGCGGCCGGTACTTACGCTCAGTTCGTTGGTCGCGATGGCGGCTACGCTCAGATCCGTCTGAGCTCGGGCGAGCTTCGCATGGTCCGTCAGGAATGCATGGCCACCGTCGGTGCCGTGTCCAACCCCGACAACAGCAACCAAAACCTCGGTAAAGCCGGTCGTATGCGCCACAAAGGCGTGCGTCCGTCGGTTCGTGGTGTTGCAATGAACCCGATCGATCACCCACACGGTGGTGGTGAAGGTCGTACCTCGGGTGGCCGTACACCGGTTACGCCGTGGGGTAAGGACACCAAGGGTAAGCGTACCCGCAACAAGAACAAAGCGTCCCAGAAGCTGATCATCCGCTCGCGGCACGCCAAGAAGAAGGGACGTTAATCTATGTCTCGCTCTGTTTGGAAGGGTCCTTTCGTCGATGCTTACGTGCTGAAAAAAGCCGAAGCAGCGCGCGAGTCGGGCCGCAACGAAGTCATCAAAATCTGGTCGCGTCGTTCCACCATTCTGCCCCAGTTCGTGGGTCTGACCTTTGGTGTGTACAACGGCCAGAAGCATATCCCCGTAAACGTCTCGGAAGACATGATCGGTCAGAAGTTCGGTGAATACTCGCCAACTCGTACCTATTATGGCCACGCCGCTGACAAAAAAGCGAAGCGGAAGTAAGTCATGGGCAAGGAAAAGAACCCCCGCCGCGTGGCTGAAAACGAAGCAATGGCGAAAACGCGCATGCTTCGCACCAGCCCGCAGAAACTGAACCTGGTTGCGCAAATGATCCGCGGCAAGAAAGTTGAGAAGGCTCTGACCGACCTGACTTTCTCGAACAAGCGTGTCGCGCAGGACGTCAAGAAGTGCCTGCAGTCCGCAATCGCCAACGCCGAGAACAACCACAACCTGGACGTTGACGAACTGATCGTCGCCGAAGCATGGGTTGGCAAGAACCTGGTCATGAAGCGCGGTCGCCCGCGTGCCCGTGGCCGTTTTGGCAAGATCATGAAGCCGTTCTCGGAGATCACCATCAAGGTGCGTCAAGTTGAGGAGCAAGCCTAATGGGTCATAAAGTAAATCCGATCGGCATGCGCCTGCAGGTCAACCGCACCTGGGACAGCCGCTGGTACGCCGACACCAAGGACTACGGTGATCTTCTGCTGGAAGACCTCAAGATCCGTGAGTTCATCAACAAAGAGTGCAAGCAGGCCGGTGTTGCCCGTGTGATCATCGAACGTCCGCACAAGAAGTGCCGCGTTACGATCCACACCGCACGTCCCGGTGTCATCATCGGCAAGAAAGGTGCGGACATCGAAGTTCTGCGCAAAAAGCTTGCTCGTATGACCGACAGCGAACTGCACCTGAACATCGTCGAAGTGCGCAAGCCCGAGCTTGACGCGCAGCTGGTTGCCGAGTCCATCGCTCAGCAGCTGGAGCGCCGGGTTTCGTTCCGCCGCGCGATGAAGCGGTCGGTTCAGAACGCCATGCGCATGGGCGCCCTGGGTATCCGGGTGAACGTCGCTGGTCGTCTGGGTGGCGCCGAAATCGCACGGACCGAGTGGTACCGCGAAGGCCGCGTGCCTCTGCACACCCTGCGTGCCGACATCGATTACGCACATGCCGAAGCGATGACCCCCTACGGGATCATCGGGATCAAGGTCTGGATCTTCAAAGGTGAGATCATGGAGCACGATCCGCAGGCACGTGACCGTAAAGCACAGGAACTCCAGGACGGCCCTGCACCTCGTGGTGCTGGTGGCGGTCGTCGCTAAGGAGGGAAAGATATGCTTCAACCAAAGCGTACTAAATTCCGCAAGATGCACAAAGGCCGGATCAAGGGCGAAGCCAAGGGCGGCTCTGATCTGAACTTTGGCACCTACGGCCTGAAAGCTCTTGAGCCTGAGCGTGTAACCGCACGCCAGATCGAAGCTGCACGTCGTGCCATGACGCGTCACATGAAGCGTCAGGGCCGCGTCTGGATCCGCATCTTCCCCGACACTCCGGTCACGGCAAAGCCGATCGAAGTTCGTATGGGTAAAGGTAAGGGTTCGGTCGACCGCTGGGCATGCAAGGTCAAGCCCGGCCGCGTGATGTTCGAGATCGACGGCGTCAATGACGACATCGCCCGCGAGGCCCTGCGCCTGGCTGCGATGAAGCTGCCGATCAAGACCCGCGTCGTGGTTCGCGAAGACTGGTAAGCGATTGGGGCCGCGGCCTCGTTCGTGACAAGAAAGACCCCCGTCGGGACACCGGCGGGGGTTTTCTTGTTGGCGATCATTTGCTTTCGGGGACGCCGCCGCGTTAAGAGAACGGTTTGCCTAAGGTGTCCGCGTGCCTCTTTCGAGAAGCGACAGATTAGGGGTAAGCTCTCGCATCAGTTTTCGCTTCATTGCGTGATCGTAGTCATCATAGCTGTCAGTCACTTCCACAAAAGACAGTGGCCCGCGGATCACTTCGGACAGGTAGAAGACCACCGGATCAGGACGAGCTCCTGCGACCACCAAACCGTTTATGGTGATCCCCCGCGTGGCGATAGTGTTCGAGATCGGTCTGACCTCGGGCCCGGCATTTGAGATTCCGTCACCTGACACATCAATCACCTGACGACGACAGGGGTTTTCAAGCTGGTGAAACATCAGTTCGGCATGAAGCAGGGCCTCGGAAACGGACGTTTCAGCCATCCAGAAACCGCGATTGATCGTAATCAGATCTTCGACAAATTCGATGACGCTTAGCCGGTCGGACAGTCGACGCCAGGCTATCGGCTGGCGCTGCTGACCAGAGCCTCCCCATTGGGTTACAGTGACCTGCATCCCACCAGGCATCCAGGAAATCAGGTTGATGATTTCGTCATCCAGAAAAGCGTGGCCGATGCCGTTACGCATCAGAGCATACTCGAACTTGTCGACCGAGCGCGATACGTCAAGCGCAATGATCAGCGCAACTTCACAGGCACGTGGCCCCAGCGGCACGAGCCCGATAAAAAGTGATAGAACCATAGCTTTCACGGGGAATTACGCTAGCAGTGGCCACTGTGATCGGCAACTCAATTCATAGGGTCCGGTTTTGGACGCCAGCTTGGTGAAGAGGATATGGAATCCGATCACCCCAATAATTGACGAGGTCGAATGGTCACGGCCTTTACCGAGAAGGTCAAACAACCCATCGGGTTTGCCAAATTCGCGATCATGATCCGGACCCTGATAATCGCAATCGCCTATATCTGGTTGCGCGGCTTCTCCCGACACAAACCCGCCCCGCCGTTTTTCTTTGACCGGTGGCCTCGCCCTCTTGCCCCGGCTGGGCTATAGCCGGGGCATGGCACAGATTGAATCGCTCTTCGTAACCCGTCTTTACCGTGCAGCTTTGTCCGAGTTCGATCCCAAGATCGACCCGGAAGAGTTGGAAAGCTCCTGCCTTGTCATCGCCGAGGATGATGAGGCCGGGCAGGAGTGGTGTGAAGAGAACGGCTATCCCGGCTATACCAGCTATGCCTCGCTGACTGATCTGCCGTGGCGGTTTCCGATCTTCGCTGATCTTGTCACTGCGCTGGACCAGCATGTTGCGGCCTTTGCGAGGGATCTGGAGTTCGATCTGGGTGAGGGCGAGCTGAAGCTCGAGGACCTGTGGATCAACATCCTGCCCGAAGGCGGGATGCACTCCAGCCACCTGCACCCGCACAGCGTGATCTCGGGCACGACCTATGTGGCGATGCCCGAAGGGGCGAGCGCGTTGAAACTGGAAGACCCGCGTTCGGGCCGCATGATGGCCGCCCCGACGCGCCTCAAGGACGGACGGCGGGATTTGCAGCCGTTCATCTATATGAAGCCACAGGTAGGGGACGTGCTGCTTTGGGAAAGTTGGCTGCGCCACGAGGTGCCGATGAACATGGCTGAGGAAGAGCGGATTTCGGTAAGCTTCAACTACAAGTGGGAGTAAACCGTGTTCGCGCTATTTCCGGCCAAGGTCACGCAAGCATTTACGCTGTTCTTTGCGATAGCAGCCATGCCCGCACTTGCAAACTGTCCCACTCAAGGGGATGTTTCTAGTGGCATCTGGCTGAAGAATGGGGAAACGTGGCTGTTGCGAGAGCAAAGTCTTGTTGAGACGGGGATTGTCGTTGAGATGAAATCCCAGGACACCAGACGCATAGGTTTCGCTAACCACTACGCTCACCCTATGTTGTTTAGTGAGCTCTTCATGAGCTTCACTTCTTCCAAACGTGCATATGAGCAACCTGTCGCCCCTCTGGATGACCTAGAGAGCCTAAAAAAGTGGCAATCGGATTTTACTGTCACGGATGGTAGGAATGAACCTGAAATCGGCACTGTGTCGGTCGAGTTCCAGAAAAATCGCATAGAGCGGGTTGGAAGCTGCAAGTACAAAGTTTGGGAGGTTCTTGTCCGCGAGCATCTGGCGGGTACCGAAGACAGAGTTCAGAAAGTCTTGTACTCTCCAGAGCTCAAGATCGTTCTTAAGCGCTCTTTCGCAATGCATAATTCTGCTTTGGTGTGGGATAGGGGCTATGATGGTATACGAACCAATAGCGAGTAAGCCTACTGTTTTGCGCCGATCTGAAGCCCCCATCAAAGATAGAGAAAAGATCACACCAGGCAGGCTGCACTCTTCCAGAGCTTTCCTCTTGCCACCCACCCCCCAAACCCTTATACGGCGGCATCCTGCGATCTCCCGGCGTTGTCGGGCGATTCGTAAGTCTATCATTCATCCACCAGGTCCAAGGTGACCCTGTCAGGGGGCCTTCTGGTGTTTTGAGCAAAGGAAAAAGGCGATGAACGCCCAAGAACTGCGTGACAAGACCCCGGACCAGCTCCGCGAGGAACTGGCCAACCTGAAGAAAGAAAGCTTTAACCTGCGCTTTCAACAGGCAACCGGTCAGCTGGAAAACACTGCCGGCATCAAAGCGGCCCGCCGCAACGCTGCCCGCGTCAAAACCATTCTGAACCAAAAGGCCGCTGCCGCGGCATCCGAGGAGTAATCAGATGCCCAAGCGTATCCTGTCCGGCGTAGTAACCAGCGACGCCAATGAGCAAACCGTGACTGTTTCGGTTGAACGCCGTTTCAAGCACCCGCTGCTGCACAAAACCGTTCGTAAGTCCAAGAAATATCGGGCTCATGACGAAAAGAACGCCTTCAAGGTCGGCGACACCGTACGCATCATCGAATGCGCGCCGAAATCGAAGACGAAACGTTGGGAAGTTCTGGAAGCGTAAGCCTCCGGGATTTTCCCATTTGTCGAAACCCTGGGGGATCTAACCAGACCAGCCCCCACAGGTCGGGAGAAACCACATGATCCAGATGCAGACCAATCTGGATGTCGCTGACAACTCCGGCGCACGCCGAGTTCAGTGCATCAAGGTCCTGGGTGGTTCCAAGCGTAAATACGCCTCCGTCGGCGACATCATTGTCGTCTCGGTGAAGGAAGCCATCCCGCGCGGCCGCGTAAAGAAAGGTGACGTCCGTAAGGCCGTCGTCGTACGCACCGCCAAGGAAGTCCGCCGCGAAGACGGCACCGCGATCCGTTTCGATCGCAACGCTGCCGTCATCCTGAACAACAACAACGAGCCCGTAGGTACCCGTATCTTTGGCCCCGTTGTTCGCGAACTGCGCGGCAAGAACTTCATGAAAATCATCTCGCTGGCTCCGGAGGTGCTGTAATCATGGCTGCTAAACTCCGCAAAGGCGACAAGGTCGTCGTGCTGGCCGGCAAGGACAAGGGCAAAGAGGGCACTATCACCTCGGTTGACCCGAAGGCCGGCAAAGCTGTTGTCGACGGCATCAACATCGCCATCCGCCACACCCGCCAGACCCAGAACTCGCAAGGTGGTCGTCTGCCTCAGGCAAACCCGATCGAGCTGTCGAACCTGGCTCTGCTGGACAAGAACGGCAAAGCAACCCGCGTTGGCTTCCGCATGGAAGGCGACAAGAAGGTGCGTTTCGCCAAGACCACAGGGGACGTGATCGATGCTTGATTCCGCAACCTACACTCCGCGTCTGAAAGCTCAGTACGTTGAAACCATCCGTGCCGCTCTGAAAGAAGAGTTCGGCTACAAGAACGACATGCAGCTGCCCAAGCTGGAAAAAATCGTTCTGAACATCGGTTGTGGTGCTGAGGCCGTCAAGGACTCGAAGAAAGCGAAAGCTGCTGTCGAGGATCTGACCGCGATTGCTGGCCAACAGGCCGTTTCGACCAAGGCGAAGAAGTCGATCGCGGGTTTCCGCGTCCGTGAAGACATGCCGCTGGGCGCAAAAGTGACCCTGCGCGGTGACCGGATGTACGAATTCCTGGATCGTCTGATCACAATCGCGATGCCGCGTATTCGTGACTTCCGCGGTGTTAAGCCGTCTTTCGATGGTCAGGGCAACTTTGCCATGGGCATGAAAGAGCACATCGTGTTCCCGGAAATCGACTTCGACAAGGTCGACGAGGTCTGGGGCCTGGATATCGTAATTGCCACCACAGCGAAAACCGACGCTGAAGCAAAGGCACTGTTGAAAGCGTTCAACATGCCGTTCAACGCGTAAGCGCCGGGAGGATTGAGACATGGCTAAAAAAGCAATGATCGAACGCGAGAAGAAGCGCGAACGCCTGGTGGCCAAATATGCCGCAAAGCGTGCCGAGCTGAAAGAAATCGCAAACGACGAGAGCAAGCCGATGGAAGAGCGTTTCAAAGCGCGTCTGAAACTGGCGAAACTGCCGCGCAACAGCTCGGCTACCCGTTTGCACAACCGCTGTCAGCTGACCGGTCGTCCCCACGCTTACTACCGTAAGCTGAAGGTCAGCCGTATCGCGCTGCGCGAGCTGGGTTCTGCTGGTCAGATCCCCGGCATGGTGAAATCGAGCTGGTAAGGGAGACATAGATATGAACGATCCTATCGGCGATATGCTCACCCGTATCCGCAACGCGCAAATGCGCGGCAAGTCCACCGTCTCCACCCCGGCTTCCAAGCTGCGTGGTTGGGTTCTGGACGTGCTGGCGGACGAAGGTTACATCCGTGGCTACGAAGCGACGACCGGTGAAAACGGTCATCCGGCCATCGAAATCAGCCTGAAATACTACGAAGGCACCCCTGTTATTCGCGAACTGAAGCGGGTCTCGAAGCCCGGTCGTCGCGTATACATGGGCGTCAATGACATCCCGCAGGTCCGTCAGGGTCTGGGTGTGTCGATTGTCAGCACTCCGAAAGGTGTGATGTCGGACGCAAACGCTCGCTCCAACAATGTTGGCGGCGAAGTGCTCTGCACCGTCTTCTAAGGAGGTCTGCAATGTCTCGTATTGGTAAAAAACCGGTCGAGCTGCCCAGCGGCGTTTCCGCCTCTGTGTCGGGTCAGACCATCGAAGTCAAAGGTCCGAAAGGCACCCGCAGCTTCACCGCGACTGATGATGTAACGCTGTCGGTCGAAGACAACGTTGTGCAGATCAACCCTCGTGGGATGTCCAAGCGCGCGCGCCAGCAGTGGGGCATGAGCCGCACTATGGTTGCCAATCTGGTTGAAGGCGTCACCAACGGCTTCAAAAAAGAGCTGGAGATCCAGGGTGTTGGTTACCGGGCTCAGATGCAGGGCAACACCCTGAAGCTGAACCTGGGCTACAGCCACGATGTTGATTTCACCGCTCCGGAAGGTGTCACCATCACCGCACCGAAGCAGACCGAGATCGTTGTGGAAGGTATCGACCAGCAGCAGGTGGGCGAAGTCGCGGCCAAAATCCGCGAATGGCGCCGTCCCGAGCCGTACAAAGGCAAGGGCATCCGCTATAAGGGCGAGTTCATCTTCCGCAAGGAAGGCAAGAAGAAGTAAGGACGCAAACAATGGCAAACAGCAAAAGAACCCTGTTTCTGAAGCGCCGCCTGCGCGTTCGGAACAAACTTCGCAAAGTCAACGCGGGCCGTGTACGCCTGTCGGTTCACCGTTCGAACAAGAACATCAGCGTTCAGCTGATCGACGACGTTCGTGGCGTGACCCTGGCTGCAGCCTCGACCCTGGAAAAAGATCTGGGTGTTGTTGGCAAGAACAACGTCGAAGCGGCCACGAAAGTGGGCGCGGCCATCGCCGAGCGTGCCAAGAAGGCAGGCGTCGAAGAGGCCTATTTCGATCGTGGTGGCTTCCTGTTCCACGGCAAGGTGAAGGCAGTTGCCGACGCCGCGCGTGAAGGTGGTCTGAAGATCTAAGACCTGCGGGCAGCTTTGCGGCTGTCCCGATGATCCGGGGGCCTCGGCGACAGTCGGGGCTCACTTGGATTGAAGAAAACGGTGCCGAGAGCGCCATATGAGAAAAGGGATGCCAAATGGCAGAACGTGAAAACCGTCGGGGCCGTGGCCGCGACCGTGACGAAACACCGGAATTTGCAGATCGCCTGGTTGCAATCAACCGCGTGTCGAAAACCGTAAAAGGTGGTAAGCGCTTTGGCTTCGCCGCTCTGGTGGTTGTCGGCGATCAGAAAGGCCGCGTCGGCTTTGGCAAGGGTAAAGCGAAAGAAGTACCTGAGGCCATCCGTAAGGCGACCGAACAAGCCAAGCGTCAGATGATCCGCGTGCAGCTGCGCGAGGGCCGGACACTGCACCACGACATCGAGGGCCGTCACGGCGCCGGTAAAGTGGTAATGCGCACCGCACCTGAAGGTACTGGTATCATCGCCGGTGGCCCGATGCGTGCCGTGTTCGAAATGCTGGGCGTGAAGGACGTTGTGTCCAAGTCGCTGGGCTCGCAGAACCCGTACAACATGATCCGCGCCACCATCAACGGCCTGCAAAAAGAGCAGAGCCCGCGTTCGGTTGCCGCACGTCGTGGCAAAAAGGTTGCCGACATCCTGCCCAAGCGGGACGAAGCACCGGCTGCTGCTGAAGCAGAAGCATAAGGAGAGCGACCCATGGCAAAAACCATCGTCGTCAAGCAGATCGGTTCCCCGATCCGCCGCCCCGCCGAACAGCGCGCAACCCTGATCGGCCTGGGCCTGAACAAGATGCACAAGACCCGTGAGCTGGAGGACACTCCTTCGGTCCGCGGCATGATCAACAAGATCCCGCATCTGGTAGAGATCGTCGAAGAGCGCGGCTAAGCGCATCTTCCATTGAACCAATGAACGCCTCCGACAATTCGGGGGCGTTTTTTATTGCCATTTGAATAGGTCGGGGTACATTTGATCGTGTTTTTTTTGAATGGATGTTGAGTATGAAACTGTTTTTCGCTGCGCTTTGCGTATCTGCAATTGCTACGGCGGCCTATGCCGAATGCCCGGCCAAATCTCCGAAGTTTTCGAAAAGCTATTTTTCCGATGGCGATCAGAAAGTGAATGCGGCTTGGCTTCAAAAGAACCTTTCCGGGCGCAAGGTCGTATATCCCGGGAAAGAATTTGAGACCTACTTTGCCAACGGGTCCTATTCTTACACGGCTAATGGGCAGGCGTGGGAAGCGAGTTCCTACAGGTTCTACGACAACGGGGTGCGGTGCATCGGTTATGACCAGCCCCGATTTGATCTGTACGTCGTGAACAACGGCCAACTGGTCTTGGTGAACCAGCAAAAGCAACGCTACGTCGGAGAAATCCGGAAGTAGCTTGCAGATGCCCGAATAGCGTCAGCCTGTTTGGTGCAGCAGAATACACCCATGCATTATTTGCAAAGCGGCTAGACCGAAACTTCGGTTGTTAGCGCAATGTGCCCAGCCTATCTGAGCCCTGTCCCAAACAGGAACAGAACAAAGTCATCGGGGAATGCGCCCCGATCAGGAAAGGAATTCAGATATGGCTTACACATCAACAACCACGCATGGCGGCATCAACCTGATCGCACGCGTCGCAGAATTCGCCGCAAAGGTGAAAGAGGCCTATGCCCTGCGCGCCATGTACAACCGGACCTATTCGGAACTGCAGGGTCTGACCGACCGTGAGCTGAACGACATCGGCGTACGCCGTTGCGATATCAAGGATATCGCGCATGATCACGTTTACTGCGCCTAAGCGCATTCCCTGATGCAGTCAGCCCGAGGCGCCAATTGGCGCCTCTTTTGGTTTCAGGGTCCATCCCGCCACAGGCAGCATATATTTGGGCGACAAGCATTGCGACGGTGCCTCTATTGAGTCACATGCGGATTGGACGGCTGTTTGAAGTCGCGACAACTGTGTGGAAAGACGTATTTATGGCGCGCGAATATCAGATCGGAATGCTGTGGGTCGATGGACCGCTGAGCTTTCTCGAGCAGTTATGCATCAAGTCCTATCTTGATGCCGGGCAACATGTGCGACTTTACACCTATGGGACTGTAACAGGTATCCCCGAAGGCGTAGAGCAGCGCGATGCACGCGAGGTTCTGCCCGATTCCGAATTCATCACCCATGGCAGAACCGGAAGCCCCGCACCGCATTCGGACAAGTTCCGGTACCGGATGCTGGCGCAGGAGCCTGATTTGATCTGGGCGGATACGGATGCCTATTGCCTCAAGCCGTTTACAACCGAAAACGGCCATTATTACAGCTATCTCGAAGGCGGGGTGGCCATCGGCGTGCTTGCCCTGCCTCAGGACAGCGACACGTTGGGCAAGTTGATCGAATATACCAATGATCCGTACCTTATCCCGCCCTGGCTGCCCCCTCGGCGTCGCAAGCCGCTGGAAGAGGCGCTGGAGAACGGAGAGCCCGTGAACGTACCCGAAGCGCTTTGGGGCGTTTGGGGGCCGAACGCATTCACCTGGGCATTGAAGCAAACGGGCGAGATAAAATATGCGTTGCCAGAGCATGTGTTCTACCCGCTCAACTACACGCGCCGGCGGGCTTTGGCCCGGCCCGGGGCCGAAATCGACCATTTTTTCAAGGATGACACGGTTTCCATCCATCTTTATGGCAGACGGATGCGGGCGATCATGCGGGACAAATATGACGGTCAGCCCGATCCTGACAGCCTGATCGGCCGGCTGGTCGAAAAACACGGCATCGATCCGCTTGCCGCGCCTATTGCCAAACAGGTTGCGGATGAAGCCGAGGCACCGCAAGTCGACAGCTGATCCTGCACCGATCCACGGGCTTGCCAAGCGGGGGCAACGGGCCTATACGCCTCCGGTGGGTTTCCGCCCATGAGAATCAAAACCAAGAAATGCCGTGTTTGGCCCATCACGCTTCGGGGGTCACATCCGGCTTAGGAGAAGCGAAATGAAACTGAATGAACTGCGCGACAATCCCGGCGCCAACCCGAAACGCACCCGCGTTGGTCGTGGTCCCGGCTCGGGCAAAGGTAAAATGGGTGGCCGTGGTATCAAAGGCCAGAAATCCCGTTCGGGTGTGGCCATCAATGGCTATGAAGGCGGCCAGATGCCGCTGTACCAGCGCCTGCCCAAGCGTGGCTTCAACAAGCCGAACCGCAAGGCATTTGCCGTTATCAATCTGGGTCTGATCCAGAAATTCGTCGACGCCGGCAAACTGGACGCCAAGGTTGCGATTACCGAGGATGCACTGGTTGCATCCGGCCTGGTACGTCGCAAGCTGGACGGTATCCGCGTTCTGGCCAAAGGCGAGATCAGCGCCAAAGTGAACCTGGAAGTAACCGGTGCTTCGAAAGCTGCCGTTGAGGCAGTCGAAAAAGCGGGCGGTTCGCTGATGGTCACAAAAGCTGCTGCGGCAGAGTAAGCGCTTGTGAGCGGGCCAAGACCCGCTTACATAGACCTCAGAGTTTTCCAAGACGCCGCCCGAGCCGGAAAACGGTTCCGGGCGGTGTTTTCATAAGAGAGACCGATTTATGGTATCAGCAGCAGAACAAATGGCAGCCAACACAAGCTGGGCTGCTTTGGGCAAAGCCACCGATCTGCGCAACCGCATCCTGTTCACGCTGGGTTTGCTGATCGTCTATCGCCTGGGCACTTTCATTCCGGTGCCGGGGATCGACGGGCAGGCGCTGCGCGAGTTCATGGAGCAGGCGGGGCAGGGCATCGGCGGCATGGTTTCGATGTTCACCGGCGGGGCGCTGGGGCGGATGGGCATCTTTGCCCTTGGCATCATGCCCTACATCTCGGCCTCGATCATCGTGCAGCTGCTGACATCGATGGTTCCCGCGCTCGAACAGCTCAAGAAAGAGGGCGAGCAGGGACGCAAGAAGATCAACCAGTACACCCGTTTTGGCACCGTGGCGCTGGCCACCGTTCAGGCCTATGGTCTGGCCGTGTCGCTGGAATCGGGCGATCTGGCGACCGATCCGGGCATGTTCTTCCGCATGTCCACCATGATCACTCTGGTCGGTGGCACCATGTTCCTGATGTGGCTGGGCGAGCAGATCACCGCACGCGGCATCGGCAACGGTATTTCCCTGATCATCTTCGTCGGCATCATCGCCGAGGTTCCGGCTGCATTGGCGCAGTTCTTCGCCTCTGGCCGCTCGGGCGCGATCAGCCCCGCCGTGATCATCGGTGTGATCGTGATGGTGATCGCCGTGATTACCTTTGTGGTGTTCATGGAACGCGCGCTGCGTAAGATTCACATCCAATACCCGCGCCGTCAGGCCGGTATGAAAATCTATGAGGGTGGCTCCAGCCACCTGCCGGTCAAAGTGAACCCGGCGGGCGTGATTCCGGCGATCTTTGCCAGCTCGCTGTTGCTGCTGCCGGTGACGATCTCGACCTTCTCGTCGGGCGCCACCAGCGGACCGGTCATGTCGTGGTTGCTGGCCAACTTTGGTCCCGGCCAGCCTCTGTACCTGCTGTTCTTCGCGGCCATGATCGTGTTCTTCGCTTATTTCTACACGTTCAACGTGTCGTTCAAGCCGGACGATGTCGCGGACAACCTGAAAAAGCAGAACGGTTTTGTGCCGGGTATCCGTCCGGGCAAGAAAACAGCCGAGTATCTGGAATACGTTGTCAACCGCGTGCTGGTTCTGGGCTCGGCCTATCTGGCGGCTGTCTGTCTACTGCCTGAAATTCTGCGGAACCAGTTTGCCATCCCGTTCTATTTCGGCGGCACCTCGGTTCTGATTATCGTCTCTGTGACCATGGACACGATCCAACAGGTTCAGAGCCACCTGCTGGCGCATCAATACGAAGGGCTGATCGAAAAGTCCCAACTGCGCGGCAAGGGTAAGAAACGCGGCAGGAAGGGACCCGCTCGTCGATGAACATCATTCTTCTTGGCCCCCCGGGGGCGGGCAAAGGCACTCAGGCGCGTCACCTGGTCGAAACTCGGGGCATGGTCCAGCTGAGCACCGGCGACATGCTGCGCGAAGCCAAGACCAGCGGAACAGAGATGGGCCAGAAGGTTGCGGCGATCATGGATGCGGGCAAGCTGGTCACCGATGAGATCGTGATCGGCCTGATCGAAGAGAAACTGACCACCGAAACTGGCGCCGGATTCATCTTTGACGGTTTCCCACGTACGCTGGCACAGGCCGATGCGCTGGCGGCGCTGCTGACCAAGCTGGGCCAGTCGCTGCACACGGTGATCGAGATGCGTGTGGACGACGATGCGCTGGTGGACCGGATCACCGCGCGGTCAACCTGCGGTGGTTGTGGTGAGGTTTATAACGACATCACCAAGCCGATCCCGGCCGATGGAAAATGCACCAATTGCGGCAAGGAAAATGACTTCCAGCGTCGCGCGGATGACAACGAAGACAGCCTGCGCACACGCCTGATGGAATACTACAAAAAGACCTCGCCACTGATTGGGTATTACTATGCCAAAGGCGATCTGCGCCCGGTCAATGGTCTGGCCGAGATCAAGGAAGTCACCGCCTCGATCGAGGCGATTCTGGGCTGACTTCAGGTTGGGGCTTGACGGCCCCACCAAAACCCCATATCGACCCCCATCCCCTTGGGGAATCAAGACCGCAGGCGGGATTCGTCCCAACTGCCCCGACCACCTCGAATAATGCTGAACCCTCTGGCGACACTGCCACGGTAAAGCGTTGTGAAAAAAGGTTCTGGAGTTACGGAACCGCAACGAAAAGGAAAGTGACACGTGGCACGTATTGCCGGCGTAAACATCCCGACTGCAAAGCGGGTACCTATCGCCCTCACATATATCACCGGTATCGGTAACACCTCGGCTAAAGCGATCTGCGAAGCCGTGGGCATTGAAGCGACCCGTCGCGTCAACGAACTGTCGGATGCCGAAGTTCTGAAAATTCGCGAATTTATCGACGAAAACTTCACCGTTGAAGGTGACCTGCGTCGTGAAGTTCAGATGAACGTCAAGCGCCTGATGGACCTGGGCTGCTACCGCGGTCTGCGTCACCGCCGCAACCTGCCGGTTCGCGGTCAGCGTACCCACACCAACGCTCGTACCCGCAAAGGCCCCGCAAAGGCCATCGCTGGTAAGAAGAAATAAGGGAGGGTCTGACTGATGGCACGTGACAAGACTCGCGTTAAGCGCAAAGAGCGTAAGAACATCGCATCGGGCGTTGCCCATGTGAACTCGACCTTCAACAACACCAAGATCCTGATCTCGGACGTGCAGGGCAACGCCATCTCGTGGTCGTCTGCCGGTACCATGGGCTTCAAGGGATCGCGGAAATCGACCCCCTACGCCGCTCAGATGGCTGCAGAAGACGCAGGCAAGAAGGCGCAGGAACATGGCGTCAAGACGCTGGAAGTCGAAGTTCAGGGCCCCGGTTCGGGTCGTGAATCGGCTTTGCGCGCGCTGGCTGCAGTGGGCTTCAACATCACGTCGATCCGCGACGTGACACCGATCGCTCACAACGGCTGCCGCCCGCCGAAGCGCCGCCGCGTCTAAGCGATTTTGAATTGAGCTGGGGCCCGCGTTTTCGCACGGCCCCAGCACGTCATTTTGAACCTCGGGCGTCTGCACCTTGTTGGTCATGGGGCGCGGACAGGAATGGAGGGATTACATGATCCATAAGAATTGGGCAGAATTGATCAAGCCGACCCAGCTGGATGGCAAGCCGGGCAACGATCCCGCACGTCAGGCGACTCTGGTTGCCGAACCGCTGGAGCGTGGCTTTGGTCTGACTCTGGGCAACGCCCTGCGCCGCGTTTTGATGAGCTCGCTGCAAGGCGCGGCCATCACCAGCGTCCAGATCGACAACGTCCTGCACGAGTTCTCCTCGGTCGCAGGTGTACGTGAAGACGTCACCGACATCATCCTGAACCTCAAGCAGGTTGCCCTGCGCATGGAAGTCGAAGGCCCCAAGCGCCTGTCGATCAATGCCAAAGGCCCCGCAGTTGTCACCGCTGGCGACATCAGTGAAAGCGCTGGTATCGAGGTTCTGAACCGCGATCACGTCATCTGCCACCTGGACGATGGCGCCGACCTGTTCATGGAACTGACCGTCAACACCGGTAAAGGCTACGTCTCGGCTGAAAAGAACAAGCCCGAAGACGCGCCTATCGGCCTAATCCCGATCGACGCGATCTATTCGCCGGTCAAAAAGGTCGCCTATGACGTTCAGCCGACCCGTGAAGGTCAGGTTCTGGACTATGACAAGCTGACCCTGAAGATCGAAACCGACGGTTCGATCACGCCTGAGGATGCGCTGGCCTTCGCCGCACGCATCCTGCAGGACCAGCTGTCGATCTTCGTCAACTTCGACGAGCCGGAATCGGCTGGCCGCCAGGACGAAGACGATGGTCTGGAGTTCAACCCGCTGCTGCTGAAGAAAGTGGACGAGCTGGAACTGTCGGTCCGGTCGGCAAACTGCCTGAAGAACGACAACATCGTTTACATCGGCGATCTGATCCAGAAAACCGAAGCCGAGATGCTGCGCACCCCGAACTTCGGCCGCAAGTCGCTGAACGAGATCAAGGAAGTGTTGTCCGGTATGGGTCTGCACCTCGGCATGGATGTCGAAGATTGGCCGCCCGACAACATCGAAGATCTGGCGAAGAAATTCGAAGACGCGTTCTAAGCGCGTCTTCCCCAATGCCCGGGCTGCCGGGGAATATATGGGCACTTCCGCCCCAAGGAGAGCCGGTGACACGCATCGCCGGCCAGACAAAGCAAAACGCGAAAGAAGGAACTAGAAAATGCGTCACGCACGTGGTTACCGCCGCCTGAACCGTACTCATGAGCACCGCAAGGCGCTGTTTGCGAACATGGCTGGC
This sequence comes from Ruegeria sp. MALMAid1280, assembly GCF_049195285.1. Taxonomy (NCBI): domain Bacteria; kingdom Pseudomonadati; phylum Pseudomonadota; class Alphaproteobacteria; order Rhodobacterales; family Roseobacteraceae; genus Ruegeria; species Ruegeria sp. MALMAid1280. Next base: position 155,759 of record NZ_JBMIRT010000036.1, on the reverse strand, counting down.
TCGCTCATCGAGCATGAGCAGATCAAAACGACTCTGCCCAAGGCAAAAGAACTGCGCCCGATCATCGAAAAGCTGGTCACTCTGGGCAAGCGCGGCGACCTGCACGCCCGTCGTCAGGCCGCTGCCCAGCTGAAAGAAGACAAAGACGTCGCCAAGCTGTTCGAAGTTCTTGGCCCCCGCTACGCCGAGCGTCAGGGCGGATACGTCCGCATCCTGAAAGCTGGCTTCCGCTATGGTGACATGGCACCGATGGCGATCATCGAATTCGTTGATCGTGACGTCGACGCCAAAGGCGCGGCCGACAAGGCCCGCGTGGCCGCCGAAGAAGCCGCTGAAGAGTAATTGATCAGGGATACCTGATCACAGACCCCCGTTCGGTTGAGCGGGGGTTTTTCTTTGCCGACTGTTCGATGTATGGGACGGCAATGATCCAGCGAAGTCCCCGGAGAATCCATTGACCAACCGCATGTCCGTTTTTGATGTTCAGGGCCTTGCCGTCGGCATTGTCATGACAAGCCTGAGCGTCGTATTTCTGAAAGCCGCCGGTCTGGTGACAGGGCAAACCGCAGGAATCGCTCTGCTGTTGTCCTATGTCTTGCCGCTTGGGTTCGGCCCGCTGTTTTTTCTGATCGGAATTCCGTTTCTGATTTTGGCATGGGTCAAACGCGGGCCGGTTTTTGCCATTCGCACAATTGTCGTTGTGGTCGGGATTTCGGTTTTGTCCCAGCTTCTTGGCAATATTGTGGTGTTCGAGCGGCTGGACCCGCTGGTCGCCGCGGTTCTGGGCGGAGCCTGCAGCGGGATGGGGTTGATCGCCATTTTCCGGCACAACGCATCGGCCGGGGGGATGACCATTCTCGGTATTATTCTGGAACATAAAACCGGGTTCAAAGCGGGCTGGTTTCAGCTATCTGTTGACGCCATGGTCTTCCTCGCGTCGGCCTTTGTGCTGAGCCCCGCGCAATTGTTCTACTCGTTTCTTGGTGCTGTGATCACCAATATGGCAATTGTCTGGAATTTCGACGTCGCCCAAAGCCGAACCGGGCGCCCCGGGTATGGGCGGTCGGCAAACGAATAGCGATCTTGCAAACGGTGTTGCTTGCGGACATATCAATCCTTGAACGTATAAGAGGGTCTCATGTTCCGCACGCTTTTGCTTTGTCTGCCGCTTGCACTCCTGAACGCGCCGGTGATGGCCCAAACGAAAGTGCCGCAATCGCAGGCCGAGATTTCGATCGGCTTTGCGCCGGTGGTCAAACAGGCGTCTCCGGCGGTGGTCAACATCTATGCCAAGATCGTGCGGCAGGGGCGGGCGAATCCGTTTTTCTCGGACCCGTTCTTTCAGGACTTCTTTGGTCGTGGGTTCGGTGAACCCCGCCCACGGGTGCAGAACTCGCTGGGGTCAGGCGTGATCCTGTCGGAAGATGGTTACGTGGTGTCGAATTATCATGTGGTGGGGACGGCCACAGAAATCCGGGTCGTGACCACGGACCGGCGCGAGTTTTCGGCGCAGGTGGTTCTGGGCGACAAGGAGAGCGACATCGCCATCCTGCGGCTGAAAGAAGCCGAGGACCTGCCCTACCTGCAGATGCGGGACTCGGATCATGTCGAGGTTGGCGAACTGGCGCTGGCCATCGGCAATCCGTTCGGCGTGGGGCAGACAGTGTCGTCGGGCATCATCTCGGGGCTGGCGCGGACCGGGGCGGCCACGGGCAATGCGCGGGGCTATTTCATTCAGACGGATGCGGCGATCAATCCCGGAAATTCCGGCGGAGCGCTGATTGATGTGAATGGCGATCTGATCGGGATCAATACCGCAATCCTGACCCGCTCGGGCGGCTCGAACGGCATCGGCTTTGCAATCCCCGCCAATCTGGTGGCCGAGTTTCTGCGACAGGCGCAGGGCGGCCATGACAGTTTCGTCAGCCCCTGGGCCGGAATGGCGGGTCAACACATGAGCGCGGATATCGCCGAGTCTCTGGGTCTGGTGATCCCGCTGGGTGTGGTGATTTCCGACCTGCACCCCCTGAGCCCCTTGGCCGAGGCCGGATTGCGCGTGGGCGACGTGGTGACCCATGTGGACGGGGATGAGGTGAACTCGCCCGCCGAGATGAAGTTCCGCATGGCGGTTGCCGGTGTGGGTGGCACATCCATGGTAACCCGGCTGCGCGGGGAAGAGCGCGCCGAGGTAGAAATCGCGCTGATCAAAGCGCCCGACACCCCGGCGGCCGAGGAAACCACGCTGGATGACCAGACCGTGATGCCGGGCCTGACGGTCTCGCGCGTCAACCCCGCGGTGATTGCCAGGATGGGTCTTGTGTTGTCGCAGACCGGAGTGGTTGTGGTGGATGCCGGCCCCTATGGCGGCCGATCCGGGCTACGTGCGGGTGATGTGGTCAACAACATCAATGGCACAGAAATTGAGACCCCCCGTGACGTGGTTGGCGCGCTGACCGATCCGGGACGCCGGATCAATCTGGATATTCTCAGGGGGGGCCGTTCGATCTCGCTTCGGTTCCGGTTGTGACGTGAGCGATCTGTTCGATACCGGGGCTGACCAGCCCGCACCGCCCGCGCACCGTCCGCTGGCCGACCGGCTGCGCCCGCAGACGCTGGCAGAGGTGATCGGGCAAGCGCAGGTGTTGGGCCCGGATGCGCCCCTTGGGGTCATGCTGGCCTCGGGCAGCCTGTCCAGTCTGGTGTTCTGGGGGCCTCCGGGCGTTGGCAAGACAACCATCGCGCGGCTGCTGGCGCAGGAGACCGATCTGCATTTCGTTCAGATCAGTGCGATTTTCACCGGTGTGCCGGACCTGAAAAAAGTGTTCGAGGCCGCCAAGATCCGCCGCCAGAACGGACAGGGCACTTTGCTGTTCGTGGATGAGATCCACCGTTTCAACAAAGCCCAACAGGACGGATTCCTGCCCCATATGGAGGACGGCACCATCCTGTTGGTCGGGGCCACGACCGAGAACCCCTCATTCGAGCTGAACGCCGCTGTGCTCAGCCGGGCGCAGGTGCTGGTGTTGGAACGCCTCAGCCTTGCCGATCTGGAACGCCTGACCCAACGGGCCGAGAAAGAACTGGATCGCGCGCTGCCCCTGACTGGACCTGCACGTGAGGCGTTGCAGGAAATGGCCGATGGCGATGGGCGCGCGCTGTTGAACCTGATCGAACAGATCGCGGCGTGGAAGGTTGATAAACCGCTGGACCCGGATGCGTTGTCGACGCGGTTGATGCGGCGGGCAGCTAAATACGACAAGTCCGGCGATGAGCATTACAATTTGATCTCGGCCCTGCACAAATCGGTGCGCGGTTCCGATCCAGATGCCGCGCTTTACTGGTTCGCGCGGATGCTGACGGGGGGCGAGGACCCTCGGTATCTGGCGCGACGGATCACCCGCATGGCAGTTGAAGATATCGGTCTGGCCGATCCACAGGCGCAGGCGATCTGCCTGCAATCGTGGCAAACCTATGAACGGCTGGGCAGCCCCGAGGGCGAGCTGGCTTTGGCGCAAGCGCTGGTCTATCTGGCGCTGGCTCCGAAATCGAACGGCGCTTACGTGGGCTACAAGGCGGCGTTGCGGCTGGCCAAGCAATCCGGTAGCGAACCGCCGCCCAAGCATATCCTGAACGCCCCGACCTCGCTGATGAAGGATCAGGGCTATGGCGCGGGCTATGCCTATGACCATGACGCCGAGGATGGGTTTTCGGGCCAGAACTATTTTCCTGACGGGATGGAGCGGCCCGCGCTGTATCAGCCGGTTGAGCGCGGGTTTGAACGCGAACTGAAAAAGCGGCTGGATTACTTTGCCAAATTGCGGGCGCAGCGGAACAAGGGCTAGCGCTGGCTTGACTCTTGCGGTGCAGCACGCCACAGACGCGCATGTTTTCTAAGGCACCTTTGGGCACACAATCCGCGCGGAACCGCCGCGTGAAGGGGATATCGGCATGAGCGGCGTACAAATGATCACTGTGGCAGAGGGGGATGGCGACCAGCGGATCGACCGCTGGCTGCGCCGTCTGTTCCCGCATGTCAGTCAGGGCCGTATCGAAAAGATGTGCCGCAAGGGTGAACTGCGCGTCGAAGGCGGCCGGGTGAAGGCTTCGACCCGGCTTGAGGCCGGGCAGGTCGTGCGGGTACCGCCTCTGCCCGATGCGGATCACAAGCCTGCCGAGGTCAAGCGGCGCATTTCAGACGCTGATGCCAAGATGATCCAGTCTTGCGTGATCTATCGCGACGATCACGTGCTGGCGCTGAACAAGCCACACGGGTTGCCTGTACAGGGTGGCAGCGGCCAGACCCGCCACGTAGACAGCCTGTCCGAGGCACTGCGCTTTGGCTGTGACGAGAACCCCCGCCTTGTGCACCGGCTGGACAAGGACACTTCGGGCGTTCTGTTGCTGGCCCGCACCCGCGAGGCCGCCAAGGGGCTGACGGCGGCGTTCCGGCATCGTGACACGCGCAAAATATACTGGGCTTTGGTGGCCGGGGTGCCGACCCCCTATCTGGGTGAGATCAAGACCGGCCTCGTTAAGGCGTCGGGTCATGGTCAGCAGGGCGAGGGCGAAAAGATGATCCCCGTCCACCTGAACGAAATCAATGACACGCCGGGCGCGAAACGGGCGCATACGCTTTATGCGACGCTGTACCGGGTGGCTGGCCGCGCCGCCTGGGTCGCGATGGAGCCGATCACCGGCCGTACCCACCAGTTGCGGGCGCATATGGCGGCAATTGGGCACCCGATCATCGGCGACGGCAAATATGGCGGTTCAGGGCAGGAAAACCTCGGCGATGGCTGGGGCGCGCAGCTTGGTGGGATCATCAGCAAAAAGCTGCACCTGCACGCCCGGCAGGCGACGTTCCAGCACCCGATGACACGCAAGACCATCACCGTCACCGCGCCGCTGCCGGATCACATGACGCACAGTTGGGACACCTTCGGCTGGACCGAGGACCTGGCCGCAGACGACCCGTTCGAGGAACTGCAATGAGCGCACCGCTGCGTCTGGTGCTGTTCGACGTGGATGGCACGCTGGTCGACAGTCAGGGCAGTATCGTTTCAGCGATGACTGCCTGTTTCGGTGCCCAATCTCTTCCGGTGCCGGACCGCGATGCGATCCTGTCCATCGTGGGGCTGTCTCTGCCCAACGCCATGGCGCAGCTGGCGCCCCAGCATTCCGACAGCGTGCAGCATCGCCTCGTCGAGGGCTACAAGGAAGCCTATCACGCGCAACGGCTGGCGCAGGGTGCGGCAAGCTCTCCGCTGTATCCGGGCGCGCGCGCCGTCATTGAAGCCCTGCAGGCGGTGCCCGAGGTTCTGCTGGGCGTGGCCACCGGGAAATCGCAGCGCGGTCTGGATGCGTTGATCGAGGCGCACGGGTTGGAGCGTTACTTTGTGACCCGTCAGGTGGCGGATCACCACCCCTCCAAGCCGCATCCGTCGATGATCGACACGGCGCGCAGCGAAACCGGGGTGGTTGCGGCCAATACGGTCATGATCGGTGACACGAAGTTCGACATGGACATGGCCCGCGCCGCCGGGGTGGCGGGCATTGGCGTGACCTGGGGATATCATGACCGATCCGCTCTGGACGGCGCGACCTGCATTATTGAAACTTTTGACCAGCTGCCTCGCGCGTTGGACGATATCTGGACCTGACATCATGAGCGACTGGAAACCCAAGCGATTTTGGACCGAAAGCGCGGTGGTCGAAGCCGAGGGCGGCTATACCGTCGAACTGGATGGCCGCCGTGTGAAAACACCGGCCAAGGCGACTTTGGTTCTGCCGACCCGCGCCATGGCCAACGAGGTTGCCTCGGAATGGGACACTCAGGAAAAAGTGATCGACCCGACGGTGATGCCTTTCACCCGGTCGGCAAATGCCGCCATCGACAAGGTTCGCCTTCAACACGCCGAGGTTGCAGACATGCTGGCAGATTACGGCGATTCGGACCTGCTGTGTTATCGCGCGGTTCACCCGCAGGAGTTGCAGCAACGTCAGGCCGAACATTGGGACCCGGTGCTGGATTGGGCCGCCGAAACGCTGTCGGCGCGACTATTGCCTGTGGCCGGTGTGCTACACCAACCGCAGCCTGAGGCGGCGCTGGCAACCCTCAGGCAGCGTGTGCATGGGCTGAACAACTTTCAACTGGCAGCCTTTCACGATCTGGTCAGCCTTTCGGGCTCTCTTATCCTTGGATTTGCAGCGGCGCAAAACCGGGGCGATGCAGAAGAAATCTGGCAGATTTCAAGGCTGGATGAGCAATGGCAGATCGACCAATGGGGTCATGATGATGAGGCCCACGCCGTTGCCGAGACCAAGAAAGCGGCTTTTTTGCACGCCAAACGGTTCTTTGACCTCTCGATTTGATCCCTCAGGACCTGATTTTCGAACGCTGGGCGAGCCATCTCTGGATTGACCCATCGTTTTCCCTGATCGAACCCTTGACGTTTGTTTATGAATGCGCCCAAACTCGTGGCCACTAAAGGGGAGACACCTTTGGGAAACCTTTCTGGTGCCAGAGGTGCCGGACAGAACCGTCCTATGATCGGGGCGGAAAATCAGGAAGAGGTAAAAATGAAAAAATCCGTAATCTTGGGCGTGGCAACCATCGCCGGCCTGGCTGCTGGTGCAGCGGCGGCGGGGACTGTCGATGATGTCAAAGCGCGCGGCAAGCTGAACTGCGGCGTGGCGACCGGCGTTCCCGGCTTTGCCAGCCCGGATGCCAACGGTGTATGGCAGGGCTTCGACGTGGCTGTGTGCCGCGCAGTTGCAGCCGCCGTTCTGGATGATCCGATGGCTGTTGAGTTCATTCCGACCACCGGTAAAACCCGTTTCACCGCGCTGGCTTCGGGCGAGATCGACATGCTGGCCCGTAACACCACCTGGACCTTCAGCCGCGACGTCGACCTGAAGTTCGAATTCGTCGGCATCAACTACTATGATGGTCAGGGTTTCATGGTTCCCAAGGCTCTGGGCGTCAGCTCGGCCAAGGAACTGGACGGCGCCACCGTCTGCATCCAGACCGGCACCACTACCGAGCTCAACCTGGCGGATTTCTTCCGCATCAACAACATGAGCTACGAGCCGGTTCCGATCGAAACCAATGCCGAAGCACAGCAGCAGTATCTGGCTGGTGCCTGTGACGTCTACACCACCGACGCATCGGGCCTGGCGGCGACACGCGCCACCTTTGAAAACGCGGGCGACCACGTAATCCTGCCCGAAATCATCTCGAAAGAGCCGCTGGGACCGCTGGTTCGTCACGGCGATCACGAGTGGGGTGACGTTGTACGCTGGACCTTGAACTCTCTGATCGCAGCCGAAGAGCTGGGCGTGACCTCGGCCAACATCGACGAGATGGCTGCTGGCACCGACAACCCCGAAGTGAACCGTCTGCTGGGCAGCGAAGGCACCCTGGGCGAAATGCTGGGTCTGGACGCAACCTGGGCACAGCGCGCGATCAAGGCCGGTGGCAACTACGGCGAGGTCTTTGCCAAGAACATCGGTGAGGAAACTCCGATCGGCCTGGCACGTGGCCTGAACGCACAGTGGACCGATGGCGGCCTGCTGTACGCTCCGCCGTTCCGCTAAAGTCCACGGAAAAGGGCGCAGGGCAACCTGCGCCCTTTTTCAATCAATAAGAAACACGCCCGGAACGTTCTGAGCAGAGACCAACTCTGCCACTGAGAACCGGGATGCACGGGGAAATACTTAGGTCATGACGACACTCACTGACCCGCCGAAGGAGCACTTCCGGCTGTCCATGCTCCTTTACGATACGCGGTATCGATCTGCGACCATTCAGGTCATCGCTTTGATCGGTTTCATGCTTTTGGCAGCCTGGCTGATCAACAACACCATTCAAAACCTGGAAGCGCTGGGTAAAACGGTCGAGTTCGGCTTTTTCGGCGAACCGGCCAGCTATGACATCAACCAGCGTCTGCTGGAATACAACTCGCGCGACAGCCATTTGCGAGCGGCCTTTATCGGGCTGCTGAACACGCTGGTTGTGGCGGTTCTGGGTTGTATCACGGCAACCATCGTCGGCGTCATGGTCGGTGTTCTGCGCCTGTCCAACAACTGGCTGGTCGCCCGGATCATGACCGTCTATGTCGAGATGTTCCGCAACGTGCCGGTGCTGCTGTGGATCGTTCTGGCCATGGCCGTCCTGATCGAGGGCCTGCCCGCGCCACGCGCCTTCCGGGGTGAAGACCCCGAGGCGACGATGAAACTGTTCGAATCCGTCGCAGTGACCAACCGTGGGGTCTATATCCCCGAGTTCCTGTTCTCGCGCGGATTGGGTGACATCCACCTGTTCGGCACGTCGAGCCTGCGCTTTGACGTCTCGCTGGACCTTATCGCGTTCCTGATCGTGTTTGGCGGCAGCATCTTTGCCATGCGCAAGGTGGCGGCCTGGGCCAACGCCACGCAGGAAAAGACGGGTGACCGTCCGACCATCTGGCACATCCAACTGGGCCTGTTCTTTGTGCCGTCGGCGATCCTGCTGGGCGCACTGGGTTTCCATCTGGGCTACCCCGAGCTGAAGGGCTTTAACTTCAGCGGCGGTACTCACCTTCGGAACTCGCTGATCGCGCTGTGGCTGGCCTTGTCGCTGTATACCGCCGCCTTCATCGCCGAGATCGTGCGCGCCGGTATTCTGGCCATCTCCAAGGGTCAGACCGAGGCCGCATCCGCCCTGGGCCTGCGTCCGGGCCGGACCATGCGGCTGGTGATCCTGCCGCAGGCGCTGCGAGTGATCATCCCGCCGATGATCTCGAACTATCTGAACCTGACCAAGAACTCGTCGCTGGCGATCGCGGTCGGATACATGGACATCACGGGGACCCTGGGCGGCATCACCATGAACCAGACCGGGCGCGAGCTGGAATGTGTTCTGCTGCTGATGCTGGTCTATCTGGCCATCTCGCTGAGCGTTTCGGCGGTGATGAACTGGTACAACAACCGTGTCAAACTGGTGGAGCGGTAATATGAGTGATGTTTCATTTGTCCGCACGGAAATGTTGCCCGAACAGGCCCCGCCCGCCTCTGAGGTTGGTGTTGTGGGCTGGGTCAGGAACAACCTGTTCTCAAGCTGGCTGAACTCGATCCTGACGCTCGTGTCGCTTTATGCGATCTGGTACGTGCTGGCTGGTGTTTTGCCGTGGATCTTCGAATCTGTCTGGAACGCCAACTCGCTGAACGAATGCCGCGAGATTATGATGGCCACGTGGGGCTCAACCCACGGTCACGCATGTTGGGGTGTCATCAACGACCGCTGGCTGCAGCTGCTGTTCGGCTTCTACCCGAGCCATCTGTACTGGCGTCCGATCCTGGCGCTGCTCCTGCTGCTGGTGGCTCTGGCGCCGGTGCTCTACTCGGACCGCGTTCCGACCAAGCTGCTGATCCTGACCGCGATCTATCCCTTCCTCATGCCATGGCTGATGTGGGGTGGGACCATCTGGGCGCCGATATCGGCCGCGTTGGGTTTTGTTGTTGGCTGGGGGGTCTATACCGTTGTTGGCAAACAACTCAGCAACCTGTTCGCGTTGATTGCGGGGGTCGCGGCGTCTTTGATATGGTGGCTGGTCCTGTCCAGCTATTTCACAGACGCGATGGCTTCGATCCTGCCGATCGGTATCGAATACGTGCAAAGCCGTGCCTTTGGTGGGTTCATGCTGGCGATCCTGCTGGGGGTCGTGGCCATTGGTGTGTCACTGCCCATCGGCATCGTTCTGGCGCTGGGCCGTCAATCCGATCTGCTGATCGTCAAATACCTGTGCGTGGGCTTTATCGAGTTCATCCGCGGCGTGCCGCTGATCACCTTGTTGTTCGTGGCCTCGCTGCTGTTGAACATCTTCATGCCGCCGGGCACCAATTTTGACATCATCCTGCGGGTGATGATCATGATGACCCTGTTTTCGGCCGCCTATATGGCCGAGGTGATCCGGGGCGGTCTGGCCGCCCTGCCGCGCGGCCAGTACGAAGGGGCCGACAGTCTGGGCCTGAACTATTGGCAGGCACAGCGGTTGATCATCATGCCGCAAGCCCTGAAAATCTCAATTCCGGGCATCGTGAGCACATTCATCGGGATCTTCAAGGATACGACTCTGGTGTCGATCATCGGGCTGTTCGACGTGATCGGACTGGCATCCGCCATCCGCGCCGACACCGCCTGGAACGGCATCTACTGGGAACTGTTCGCGTTCATCGCGGCGTTGTTCTTCGTCGTCTGCTTCTCCATGTCCCGTTATTCCATGTATCTGGAGCGCAAGCTTCAGACTGGCCACCATTAAGGAGTTCAACACATGTCTGAACTTGCAATTGAACGCGAAATCGACCGCTCCAAGATGCAGGTGAGCGACGAGGTCGCCATCGAAATCACCAACATGAACAAGTGGTACGGGTCCTTCCACGTGCTGCGCGACATCAATCTGACCGTCAATCAGGGCGAGCGGATCGTGATCGCGGGGCCGTCGGGGTCGGGTAAGTCCACCCTGATCCGATGCCTGAACGCGCTGGAAGAACACCAGCAGGGCACCATCGTGGTGGACGGGACCGAGCTGTCGAATGACCTGAAAAACATCGACAAGATCCGGTCCGAGGTTGGCATGGTGTTCCAGCACTTCAACCTGTTCCCGCATCTGACCATTCTGGAAAACTGCACGCTGGCCCCGATCTGGGTGCGCAAGACGCCCAAGAAAGAGGCCGAAGAGCGCGCGATGCATTTCCTGGAAAAGGTGAAGATCCCCGATCAGGCACTGAAATATCCCGGTCAGCTTTCGGGTGGTCAGCAGCAGCGTGTGGCGATTGCGCGAAGCTTGTGCATGATGCCGCGGATCATGTTGTTCGATGAACCGACATCGGCGCTGGACCCCGAGATGATCAAAGAGGTGCTCGACACCATGATCGAGCTGGCCGAGGAAGGCATGACCATGCTGTGCGTGACTCATGAGATGGGCTTTGCCCGTCAGGTCGCCAACCGGGTGATCTTTATGGATGCTGGTCAAATCGTGGAACAGAATGAACCGGAAGAGTTCTTCAACAACCCACAGAGTGAGCGGACCAAGCTGTTCCTGAGCCAGATTCTGGGCCACTAAGCCTAACGAAACAGATCAAAAGGCGGGGTGTTGCCCCGCCTTTTGTCATTCCAGCAGCTCGCGCGGAATGACAAATCCCTGCACGTTACCGCTATGCCAGCGGACCTGCGCCCAATCGTCGATGTCGAGGCGGATCACGGTCGTGGCGCAAGTCGGGTAGTCGTGGAATCGCGCGTGGTCCGGGGCGTGCCGGACGATACGGCTGGCAAAGGCGGCGATGCCGGGGTTGTGGCCCAGTATCAGCACCGTGGGTTCCGTGGCGCCCGACAGTTCGACCAGCATGTCCTCGGGGGCTGCGTGATAGAGCGTGCGGTGGAAACAGACCTTATTCGCGTGAAGCCCCATCCGATCCCAGGTCTCGCGTGTGCGGGTTGAGGTGGAGCTCAGCACTTCATCCGGCAGCCAGCCATTGTCACGCAGCCAATCGGCAATCGCCGGGGCCGATTTGCGTCCGCGCTTGTTCAGGGGGCGGTCGTGATCGCCTACGCCCAGATTGCTCCAACTGGATTTCGCATGGCGGGTCAGGATCAGGGTGCGGGTCATGACGGGTGAAACGCTCTCATGTGGTGGGCGGATTGTTCCGGGTCGCGCCCCGCACCTGCGCTGAGCGGGCAGGACAGCCGCGCAAGGCAGCCTCCGGTCATGCAGGTCTGCCCCTCTGGGGTGGAAAGATGTGCGTGGCAGGCGGCTACGTCATAAAAGTCTCGGGTGTTCAGTGCCTGGACCGGGCAGGAGGTTGCACATGGGGCGGGGCAATCCATGCACGGCGACGCGCTGCTGCCTTCGGGGATGTCGAATTCCCGCGCGAAATGCAGCGCCCCACGAAACGAGATCATCATACCCACGGTGTCATGCACCAAAGCGCCAACCGGGCTGCTGAAGGTGCGCCCGGATTTCAGCGCCCAGTCGATGAAAGGTGCATAGGGTGGTCCGCCAAACGGAAAAAATGCCTGCGCGCCCAGATCCTGCGCCATCTGACCAATGACGCGGCTGGACCAGCGGTCCACCGGGTCAGGCTCCGACCACTCCGGGGATGCCTTCAAGACAGGCCAGAAAGCTGAACCCGCGCCCAAAAGGATCAGAGTCCCCCCATCCAGACCCTTGGCGCCGCTTTTTCGCGGATGAGTCGCGCCCATGACGATCAGGCCCGCTTGATGCGCCGCGCGCATTACCCAGCCATAGCTGATTGCTGCTGCGTACGAGGAGGGTGGGGGGCGTCCGTTCATCTCTCCTCCGCGGGTTACGTCAATCGGGGCGGATCAGTGACCCGGCACCGTGCTCGGTGAACAGTTCCAGCAGCACCGCATTGGGCGCGCGACCGTCCAGAATGACAACCGCCCGCACACCGCTGTGCAGCGCGTCCAGCGCCGTTTCCGTCTTGGGGATCATGCCGCCCGCGATGGTGCCTTCCATCGTCATCTCGCGGATCTGACCCGCCTTCAACTCGGTCACGACCTCTCCGGCCGCGTTCTTGACGCCCGAAACATCGGTCAACAGCAGCAGCCGGTCCGCCTTGAGCGCGGATGCGATGGCGCCCGCCGCCGTATCCCCATTGATGTTGAACGTCTCACCGTTCTTGCCTGCGCCCAGAGGGGCAATCACAGGGATCACATCATGCGCGAACAGGTCGTGCAGAATTTTCGGGTCCATCTTGGACGGAGAGCCGACAAATCCCAGCGCCGGATCGGCCTGATCACAGACCATCAGGTTCGCGTCCTTACCCGACAGGCCCACGGCCGTACCGCCCTGACCATTGATCGCCTGTACGATGCGCTTGTTCACAAGGCCGGACAGGACCATCTCGACCACCTCAACGGTGGCTTTGTCGGTCACCCGCTTGCCGTTCACGAATTCGGATTGAATATTCAGCTGATCCAGCATCGCGTTGATCATCGGACCGCCGCCATGCACGATCACCGGGTTCACGCCGACCTGACGCATCAGCACGACGTCGCGGGCAAAGCTCTCCATCGCCTCGTCGCTGCCCATGGCGTGACCGCCCAGTTTGATGACGACAATCGCGCCGTCGTAGCGCTGCAGATAGGGCAAGGCGCTGTTCAAAGTGGCGGCGGTGGCGATCCAGTCCCGGTTCATATCTCTTGTCTTCATGGCTTAGGTCCCTTTGACGTTCCGTGTTAGGGCCTTTGCGTGGTGCTGCCAAGAGGCAAGCTATTCCAGATGCGCGATGATCGAACGAAGAGTGGGGATGCCGTCGCCCTTTTCAGACGAGGTCAGTACGATTTCCGGGAAAGCCGCCGGGTGTTTCGACAATGCGCCGCGCACCTGTTCCAGAACCTTTTCGCGATCCTTGGCCTTGACCTTGTCGGCCTTGGTCATCACGCATTGAAAGGTCACGGCGCTGGTGTCCAGCAGCTTCATGATCTCGGCATCGACCGGCTTCACCCCATGGCGCGAGTCGATCAGGACAAAGGCCCGGCGCAGGGTCTGACGACCGCTCAGGTATTGTTTCAGCAGCCGTTGCCATTTTTCCACCACCTTCACCGGCGCGTTGGCATAGCCATAGCCCGGCAGGTCGACCAGAAATAGTTCTGGGCCCTGGGTGAAAAAGTTGATTTCCTGCGTGCGGCCCGGCGTGTTTGACGCGCGCGCCAGCCCCTTGGTGCCGGTCAGCGCGTTGATCAGGCTGGATTTGCCCACGTTCGAGCGACCCGCAAAGCAGACCTCCAACCGGTCGGGCGCGGGCAGGCCGTTCATGGCGACCACGCCTTTGACAAACTCGGACTCGCCTGCAAACAGCTTGCGGCCACGTTCCTGTGCGAATTCATCGGGGTCTTCAGCCAGAGGGAAGAGGAGGGTGCTCATAGCAATTCTACCTTATCGCCAACCGAGATTGCGCCGCCTTTAAGAACCTCGGCATAGACACCGAAATCCTTGTGGTCCCAGGTTTCCAGCGCGCCCAAAGTGTCTGCATCGCGGACGCCCGTGTCCGGGTTGGCCGTTGTTGCCAGACAGCGTGTGATACGTTCACGAACGCGGAACACGGCCTCTCCGATTTGCACCTCACGGCCGAGCCACTCGAATTCTTCCCACAGGGGCATGCCATCGAACCAGATATTGCCGCGCCAGCGGTGGATCGACAGGTCCTGGCCCAGCTTTTGCCCAACTGCGCGGTGAGACGCCATGTTGCACAGGCTGATCGATGGGAAATCGCTGTCGGTCATACCGCGCCCCGGCACCCGGATGATCCGCGCCGAGGCGGCCCGGTCTGCGGGCATCAGCGGTTGGACCCAGTCCAGAAACGCCTGCTGTTCGCTGTCGGGGGCAAAGGTCAGGTCTGGGCGGTCCGGGTGGGACAACGTCAGGGTTTCACCGGCGTACCGCGCCGAGATTGCCATCAGCTTCGGCGCTTTCGCACACCGGCTGAAATTGGCGCACGGCACCCATTCCGAGCCGTCCGCCTTGGACGCCTCATGCGCAACCGCCCAAACACGATCCCCGGGCATGGTCTGCCCGGGGTTCACGGTTACGGTTTCGACAGCTTCCCGACCATGGCTTTTGATCGGGTGCCGCCAAAGCTGGGTCACTTCAGCTGTCATTTATCATCCGTTTTCGGCGTGCGCTTGAAGCCGGACTTGATGTTGCCGAACACGTCCGGCGTATATCCCTGGCTGCGCATGATCAGGTATTGTTGGGTAAACGTAATCGTGTTGTTCGCGATCCAGTAGACCACCAGCCCGCTGGCAAAGCTGCCCAGCATGAACATGAATACCCACGGCATCCAGGCAAAGATCATCGCCTGTGTCGCGTCGGTTGGTGCCGGGTTCAGCTTTTGCTGCAGCCACATCGAGATACCCAGCAGCAGCGGCAAGATACCGATGAAGATCAGCGCCATGAGGCTGTCAGGCTGCGGACCGGCAAAGGGCAGCAGGCCAAACAGGTTCATAATCGAGGTCGGGTCCGGCGCGCTCAGGTCCTGGAACGGACCAAACCACGGGGCCTGACGCAGTTCGATGGTGACGAAAATCACCTTATACAGCGAGAAGAAGATCGGGATCTGCATCAGGATGGGCAGACAGCCCGCAGCGGGGTTCACCTTCTCTTTCTTGTACAGCTCCATCATGCCCTGCTGCATCTTTTGGCGGTCGTCGCCAGCGGCCTCTTTCAGGGCCTCCATCTGCGGCTGCAGCTCCTTCATTTTCGCCATCGAGACGTAGGATTTGAACGCCAGCGGGAACAGGATTGCTTTGATGATCAGCGTCAGGCCGATGATCGACCAACCCATATTGCCAATCAGGGCGTTGATGTTGTGCAGCAGCCAGAAGATCGGCTTGGTCAGAAAGAAAAACCAGCCCCAATCGATGCTGTCGATGAACTTTTGCACGCCTTCCTTCTGGTATTCACGGATGGTTTCCCATTCCTTGGCACCAGCAAACAGTTGCGTAGTGACCTCTTCCGTTGCACCGGGGGCAACGGTCAGTGTCGGCAGAACCGTTTCGGTCTGATAAATCTTGCGGCGTGCGTCATATTTCGCGGCGGCCTTGAACGCGGTTCCCGGTTCGGGGATCAGCGTGGTCATCCAGTAGTGGTCGGTGAAGCCGATCCAGCCGTCTTCCTTGACCTGATAGACCTCGGCCTGCGCGCGTTCATTCGGGTCGATATCGAAATCGCGGACATCGCCGTAATCGATCTCGGCCAGCGTACCGTCGGCCATGCCGATCACGCCTTCATGCAGGATGAAGAAATTCTTCAGTTCCGGCAGGTCGCCGTCCTCACCAATGCCGTGGCGGGCCAGAATGCCATACGGGGCCATTCCAACCGGGGCCTGGGTGTTGTTTTCGACGGATTGGTTGACCGTGAACATATAGTCCTGATCCACCGAGATCGTGCGGCGGAAGGTCAGACCATTGCCGTTGTCCCATTTCAGGGTGATCGGCGTGTCGACACCCAGTGTCTCACCCTGTTCTACCGCCCACTGCGTGTTCGGGCCGGGCACGTCAGCGCCTGCCACTCCAGCCCCCGGAGCCCAGCCGTAAAGGGCGTAATAAGCCGAATCCGATCCAACTGGGGACAGCAGCTCGACAATCGGCGCACCGTCAGCGATCGAGACCTTGTAGTCCTTCAGAAACAGCTCATCAATGCGGCCGCCCGACAGCGATAGGCTGCCCTGCAGACGGGGCGTGTCAATCTCGACCCGCGGGGCCTGCTCTTCTGGCAGGGTTTCCTCGGCGGCGGTTGTCGCTTCACCAACGGTCCCGGTGCTCGCAGCGCTGGGCGCCTGAACCTCATTGCCGTCAACAGCGGTAATCTCGGCCTGATCTGGTGCCGGCTCTTGTTCCGGCGGGGGGAACAGCACGAACCAGACAAGGATCACGACAAAGCTGAGCGCGGTTGCAAGGATGAGATTCTTGTTCTGATCGTCCATCGGGGACAGCCACCTTAAGCAGTGAAACACACCCGGTGGGTTCAACAGAGTGCAGGCCCAAAGGTCAAGCGGAATCGCCTGTCAATTCCACACGGATTGCGTTTCTGTGGCGTAAATTTGCGATTACGGGCCGGTCTTGCGCCCGATCTTCGGCATTCCGTCGACCTTGTTCTGATGCGCTGCAACCCAGTCCAGCGTCTTTTCGAACGGCATCGGTTTGCCAATCCCGAACCCCTGAACATGATCGCATCCTAATTGCGCCATCAGGGCGTGTTCACCGGGGGTTTCGACCCCTTCGGCCAGCGTTTCGACGTTCAGGCGTTCGGCCATGGTCAGGATGGCGCTGACCAGTTGCTGCTGGCTGGCGTCGCGATCCGCCTTGGCAACAAACGACCGGTCGATTTTGATCCGCGAGACATTAAAGCGCTTGATCGAAGCAATCGAGGCATGCCCGGTGCCGAAATCATCCAGATCAATGCAGCATCCCAGTTTGGACATGCTGGTCACGTTGCGAGTGATCACATCATCGGGTCGGCGCGAAAATACTGTCTCCAGAATCTCGACCGCAAGCCGGTCGGGCGTCAGGTCATTTTGGTCCAGCTCCCATTTCAGCCGGTCGATCAGGGCCGGGTCGCGCAGCTCATCAGACGAGAAATTCACGCCGATCCGGGGCACTACGATCCCGGCGCGGTCCCAGTTGCGCATGGCGGCAAAGGCGTGATGCCGCATCGCCTGACCAAGCTTTTCCATCAATTCGGCCTGCTCGGCGAAAGGCAGGAATACCTGCGGACTCAACACCCCCTTTTGCGGATGCTCCCAGCGGGCCAGCGCCTCGAAACCTGTAACACGCCCTGTATCGGTCGAAACCTGAGGTTGATACCACGGGCGGATTTCACCGTTGTCCAGCGCTGCCTCGAACTCTTTGCGCAGATTGGCGCGAATGCGCGACCGGCGCTGCGTTTCGGCGGAAAAGGCGCGAATGGTGGATGGTCCGTTCCTCTGCGCTTCTCCCAACGCGGCCGAGGCAGCGTCGATCCAATCCTCGTACCGACCATCTGCCGCGCTGGACAGCTGGCTGAACCCGATCGAGCAGGACACATACACCCCGGTACCGTTGAGGGTGAAGGGTTCCTCAACAACGGCCTGAATGCGCCCGGCCATCTGAATGCAGGCCTCAAGATCCAACTGGGGTGAAGGTTGCAGGCCAATTGCGATCTTGTTCTGGTCCAGCCGGGTCACGATGTCCTGCGTGCGGATGACCGAAAGGATGCGGTGGCCGAACTGTTGGGACAGATGGTCGGCAGCGGCGTTGCCGTGAAGGTCCAGAAAATCCGGGTAATCATCCAGCGCAACCAGGATGCAGGCCGAATCTGCCCCGCCGGGCGTGAATGTCTTGAAAATACCTTCCAGTTCAGTGGCGAAGGCGTCGATTGCGATCATGCCAACGGGCAGGTTGCGCCGATGGCGTTGCCGGTCGGATCGTGCGTCAAAGGCGGCGGAACCAATGAAAACAAGCGGCAAACAAAGGGCTGCAACCACCAGGGCCCGCTCTCCGCCAATCCAGAACGCGGCCAGGCTGATCGCCGGGACAAAGGCCAGAGCGGCCGGGCCGCTCAGAACGGAAGTAAGAACATCGAGAACGCGTTCGACTGTGAGACGTTTCCACATCGGTTTTCTGGGCCTCTACGTTTAGGCATAGCACGTATTGGGCAACCGTAGAAAACCAATCTGAGTCAGACGTTAACGCAACTGTGGAATTTCACCCGAATTTTCGTCTTTTTTGTCGGGGTTTAGCGCAAGGCCCTGGAAATCGAACAGTTTCGGGTCCAGCAGGTGCGAGGGCCGTGCGTTGGTCAGGGCCCGGAACATCACCTGACGCCGGCCGGGGCTGTTCTTTTCCCACTGGTCCAGAATCTGTTTGACCTGCTGGCGTTGCAGCCCGTCCTGACTGCCGCACAGATCGCAGGGGATAATGGGGTAATTCATCGCGTTCGAGAATTTCTCGCAATCGGCCTCGGCCACATGGGCCAGCGGGCGAAAGACGAACAGATCGCCTTCTTCGTTCACCAGTTTCGGCGGCATTGTCGCCAGACGCCCGCCGTGGAACAGGTTCATGAAGAAGGTCTCGAGGATATCGTCCCGGTGGTGGCCCAGAATCACCGCACTGCAGCCTTCCTCGCGTGCGATCCGGTACAGGTTACCTCGGCGCAGGCGCGAACACAGGGCGCAATAGGTGCGGCCCTGCGGAACCTTGTCCATCACGACGGAATAGGTGTCCTGATATTCGATGCGGTGGGGCACGCCCATCCGTTCAAGAAACTCGGGCAGGACGGTGGCGGGAAAGCCCGGCTGACCCTGATCCAGATTGCAGGCCAGCAGATCGACCGGTAGAAGCCCGCGCCATTTCAATTCATGGAGCACCGCCAGCAGCGTATAGCTGTCCTTGCCGCCCGACAGGCAAACCAGCCAGCGCGGCGGCTTGCCGTCTTTGTCATGCGCCGACGGGTCCACCATCCCGTATTGCTCGATGGCTTCGCGCGTTTGGCGCACGATGCGTTTGCGCAGCTTCTTGAACTCGGTGGTCGAGGGCGCGCCGGCAAAAAGCGGGTGGATATCGTCAGCTTCGTCAAACATGCGCAGCCCCTACAGCAGTTGGCGCAACCGAGCAAGGGGACGGGTCAGCCCAGCCGGGACAGCAAGGCGTCCGTGTCCAGCCCGGAAACCGATCCGGGGATGCGCCCGCTGTCGCCCGACAGGCGCGTGGCGATGAAACCATCGGCGACCGCGCCCGGCGCGTGACGCAGCAGTTGTGAAGCCGTGAGCAGCAGTGCCGTGCGTTCGGCGAACCAGCGCGCCTCGGCCTCGGGCGGCAGGTCGGGCCAGCGATCACGCTGCGCACTGAGGGCCGCGTCATAGGCGCGATCTGCGCCCGTTGCGGCGTCCAGTTCAGCCTGCAGCATGTCGGCAGCCAGCGGCTCTCGAGCAAGAGTGCGCAGGATGTCCAGGCAGATGACGTTGCCCGACCCCTCCCATATGCCGTTCAGAGGAGTTTCGCGATAGAGCAGGGGCAGAGGGGTATCTTCGACATAGCCCATGCCGCCCAGCACCTCCATCGCTTCGGCCACGACCAAAGGGCAACGCTTGTTGTTCAGGAATTTGGCCAGGGCGACGCTGATCCGGGCAAATGCCTTGTCCTCGGCGGTTTGCTTGTCGAACGCCTGCGCCACGCGCATCCCCAGCGTCACCGCGCCTTCCCAGTCCAGCACCAAATCGGCCAGAACAGAACGCATCAGCGGTTGGTCGATCAACCGGCGCTGAAAGGCGCTGCGATGGGTGACCCAGTGATGCGCTTCGGTCAGAGCGGCGCGCATCAGACCAGCCGGTGCCATCGCTGTATCGAGCCGCGTGTGATGCACCATCTCGATGATCGTGTGAACGCCTGCGCCTTCGTCGCCCAGCTGATAGGCCAACGCATCGTCGTATTCGATCTCGGCCGAGGCATTGGACCTGTTGCCCAGCTTGTCCTTCAGCCGCATCAGGTGGATGGCGTTGCGCTCACCCTCCAGCCAGCGGGGGACGAGGAAACAAGTCAGCCCGCCCGGCGCCTGCGCCAGCGTCAGAAAGCCATCCGACATCGGGGCCGAGCAGAACCATTTATGGCCACGCAACCGCCAGTGGTCGCCGTCACGGGTTGCTGTGGTGGTATTGGCGCGCAGGTCCGAGCCGCCCTGTTTCTCGGTCATTGCCATGCCCAGCGTGGCGCTGGATTTCTCTGAGACCGGCCTTGCCGCCGGATCGTATATGCGTGCCGTCAGCCTTGGCTGCCAGATTTCGGCGAGGTCCGGATTGGCGGCCAACACCGGAAACGCGGCATAAGTCATGGTCAGCGGGCAGCAATGACCCGGCTCAATCTGGCTGGCCATATAGTTCATCGCGGCATGGGTCGTGTGGCCACCCGGCTGCCCGTCCCAAGGCAGAGCAGCGTATCCGGCGGATTGGCTGATCTGCATCATCTGGTGATAGGCGGGGTGAAACCGAACCTCGTCCAGACGCCTGCCACCCGAGTCGAACAGCTTCAGTTCAGGCGGGTGTCGGTTCGCGTCACGCCCCAGCTTGCGGGTTTCAGCGCGTCCCAGAAGCTTGCCATATGCCTCCATAGGCGCGGAGCGGCCCGCGGCGAAGCCGACCGCATTGCGCAGAACCGGATCCGACGCCCAAAGGTCATAATCCCCGCGTGCGGGCGGTTGATTCAGGACCTCATGCGTGGGCAGCGTTTGGCGCGCGTCGGATGCCATCTGGACCTCGGGCTGTGTGGGTCCAAGTGTTCAGCGCAGAATGTGATGGGTCAAGTCTGACCGGGGGTCACGCGGAATCGTCGCATTTGCCTTCGGGTACCGGATCGTACCCGTCGCCGCCCCACGGGTGGCAGCGCCCGATCCGCCGGGTTGCCAGCCAGGCGCCTTTGACGGCACCGTGTTTTTCCAACGCCTCCAGCGCATAAGCCGAGCACGTGGGCTGATAGCGACAGTTGAACCCGACCCAGGGGCTGAAGACCAGCCGATAGGCCCGGACGGGCAAGGCCAGGATATGCGCCAGCAGGGTCACTTTCGCGGCCCGTGCACTTTGCGCAGGGCATAGCGCAGGTCATCCAGCAGAGCCTCGAACGGGCGTGTGGCGGTGACCTCGGCGCGGCCGATCAGCACGTAATCCCAACCGTCCCGCCCATGAACGGGCAGCACGGCACGGGCGGCTTCGCGCAAGCGTCGCTTGGCGCGGTTGCGGGCCACGGCATTGCCGACCTTTTTCGAGCAGGTGAAACCGACGCGAATCCCCGACACTTCGTCCGGTGCGCGTTTGCGGGCTTGCACCATCATCGATGCGGTTCCCTGTCGACGCGCGCGCGCGGCTTTCAGGAAATCGGACCGTTTCTTGAGAACAGTCAAAGTTTCGGTCGCGCAAACGGACGCCGCCGGGGGCGTTTCCCGGGGCTGGTTGTTACCATCCTCAGGGGCCTCCGGCGGCGTCATGTTCATAACCTGATCGGTGAGCGGTTTACGCGCTCAGCGATTTGCGGCCACGTGCGCGGCGCGCGTTCAGGATTTTGCGGCCGGCCTTGGTGGCCATGCGCGCGCGGAAACCGTGGCGGCGTTTGCGAACCAGGTTCGAAGGCTGATAGGTGCGTTTCATCGCTCCGTCTCCAATCAATAGCGGTGGGGTGCGGCGCGGATTCGCCTGGCCCGAGTGTTCGAAGCCCGTCCTCTACTGGGAAGCGGGGGGTAAGTCAAACCCCTAGGTGGGGGTTTTATCCCCTTTTGCAACAATTCTGTAACTGCGGCAGGCAAAAGGTTTCAAAAACGCGGTTTTGACGCCCCAAACCCTCACATTCCCTGCCGTAAACATCAAGGCCGCGTGAAGCCCCTGTTGCGTGGGCCTTGGACGGCGCATGTTGGGGGCAGAATGAAACGAACGAAACCGGACAGCCTCATGAGCGATACAACTCAGGCGCCGCGCAACGGGCTTGCGCGCCATATCCCCTTGCTGGTGATTCTCGCCGTGGCTGCGGTGGGGTTCTTTACGCTGGGCGACTACCTGACGTTTGAGACGCTGCGCGACAACCGCGAGGCGCTGTTGGCGTGGCGGGATGCCAACTACTGGTCCATGGCGGCGGCTTTTGTGGCGATATACATCGTCATCGTCGCCTTTTCGTTGCCGGGGGCTGCCGTGGCCTCGATGACCGGCGGGTTCCTGTTCGGCCTGTTTGCGGGCACCGTCTTTAATGTCTTTGCCGCCACCATCGGCGCCTCGGCCATCTTTCTGGCGGCGCGCTGGGGGTTGGGTGAATCCCTGACGGCGCGACTGGAATCCTCGGAAGGGTCGATCAAAAAGTTGAAAGACGGTCTGCGCGAGAATGAAATCTCGGTGCTGTTCCTGCTGCGCCTGGTGCCGGTTGTGCCGTTCTTTGTCGCCAATCTGGTGCCTGCGCTGGTGGGTGTGAAGTTCCGCAACTTTCTGATCACCACGGCGCTGGGCATCATTCCGGGCGGCATCGTCTATACGTGGATTGGCGTCGGGTTGGGCGGTGTGTTCGACCGGGGCGAAACGCCTGACGTCTCGTTGCTGTGGGAACCTTTCGTCATCGGCCCGATCATCGGCTTGTGCGTGCTGGCGGCATTGCCAATAGTAATCAAAGCCCTGCGTGGCCGAAAGGACGGCTGAGTTCATGCAAGAGTTAAAAACCGATATCCTGGTGATCGGAGCCGGGTCGGGCGGCTTGTCCGTGGCGGCCGGGGCCAGCCAAATGGGCGCCGACGTCATCCTGCTGGAAGGCCACAAAATGGGCGGCGATTGCCTGAATTTCGGCTGTGTGCCCTCCAAGGCGTTGATCGCCAGCGGCAAAGCGGCCTATGGGCAGGCCCATTCCGCCGCGCTGGGCGTGGCTGATGTGGTTCCGCGAGTGGACTATGCCGCATCCAATGATCATGTGCATGACGTGATCGCGCAGATTGCGCCGATGGACAGTCAGGACCGGTTTGAAGGCTTCGGGGTAAAAGTGATCCGCGATTATGGCAGCTTTGTCTCTCCGACCCAGGTGCAGGCGGGCGAACACCTGATCACCGCGCGGCGGGTTGTGATTGCGACGGGCTCGTCGCCCTTGGTGCCGCCGATCCCCGGACTGGATCAGGTGCCCTATTACACCAACGAGACGATTTTTGATCTGCGCGACAAGCCTGAGCATCTGCTGATCATCGGCGGCGGCCCCATCGGTATGGAGATGGCGCAGGCCCATGTCCGCCTGGGCTGCGAGGTGACGGTGATCGAGGGCCTGCAGGCGCTGGGCAAGGATGATTCAGAGGCGGCCGAGATCGTGCTGGACACGCTGCGCGCCGAAGGCGTGGCGATCCACGAACAGGCGATGGTCGCCCAGATTCGCAACAATAAAGGCCTGGTCGAGGTCGTGACCGAAAATGGCGACACCTATACCGGCTCGCACCTGTTGCTGGCCGCCGGGCGCAAGGCAAATACCGACCGCCTGAACCTTGAGGCCGCCGGGATCGAGCCGACCCGCACCGGGATCAAGGTGGATGAGACGCTGCGCACCACAAACCGCAAGGTCTATGCCATTGGCGACGTTGCAGGCGGGATGCAGTTCACCCATGTGGCCGGATACCACGCCGGGATCATCATCCGCTCCGCCCTGTTCGGCCTGCCGTCCAAGGCGAAAACGGCGCATATCCCCTGGGCTACCTATACCGACCCGGAACTGGCGCAGGTCGGCCTGACCGAGGCGCAGGCGCGCGACCAGTACGGCGACAAACTCGGGATCGCGCGCTTTGACTATCACCACAACGATCGCGCCATCTCGGAACGCAAGACGAAAGGCTTCATTAAGGTGATGGTCTTAAAAGGCCGTCCCGTGGGGGCGACAATCGTAGGGCATCAGGCGGGCGAGCTGATCAACTTGTGGTCGCTGGCCTTGGCCAATAACCTGAAGATGGGGCAGGTCGCTGCGATGGTTTCGCCCTATCCGACGATCGGAGAGCTTAACAAACGGGTGGCGGGTGCTTATTTCTCGCCAAGGCTGTTTGAGAATCAAATGGTTAAACGCGTGGTCCGGTTCGTCCAGCGCTGGATGCCCTGACCGGGAAGGGAGAGCAGATTGAACTCGCTGTCGGGCCGATTTCTGATCCTGACGACGGTCTTCGTGATGTTGGCCGAGGTTCTGATCTTTGTTCCCTCGATTGCGCGTTTCCGCGAAGATTTCCTGCTGAACCGGCTTGAGCGCGCCCAGATCGCCTCGCTGGCGTTGCTGGCCGATGACATGCTGGCCGAAGACCTTGAGGCCGAACTGTTGGCCAATGCCGGGGTCTATAACGTGGTGCTGCGGCGGGACGAGGTGCGGCAGTTGATGCTGTCTTCCCCGATTCCCGAGCCGATCACCAAAACCTACGATCTGCGCGATGCGGGGCCTTGGATATTGATCCGGGATGCCGTGGTGCGCCTGTTCACGCCGGAAAATGAGGTCATTCGCGTGATCGGTGAACCGGTCAAGGGAGCTGGGCTGTTGATCGAGGTCACCACGGACAGCGAACCCCTGCGTATGGCGATGACCGACTATGGTCTGCGCATTCTGGGCCTGTCTTTTGTCATCTCGATCATCACCGCGTTTTTCCTGTTTCTCGCCGTGCGCGTGGTTCTGGTGAAGCCGATCAAAAGCGTTGTGGGCTACATGCAGCGCTATGCAGGGGCCCCCGAGGATGCGCGCGGGATCATCTCGCCCAATTCCAAAGTGACCGAACTGCGTGAGGCGGAAGAGGCGCTGCAGCAGTTGCAGACCGAGCTGACACAGGCCCTGAAACAACGCGAACGTCTGGCGCAGCTGGGCGGGGCAGTGGCCAAGGTCAGCCATGATCTGCGCAACATCCTGACCTCGGCGCAACTGTTCACCGACCGGATCGAGGCCAGCGATGACCCGCTGGTGCGGCGTATGGCGCCGAAGCTGGTGAACTCGATCACCCGGGCGGTGTCCTTGTGCGAAAACACGCTGGCCTTTGGCCGCGCGGAAGAGCCCGCTCCGACCCTGACCATGGTGCCCCTGCACGACGTGGCCGAAGATGTGGTGGCCAGCGAAAGGCTGGCCGTCGCCGATGCCTGTGTCGAGATCGTCAACGAAGTGCCCGAGGATTTGATCGCACGCGCGGACCCCGAGCAGATGTTCCGCGTCATGATGAACCTCGTGCGCAACGCGCGTCAGGCGCTGGTAGCGTCCGGCAAACCGGGCAGGATCACGATTGCCGGGTGCGAACACGAAGACGACTGGTGCGTTGAGATCAGGGATAACGGCCCCGGCCTGCCGCCCAAAGCGCGTGAGAACCTGTTCACGCCGTTTCAGGGCGGGGTGCGCAAGGGCGGCTCGGGGCTTGGGCTTGCGATCTCGCAGGAACTGGTGCGCGGGCATGGCGGCGATCTGGTGCTGTCCGAGACGGGACCGCAGGGAACGACCTTTGAAATCCGTCTGCCGCGGGGCGACGTGACTTTTTAGATTTTTTTTGAAGAATCGGCTTGCACGTCCCCAGAGGTGGGTCTACATAGCGCCTCACCAACGCGGACCGATAGCTCAGCTGGATAGAGTACTTGACTACGAATCAAGGGGTCGGGGGTTCGAATCCTCCTCGGTCCGCCACTTGGTAAATTGTGGGACGACACATAGTTTTGCCGTTTGGCACCCATAGTCGTTCCATTGTAGATAGCGCCCCATTTTTTCGTTGCTTTGCCGTGTGTCCATCGCTGAAGTCGAATACCGGAATTCAACTGGAAATAGGTGGTTCGCTCTGGCTGCGTTTTTACGAACTCGGGTCGGTCCCAAACAGCCACTCCGAGGTTTCAGATGCTGCAGTCGCGTCGGCATAACGGACATTCACGGCGTTAGTATAGTCTTACCACCACTGCTATTACTTTGCCCGACCCAAATAGTTTACGTAATTCTGGCACAATTTCTTGTGGCTATCGGATACGGACCTGTTGGGAAAACGGCTGCTTCATGCCTCTCTCCTAGAGCTCTCGCTCCATGTTGGGCATGATAGCCGATCAAGGCCTCTAGAGTGGTAATGGCACTTTCCCCGGTTTCGACACCCATCGGTCAATTCAGTCAAGAACCTTGGGTTGGCAATTAGATCGCGACAGAGGCCAACCTCAACATTGTTAGGCAGATCCCCTAGAAAGGCCGAAACCCGACCTGAAAGGATGAAGCGCTGCTCCGGAAATTTATTTGCGATCTCCAAACTGTCATGGTGCCTCTGGGAAAGAAAGTAGTCTGTGGAAGGGTAGATGAGTCTTTTGTCTATGTTGTAGTGGCCGGAAGAAAGATCGACGAAATCGAACTGAAGTGAAGAAACATTGCTAACGCTTTCTTCGATTCCCCTTTGATCAAACTCGGAGTCACCCGTGCGAATTGACCAGCGCACCGATGTTTCGACCTTTTGGGACCGTAAGAAGCTAGCCAATTCAGCCATCTCGTCTTTTACATATGGTGCAAGAGGGTTCAGGTCTTTGTCCAATAGCAAGCAAGGAAGATATCCGTGTGCAGCATGAATTTGTATGTGTTGATATCCGTGTGTAACCGCCATTTGAGCAGCTGCACGAAACCCATCCATGACACTGTCGATGTCATCTCGCGTCATCATTGAAAGTAGCTGACGCGCAGCTTTGATCGTTTCACTGGGCTCTCTGACTACAAATTTTCTTTGACCGATATAGCTTGGCCACGTGGTGGCAAGTTGGATTCCAGGTGCGGTTCCCTCTGACGAAATAGCTTCTGCTATCGCAGCCCATCGAGAATGCGTCGACAGCGTAGGCGTTTGATTATTAGTCCCAAAGCCTCCAGGAATCACAATGTTGCCCAAGATCGCGCAGTATAAATGGGCGGAACTTCTTTCCCTGTAGAAATCTATGAACTGATTGTCTGGCAGCCCGTCTTGGACGAAGCCAGTATTCACACCGAGAAAGAAAACACGTTTATTCTTCAAGATGGCGGTAGCGTTCATCATTCTTCGCCATTTTCTCCAGTAGGTCGTTTTCGATATCGCCTCCCAGAACGTTTGATAGTCGGATGATGTAGATCATTGCATCCGCGAGTTCTTCTCGGAGGTCCGCAGATGCAATTTCAAGTGAATACCCTTCGTAACCATCAACACGGAACGCCAATTCCACTTTTTTTAGCAAGTTAGCGAACTCGCCAACCTCGCCGACAAGGCCAACCGTGTCTCTGGTGAGTTGGGCAAGCCGATCCGCATCCGATTGCAATTCTTCCGAAAATCCGCGCTTAACATCCGCTGCCATCTGACGAGCGACGATCTTCGCAAGCTCCATTACTTCGTCCTCCCAAGAAATCCGACCACCAGGGCAAGAACCGCGACAATGCCAGACGCTATCAGACTGCCCAAAACGCCGTAGAAATCATCAAGGAGTTCGCTCTCGGTTTCTACTAGGTAGAGTGCGACCCCATTGATGCCAATCGCTAGCACGAGCAATGCCAACAACCAAAGCACTCTTCCTTCGAGTCTTCGGATTATCACCTTTGTTGCCTCTGGCAAAAGCGCCAACGCCTCGTCCTTTTCCGAAAATACACGATCGTCATTTGCGACTTCACTGTGCGTTTTTTGCAGATGGGTTTTGATCGGCCAAATCTCGGCTTGGAATCCGTGTTGACCCCTATAGAGTTTGGTTGCCGGATTGCTTAGGTTGCTAAAATCGGCCTTCGCGATTGGCTCGCCCTGGGAAAGCTGAATATAACTATTTCTGAAATTCTGCGTGACTATGCCGAGGTTGCCAGAGAAGCCCGGGTCTGCGTAGGTAGCGACAGGGCTAAGCCCAATACTGAACAGTGATCCTTTGCTGACTACTCGGGATACTATGTTCGCAGGAACATCGAACTCCTCTTTAGTTATCAAAACGACCCTATGTCCTGGCTTGATGAGTATCGTTTCGCCGTAGGCGAGTTCAAAACGCTTCCCATTCTCTGACAGATCATAGTAGACGTTGCCGAGCCGTAGTTGATAGCTGGAACCTTCAACCATCTTATCATCAGTGCCAGTAAGTAGTCTTCCAGCTCCAATTTCTTTTTCTAGATCTACATTGCTCAGTGTTGCCATTGCGCCCTAACTTTCGAATTCTCTAATAAGTGTTTTCGCTCAGTGGATCAGGTTCCACGCGCTGATTTTGGACCAGCCTACCGCTTTCGTTTCACCTGACATTAAAGCTGGAGTGGCCTTGGACCTGAAAAGCTGGGATTCGTTGCCGAACTGTGTGAGACGAGTTTCTACCTTATCTCAAACCTTATTGTAGTGCCTAAGTTACTAGATCTAATGGCAAGTCGGAGATGTCTCTTAGGCGCTTGCCCTCGACCATAGTATCCAACAGTTCGAGCGTTTCATCGCGACCCTGATCTACCAGAGCTTTGCGAAGCTCGTAGAGAGCGAAGTGATAAACGCAATCAATATCGCCGGTTCCGAGCGCTAAAGATGCCACTCGGCCAGGTGTCGGTTCTCCGGTGATAACTGCGATATGTGGTAGCCTTCCTTTGCGGTTTCGAACCAAGTTGAGACCTTCAGACCGGGCATTCTGCGCACGGTCACTTCGCAGTGTCCATTTGCAACTGATTGAGGCATGAAGGATTTCAAGAGGCTGATTGACTGCACGCAAGCTCGAAAGTCGTGCTGTGCCAGTGTCAACCAATGCGCCTTTCGCATTGATGGCCCCATCTGCCTCGGGCGCTCGTGCTACGACAATATCGGGTTTGATTAGATAGTCGGAGCCGATGGCCGTGGCGATCTCTCGATTGGCTTTGGCGATAGCTTCAAGATCATCCAGGTGGGCATACTGATCGAACATTGCGATGCCGCCGCCTTTTGTAACAGTAAAGGAGCCAGGGCGGAGATGCTGCATTCGCTCGAAGCACACGCGCACAAAACTTGCACACACGCCTTCAAAATCTGCGCCAGCTGTCTGACCGGGAAGCTTTAGTGCGGTTTTGGCTGGTCCGAGCTGATCTAGAATAGAGCCAGCGATTTCTCTGCTGGGTTTAGAGGCTTTGTCAGCATTGCTAGGGATGCCAGCTGCGCTTTTGGTTAAGATGCCCCCAAGAAGGGTCGCGTGGAACTCGCGCCGTGCCTTTGTGAGCCATGCGACGCTCATTAGGCAACAACCCGAACGGATTTGCGGGCTGAAATCGCTTCTCGGATTTTGAACGCGACAGCTTCAGCTACTGGCGGCGGGAACGCGTTGCCCACCTGCCGATAGGCGGGTGTTTTTTTGCCGGAGAAGCGCCAGTCATCGCTGAAGCCTTGCAATCGTGCCACCATGGGCACCGTAAGTCGGGGCATACCTACAAAGTCACGTTCTGGGGCTTCATTCGCAATACCCATGCCGTCAACCCCGAGTGTTGCCCAAGCTCGCTTTGCTCGCGTTGGCCCAAGGTCAGGGCCGCCATGTTTCTTCGAACCTCCAACAATAGTCGGGGCAATATCATCGGCCTGCTTGCTCCAACGTGTGGCTCCTCTCCAACCGTTCTCAGCCATAAGATCATGCAGAGTTTCACCAACTGTCGCAGGCGAATTGCAAGATGAAACTGGCCAAGAGAAATGCTCAGAGAAGTCTTTTCGCAAGGCGACGATTACTACACGCGGTCGCAGCTGCGGTACACCGAAGTCAGATGCGTTGAAGAGATGCCAGTCAGCTTTATAGCCTAGCTTGCTAAGTTGTCGTTTGAGCTTTTGGCGGTAGTCTGCAAACACGGCGTCAAGAAATCCGCGTACGTTCTCAATCATAACAGCCTGTGGTCTGATTTCATCAACTAGACGCAAAGCATCAGGAAAAAGATTACGCTCATCGGCGTGTCCTAGCTGTTTGCCGGCCACGGAAAAAGGCGGGCATGGCAGACCGCCGGCCAACACATCGATGCCCTCATAGGGGCGGCCATCAAAATTAGCTAAATCGGCCTGTTCACCATCTACGACGTTCCACGACGGACGATTGAGCAACAAGGTGTTGCGGCAATGATTGTCAATCTCAACAAGCGCTTGATGGCTGAATCCGGCACGTTCTATGCCAAGAGCCTGACCGCCTGCACCGGCGCAAAGTTCAATAGATGTAAGATTCGTCTGCATCAATCGCCTCATTTTTTTTGCACCATACCCTTGTAGGGATGGTCATGGAAGACACCAGATATGGATTCTCACAAGTCCGCAGTTCTCTATATGTTCTACGAAAGTGGTTACAGAAGAAGTAACAAGTTGAGCCCAGCGGGATGACGTGAATGCGTTACAACCACCCCCTGCATTTTGACAGCTATGTGAGTACCACTCCCAAAAGAGTGCCTGCGATACCCGAAGCAGCTCCAATGAACGCGGTCAGAACGGGCAACCACCAACGCCGGTCCTTCGCCTGATCCATCGCCCGAGAGTGAAGCTCGACAGCCGTTTGGATCAGAGACGCCATCTCTCCGTGTGACAACGGACTCCTAGAGATCCGTACCTTTTGTGAGTCATCCATCGAACGAAACTCTTTCGTCTCGATCTGTATCCTGGCGTCAACATCGTAGTTCTTTGGATGTTGGCGCCTTGCTACTAGTGATGCCTTTTCCCTAGCCGCATCCAATCGGAAGAATTCAGGATGCTCTACGAAGACTTGCTTCCAGTGTTCACATTTTTCTGGATCGCCGGAAATGCGATCAGACCATCCAGAAAAGTCGAGTTTATAGAATTTATAGATGCTCATAGCTTGTATCGCGGCAATAACGTCGCCAAGCCTTGCGTCGTCTTTTAGGTACGGGGAATCTGCCATTGCGCTCACCTCAGAGCATTATTCGACGGAAATTTTAAAGTACCGAGTTTCCTTAGCACCATGTGAGTACTTTTCCGGATCGAATTTGTCCGGCCTCACGTACCAGACCTTGTTTGCGGGATATCGACAACAGAAAGCGGCACTAGCAACAGTATCGAGTTTCCCACCGGTCAGTCCGATTTCAAAGTTCATACCGCTATCAAGGTACTTTTGTATGTAAGACTGCTCGATCGACTTAAGGATGCCTTGCGGCTCCATCAGGTCGACTTCAATGATTTCGCTCGATTCCGCTTCTCTCGCCGCAGCTTTTGCAACCATGGCAGCAATCCTGGCATGTGCATTGTCGGCGGTGCTAGTTACTAAGTCGGCATGATTGTAATTACTCTCAGATACTAGGTGCACTAGTCTTTCATGAGATGAACTAGAGAAAGCCAACAGCGCGCGGCTACGGGTTGCATCCGAGTCCATTCCGTCAACTTCTATCGAGTGGTACGGTGGAAACTCACTGCCGACAATTTGGCGTAGACTGTCGACGACTGACTCCTGCTGTTCTTGAGCTTTCAGTATCTTAGTTAGGTCTTCGTCCCTAGGAGAGGTCATTTCTGGTTCAGTGAACGCAAGATATACGAACCCCTCCAACTGTACAGCTTGCTTGATGGTCCGGTAGATTATCGGCTTGGCAAGTCCAGAAATGTCGATCAGTCTGGAGGTCTTCGAAGCGTCTTTCTCAAAAAATGACTGTGCGGTTGCTTCACGGGTTTCTATGTCACTCAAGTGACCCAGTACCGTGTTTCTGATGGCGTCCATTCGGCCTGGAAGACTGTACTCAATCAACTTAGCCGTTTGAGGTCTCAGTCTTTCGAAGCAGTTACTCGCTGATTGCTCGCATGACTCTTCGAAGCCCAGACCCAGCAATATCTCGTCCACTTGAAGCATTTCGACTTCGTTGGGAGACAACTCGCAGATTTGCGGTACATCAAGGTGATGCGTCTCTTTGGTTGCCTGCAACTGAATAGCTGGAACTGGCAGGTCGAACTCGGCTTGCTCCGCTTCGGGAATGCTGGGTTCTACACTCGTTGTTGCAACTTCATCCATCTCATATTCATCATCGATTTCAGAGCCAAGGTTCCTGTTTAGTAATTCCGGCCCCCTCTGGGGATCTGAAAGCCATTCGGATAGGTCTTTTCCAGTCAATTCAAACCGGTCTCGATCAGCCAATGGAATAAAATCCGCGAGACCGTAGATCTTTCGAAAAACGAGTTTGAATTGTTGCACTGGATCCGAGTGTTCAGTTTTGCTCCTCGGTGTTCCGCCATGAAAGACAAAAACACCTGCATCGACCAGTTCACGCAACTGCTCATTCTGGTTGCCCGCATCGTCGGCAGAGGCGTTGACATAGATTGAGGTGTACTGTCGAAGGCCCCTAGTCTCGTCCTTTCGAAAGGAATTTATCAATGCTCGGTGCGATGCCGCTGCAAAAGACTTTGCAGTGTTTTTTAGATCGCTACCTCTTCGGTCCAAAACATATAGATGGCGCGAGCAGTGATCTTGGAAGACTTGTGATTGGACGTCTGCTGGGACAGGGTGAACGGTCTGCCCCTTGTGCAGAATACTCTCGTAAATGGAAATCACGCTGCCGATATCGCCTACGCAAACTGCTTTCAAAGTAGATATCCCAGCATAGACGGATTTCCTGCGACCCGAGGTGGCGGAGTTTGCAGCGATTTCATGAGCAAGTTCATTTAGCCTCTTGTCGCCCAATACGATTGATGGATGAACTTTGGGGTGACTTGGAAAATACTGAGATCTCTGTGAAAGAATTTCCCCAATAAATTCCTTTCCTCCCTTTCCTTTGAGTCGCGTGTATACTTCCGCACCCAGATCAAAGGTCTCAAAATCACGCCAATGCGCGGCGTACTCAACTCCACCCAATGACTTCAAAGACAGAAATATCGTTTGAGTTTCCGATGTAAGTTTAAATGCGCAATCCGCACCCTGATCTGTGTTTTGAAATATTATTGCGGAGAAGATTTCTTCTATTTTTTCTGGCTGAAGGTACCGTGTGGATACGTCATCCAACAGAAATAGGATCCGGGAATCTGCCCAAATCTTCGAACATTGAGCGATCGCTTTGGCGAGCGCAGGGAAAGACTTCGATGGATGGATATCGAGCGTACATGAGTTGTCAGGCTTGCTTACCTCCAAAAGCTTCCGAACCAAAGCGTGCTCAAAACGCTCAATGGAGTTCCCAGGAACTTCAATTTGGAAGTCTGAAAGCAGGTTAGATAGTACGTCAGATATGAGTTTAGGCGAATGCGGTGATACGAACTCTGCTTTGATATCCTTGAGATGGGCAAGAGCTCGCGAGGCCTCAAGGGCATACGCAAGCAACAGCCGAGCGAAGAGTTTGTTGTTGGGCGTTTCGATTGAGGTGCCTCGGTCCACTAAAATCTGTGCTGAGACAAACAAACCAACAAAGCCATCACCTCTTAGCCTTGCGATCACCTGCTCTTCGGTCTCGTCTCGCTTTTGCATGGCGCGCGCGTGAAACTGCAGCGACCTTAGCAACATAGTTTTCCCGCAACCCCGCATGCCGGTGACAATAAGAGGTCCCTTCGAGCTTGCGCGTCTTTGCCAATCGCCTTCCGGGTCCACCAGTAACTGTGGAATGTGCCAAGGCGCCAAGGTTTGAGCATTGTAGGACTCGCCGAAGTTCTTAAAGACCAAGGGAGAGCGCCATGGCCTCCAAGGCTCTCCTGACCGGTAAAAAGCTTGCTCAATGGTTCTGACCAATTCCTCAGCAGGTGGTGTTCTTTGTGTTTCAACGGGTGAAGAAATTGATGCTGCGACATCTTTCAAAGATAATGCAACTCTTGCGTCGAGATCGTCTATCTTGCCGTCTGCGGTCTGAAGCAAATTGCTTGAGAGGATATCGATGTGTTCCGCAACCCAATGCAAGTCGCTCTTGTATCCACCTCCAGAACGGCGATCTCCAGAAGTCGAACCAAGGTCGATAGCTACTGCTCGTACTGACGGCTCAAGTGCCGCGTCTCGGTAGCGTTCCCGAGACAGTTTTTCGATAAGTATGTTACCAGCATGGAAGTCGTTATGGTTCTGGTTCCTCGCTCGAAGCTCGTGAACAACCTTGACGAGATCACATGCAATCTGAGCCACTAGGCCTGCGCTTAGCTGCGACTTCCCATCAAGATAGCTTTGAAGTGGTTAGCCATCCAAGTATTCCAAAACAGCGACATGTACCTCAAGATCATAATCGCCGAACGCCGCGTGGTCATCAAACGCATCAACAATGTCCACAATGAAGTCCGCCCCGTCCGCAGTTCTTGCGTGGGTTTGACATTCTTGCGCAAAGTCCTTCCCGAATTCCTTATAGTTTTCTTTTGGTACTACTTTGAGGACGTACTTTCGCGGTATCGGACCCGTTCGCTCAGCGACAAATGTTGCTCCGTAGAAGCCTCGACCGAGGGCACGAATAATCCTGTAGTCACCAATCTCGCTAGGGGGATTCTTAAGCTCATAGTTGTATGGGCAACCGCAATCAGGGCATAATTCGTCGATAGCTTTGATACTGAAATCAGGTTTGGGGCACCTAAAGCAGCAGAACTTTCCCAGACTAGACAATAAACGATCCTTTTCAAATTGATTAACCAGAAACGAGGCGGCATCTGACAGCGTCACGGTCGTTCGGTTCTAGCGTCATAAGCTTGCCTTACCAAATACAACACTCAAGTCCTAGCTTGCTAGAGACTGCGTAGACTGCAACCGCGGAAGTTCAGAAATTTGGAATCCTCGCATCGATCGCGCCGATGACTTAGGCTTTTCGGTCCCCTCTTTTTGCGGCCACTATTTTGAAGGAGCGACCGGACTTATTAGCGGCGATTCTGAAAGGTCCAAGGCTAGCGTCGTGCAACCGCAGCAGGTAGATAGCTTGGGAATGGCTCCCACAGCGTATCTCTTGGGAGATCTCGTGTATGTCTATAAGGTCCGCTAAGGCGGATCATCACGCGTTTGGTTGCCGGGCCGGGTCGAAGAGGATTTTACCATTTCGATCAGTCCGAAATCCCCTAAAATCCTGCTGGCGGTTGTCCAGTGCGTATCTAGCGCCTTAGAAAACTCGTTGATTGTACGGCAAACGGCCCAAATTCTAGCTGCTGACGTCAGCTTAATGTTCGGACGTTTTCGACCTCGAGACACACTTAGATTTCTTGCGGCGAACAAGGCCGTAAGCGTCGCCACTTTCATCCCGTTTTCGCGAGCAATTTCTGTGCAAGTTTTGCCAGTTTCATACTGGCCATAGAGATCTAGTACGTAGTCGATCTTGGCGAGTCTCAGCAGCTTGCGGACAAGAACCGGGCTAACTCCAAAGCGCTCGGCCAATTCACGCAAGTTCGTGTCTTTTCGATAAAGCCGTTTGATCTGCGCGGGTCGGTATCCTTCACACTCGAAGTCGCTTGTGGCTATCGCGATGACATGCCCGGAGCGCAGTTTTACGGGGAAAACCTTGCTGTACATGCCGATATCTCCGCCAAATCAATAAGTTGCCGCGACAGTAGCTTGATGAAGATGATGTTGCCAGCAACAGCTTTTCGCAATCACAGCGCTTTTTTCAGAAAATAGGCGATTTCTAAAATAGGTGAATTAGGGAGACTTAGTGTAATTTATTGTAAAATAACAATAATATTGCACTTTGGGTGAGTTTCGCAGTACCAATTGGACGAAAGACTCGGTCGGAGGACTTGGCTTGGCACTTCCATTGGTAGTGGATCTTGAAAAACACGAACGCATCAAATGCGCTCTTCGCATTTCCGGAAGCTCGTTGGCCAAACTGAGCCGGGAGCTGGGGCTTTCCATCAGTTCGGTGTCGACTGTGTCTCAGGGATACCGAAGATCGCGGCGAATCCAGAAAGCTATCGCGGAACAGCTCGGAAAGTCACCCGAGGAGCTTTGGCCTGAACGGTATCAAACAGAGGAGGATTGAGAATGAGGTAGCCATGAAAACCTAAGCAGCAACACAAGCTGTCCGGGAAATGAGTAAGGCCCCGAGAGCGGCAACTCTCTAGGGCCTTTGCAATCAGTATCGATACCGTACCGATACATCTTCTTCCCTCTTGTGACCCCAAAAGTCAACCGCTTCATCGCTCGAACGGGCGATGGACATGGATTGGTTTTGCAATTCGATACTCAGAAGAAGGTGGAAGCGGTTTGGGATGCACAACGCGTGTCGAACCGTTCCAAAAACAACATGAACGACAACGACGACAGTTCCGATCGCGGGGACCTTGCCCCGCTGCCAAGCCGTGCAACGAGAAACATACCCAAGCGATCCCGTGCCAGTTCACGAGGCGCTATCCTTGCGCACCTACCATCCGACAATCATACACGCGTCATCCAGTATGAGAGCAAACTTGAACAGCGGGTGCTTTGGCTGTTCCTGGCCAACAAAGATGTCGTGGACATCAGAGAGCAGCCTGTACCTGTTTTCTATACGGATCATCTAGGGCGTCGCAAATCCCATGTTTTTGATTTCTGGGTTCAGCTTAGGTCTGGGCGACGGCTCGCAGTTGCAGTCAAGCCCGCCAAACATGCGCTCAAGCGAAACTTTGCGAGAGAACTTCGGCACGTTCGGCGGTCTATGCGCAAGACATTTGCCGATGATGTCGTGCTGATTACGGATCAAGACTTTCAACGCGGAGAAGCGATCAATGCCCAAAGGTATTGCGAGTTTTCGTGGCATCGATGCAGACAGACGGAAATTGAGCTTCGCGAACTTTTGGCATCGGTCGAGCTGCCAGCGCGGATAAGTGCGCTTTGTGATCAGCTTGCCAAAGGTGGGAAGGGATTTCGAGCGGTCTTCCTGGCAATCTATGATGGCTTGCTGGTGGCTGACCTTACCCGACCTATTGGCATGGACACGCTGGTGACTGTGGGAGGTGCAGCATGACTGCATTTATGCGGCTATCGCGCTTCGATCGGCTTGTCGTTGACGGCATCAGCTATCAGTTCAAAGCACAATCTGATGTTGAAGTTGTTTTTGAACGAACGGATTCAGCATTCAGGACATGGATATTTACCAACTCAGAACTGAGGGACACCTTGAAGCTCCCGACAACAGTGTTCGAGCGGGATTACTTTCGACCGGAGGCGGTCAAACAAAGAAGAAACGCCAATGTCGACGCTATCGGCGATCTACCGGAGAAAATGCGCGGGCAGGTACTTTGGAAGCTGGCCTATTGCCAGGCTTTCCGTTCCCTCGAAACCGAGGGCCGCGTGAACCGCACTGACGCCTCTATCGAAGCAGCCTTGCCGCTGATGATGGCAATCGTTGACCGGCAAGATGTCGTCAATCAGTACCAGTGGAAGCGTCCTAGAGCGGGGCGAGAGATAACACGCCGCAAACCACCTTGCGCCACATCGCTCCGGAAATGGTTGAAAAAATACGAAGAAGGTGGCCAATCGCCTCTCAATCTGATCCCGCGCTACCATCGGTGCGGGAACAGATCAGACCGTTTTTGTGGTGCTGGTCGGCGCATCATCGCGGAGGCGTTGAACGAGTTCCTTACGCAGCAGCAGGTGTCGGCAAAGATCGTCTACGATGAGTGTAAAAGGCGCTTTAAGGAAGAGAACCAGCGACGTCAGAACGCGGGCCAAGCTGAACTTAGACTTCCGTCGAAGCGCAAGATAGAGAGGGCGGTCAAAGCACTCGATCCATATTTTACTCGGGTTCATAGGCGCGGCGCAGCGGAGACCAACCGCGACTTGGTGATCTGGGAAAATGGACTGGACGCGACATACCCTCTTGAGCGCGTTGAGATAGATGAGTGGAACGTCGATCTCATCGGTATTCTGGCCGATAGGGGCGCGCTGGATTCACTATCGCCCGAAGAACTGGCGCAAATCGAACGGGGACGTCGTTGGCTGTATGTCGCTATTGATTGCGCGACGCGGTGCATTGTCGGTATGCGACTGGCTGTCCAGCCGAATACAGCGGATGCCATTGCAACTTTAGCCGACATCACACGCGACAAAAGCCAACTCGCCATAGCAGCGGGCTGTTCGGGCAGTTGGGACCAGAGCGGCGGCCTCGTCTCCGTCGTGACCGATCAAGGCGCTGCGTTTGCAAACGATGTGTTTCACACAGCCGTTCATGATGCAGGCGGCCATGTGGAGACGCCCACTGCGGGTGTGCCCAAGCTTCGTGGGAAGGTGGAACGGGTTTTCGGGACATTTGGCACGGCGCTTATGCCGCGCCTGATCGGGAGAACCTTCGGCAATCCCAAAAGCCGAGGTGATTATCCGTCAGAGGATGTAGCATCTATTTCAGACGACGCTCTCATGCAGATGCTCGTTTTGTATGTGGTGGATGTGTATCACAACCAGCCGCATAAAGGGCTGAAGGGCGAAACGCCGCGTAATTGCTGGCAGCGTTTATCGGCGGAAAAAGGTGTTGCACCCGACATTTGCGATCGAACACGCAAGCGGGCATTTGGTCTCAAATTAACTCGAACCGTCACCGGAAAAGGTGTGTCGGCATTTGGTATTGATTATACCTGCGCCGCCCTTCGGCATTTCTTCCTGCATGATCATGACACCGAGGTCGATATCCGTGTTGATCCAACCGATCTGGGCTGGATCATGGTTCGTATCGGAAAAGAATGGTTTGCGGCCATCGCGTTGCAGCGATGTTTTGAGGGTGTCTCTCTGGAAGACTGGCGCGCGGCGGCACTGGAACTCAGACTGAAACACCGAAGTGAAGCTGCGCTTTATGAAGATGTCGTCGTGGGCGCGCTGAAGCGGATCGCTCAAATCAATGCACAAGAACAAGACCGGTTCGGCAACCACCTTCGCCGTATTACACCGCAAGGATTACAGCACGCGCATGATGATTTGTTCCTGGGCCTGAGCATTGAGGCCGAACATCCAGGCGGCTTTGATCTTCCCCCAGAGAAAGACCTGTTTGGTCGACTGATCCCACTCTCAGAAGAAGGTGAAGAAAATTCCGAGGAGCTGACGACTGATGACCGTTCAAACGAAAGCCAAGCGCGCGATCAACAAGATTGGAGCTGGGAAGATGATTGATCATTCCGACATTCAGAGTGTCGATATTCAACTGGCTAAACTGAGGACGCGTTTTATCACACATCAGCCCTACCGGGACCTTCAGGAGCAATTTGATCGATTGTTGCGCCGTCGTCGCGCGGTCTTGTCTCTCGACACGTATCTTGAAGCAAAGGGCATTGCGGTTGTGGGCGCGTCAGGGAGTGGCAAAACCACTGCCGTAAACAGGTTGATCAGTAGGTATTCAGGCCAAACTGATCCTCAAGACAGAAATGCTATTGCCGAGATTGTCAGCTTACAGATCCCATCACCCGCGACGCTTAAGTACGTTGGATCTTCAATGCTGCATGCCTTGGGGTATCCCTTGCAGCGAGACAAACCTGCCGCATTCATCTGGGATCAGGTTCGCCATTTGCTCAGGGAACGCCGAACTCTTTTTGTGCATCTTGATGAGGCGCAAGACCTCTATTCCAATACCAGTCCGATGGCGCGTGACGCGGTCGTGAATACGCTCAAATCACTGATGAACAACAAGGACTGGCCGGTCGGTTTGATCTTGTCAGGCATGCCAAAGGTGATCGACATGATCAATGTAGATGACCAGCTCAAGAGGCGGATGAGTATTGTTCAGTTGAAGGCGGTGTCGGTGTCGTCCCATAGTAATGAGATCGCGACGATGCTGGAGCGGTATTGCCAAGTGGCTGAGCTGGCAATTGGAAAAGACCTTCAAAATTGCGACTTTCGAGCACGCCTGGTTCATGCGGGGGCCAATGAATTTGGGTTGATCATTGAAACCGTTTTGGCGGGCGTCGAGGACGCGTTGCTTGCCGGTCACGCTGAGCTCGGCATCGGGCATTTCGTGACAGCGTTTCAGCGGAAATCCGGCTGTATTCCTGCGCTCAATCCCTTCCTGGCTTCAGACTATCTCGCAATCGATCCGCGTGCCGTCATGGGGACAGTGAGTTTCAATGGAATGTTGACAGAGAGTGGAGGAAAACATGGAGCATAAGCTTGCATTTCCACTGAATCCTTTTGAAACACCCACGTCATATGTGTCACGATTGACCCGTTACTGTGGTCTCAGCTCTCCAACCACTCTTTGCGCCGATCTTGGGTTCAAATGGCACGACTATGTTCGTGGAGATGAAACGCTTCTAGCACGTATTTCGGCGGTTGGAGGTGCAGACCCTGATTTGTTGTCGCGATGGTCCATAAAAACAATCGGAAACGGGCGTTACACGATCCGCGGGCACCGATGCGCCAAGGGAACAATTTACAGGACACGTGTGCAAGTCTGCCCAAAGTGCCTTCGCGAGGATGCTGAACAGCATGGTGAAAATGGTGCCTACCGCCGCTACTACTGGCAACTGACATCCATTCGTTGCTGTGCAAAGCACTCAGTTGGGTTATTGCAGCTTCCGACCGAGCAATATGCGATCAACGCCTATGATTTCGTTGGCCAAGTGGAGAAAAACTGGGATTTGATCTTGGCTGCTTCGGAGAGCCCGGTGTCGCGCGAACCATCCGAGTTTGAACAATATGTCTTCGATCGATTGGAAGGGGTAAGGCAGCATACGTTTCTGGATGGTCTATCACTTCATGCGGCAACAAAACTCTGCGAAACGCTCGGTTTTGTGATGCTTTTTGGGCCTTTAGCCAAACTCAGCAAGGCCACGGAAGCGGAAATGCACCGAGCAGGGAAGGCGGGGTATGATGCTTTGAAATCTGGCCAGGACGGTTTGCTGGATACGTTGGGAACGTTGATCTCTGATCAGGCACTGTCAACGATACGCCAGAAGTCAGATCTTGGTGCATTCTATGAATGGATGTATCAGACCCCGTTTCCAGAAGAAGTGGAGCCCGTCCGCCGCATCGTGCGAGAATATATCTTTGAGCACTACCCGGTGCCGGATGGTTACGAGGTACTTGGTCGCGCGTGTTCGAAACGGTCTGTTTATACTGTCGAAGCGGCCTGCAAAACGCTTGGAATGGAACGCAAACGTATCGGTCGATACCTTATCTTCAACGGCTTGGCTGAACGTGGTGGGAGCGTTGATGGCATATCCTTGAAGCGCGCAATCGAGCATAAGGACGTGGCTACGATGTCCGACGAAATTCAAGGGCGGATAACGGCCACCGAAGCTTTGAAGATGCTCCATACAAAACAAAAGATGCTTCAGGATTTGTGCGAGCTGCGTTTGGTAACTCAAGAGCTTGATGCTCTGGATCATCGGCCAAAATACGATCGCGCAAAACTTCAGGCATTGATGACTTCGGTGGCAGACCGCGCTGCCAACACCTCCGGCAGTGTCGCAAATCTACTGCCGCTGGCGGACGTGGCGCAGCGATTGAGATGCCGATCAGCAGAGATTCTGGCGCTCATCGTGGCTGGTAAGCTTAAGGCGATCTCTGCCGACATGGATCGCACCGGTCTTGATGGTATTGCGATTGATCTCGACGAAGTCCGCTGTGCTTTGCCCAAATTGGTGATGCCCGGCATCACGCGTTCCGATGCTGCGACAAAGCTGCGGGTGACCCACCAGACGATCAACTATCTGATTGATCAGAATTTGGTGATGTCCGCACGTATGCGTAGTCCAAAATCCCGACAATCGGTCACCGCTATTTCTGAGGCTAGTATTGAGAGGTTTCTGTGGACATACGACACTCTGGGGCTCATGGCATTTCGATACCGAAGAACGCCCGGGCCATTTGGGTGTCACCTCGAAGCCCGGGGCATTTACCCACTGGATACACCGCCAGGTGTCAGTCGGCTCTACAAGAGGCGTGGATTGGAAGCGCGATTGCGCAAGATCGGACTTGTTGTTCCAACAAGCAAAGAAACCCAAAGTGCGGATCGTACTGCGGAGTGACTGCACGGTTTTATTGACTAGGGAAGCACCAACAAAAATGCAAAACTGTGGTATCGTGGGTGCATGCAAGCTGGCTGGTCAAGACAGAGTGGTCGCGTTGCTGACGATCGGAAATCCTCCAACTGGAAAAGGTGCTAGATTTTTTCGCAATGGATAGGAACCAGCCTCAGCAAAGAGTGCCAATGACCAGCACGCGAGAGCTCAAAGCTGAGGTTCACGAGCTGGAGCGCAGCGGCGCAGTTTCGACACCAGCGGGGCAAGCGAGGTTGCGAGAAATTCTAAAGATTCTTGGCGTAAACCTGAACCCAGCCGAGGGCGAAGATATCGACCGAATGCAGGTCAGAACTGAGCCCTTCTCTGACGAGGAGGCGTGGCAAAACACGCCTCCGTGTTTCCGGCATATGCTGCCACCGGAGGTGATCCAGAAGTTTGACAAAGGATAGCTGACCGGCGGTTTGGGTTTTGTGCAGTTGATGTTTCCATAGTCCCATTTTGCAAGGGCGCCAGTCAACAAGCCCTAGCACAAATAATCGGTGGTTTGGTTGCCCAGCAAGCCTGGCTCTGGTTTAGAAGGACAGATAGTCTTTGCCAAAATTGTTAGGTTCCAAAGGTTCAAATATGGCCCGTGTCTACATCCTTATTTCTGACCACGACGCCCAATTCGGCGACGACCTTCAAACGGTGCTCTCGGAACATAATCACAGAGTGCAATCTTCGATTTACAAAGAAACAGGCACAAACAACTTCCATGAGGATATATATCAATCAATTTCCCAAGTTGATGTGCTGGTAATTGTAGCGCCAAAGGATTTTAGCGATTTAAGAGCCACCGAGAACGAATTTAAGAGAGTTAAAGACTATTTTTCTCAGCTTGGACTTCTAGAGATAGTAGAAATACGGCTTATCGAAAACGGTGACATCGAGATTGTTAGCAGTTTCGAGAGAAGAAGGTGCGAAGGTCACGATCTTGATGAAGTTGGAACAGTAATCGGAAATGCGCTCAGATACAGAACTGATCGCCAGAGACAAAAAAGTGAGCTCAGGCAGGCCGTTGAGGCAAGTGCAGCGGAGTTTATCGAAAAGAGCCAAAAGAACTTGAAGGAGCGGGAAACTCGCAATCGGAATTATGCTCACACGTGGTACGTTTTTGCCTGTGTTGTTCTTTTGGTGGGGGTAGCCCTGAGCCTATGGCGGCTTGGGGAAGTCAACAAAGCTCAGTCGAACGTCTACAGCCTGCTGGAAGTTGGTTTGCTCGGCCTAATTTCGATGGGTCTGATAATCGCCATTGCAAAATTCTCATTCACCTTGGGCAAGTCGTACATGGTGGAGTCGTTACGGAATGCCGACCGGAGCCATGCAATATCCTTCGGTGAGTTCTACCTCAAATCGTTTGGCGCAAACAGCGATTGGTCAGAACTCAAAGAAGCATTCCAGCACTGGAACATCGACAGTGGTTCAGTATTCTCGGAACAGCAATCCGCCGATTTTGACCCCAAGTTGATCGAAACGGCATCGGCGCTGGCAAAGGTAATGGTCGATAGTTCCAAGAAGGTGAAGTGACGATGGTTGTTGTCTGGCGGGAAAGGGTTCCGTACTAACTCCAATGAATGGCCGTCACTCAACCAGAGATCGCTTCACATAAAACCGCTTCAACGACGTTAGTGGTTGGGTATGGCGCGGCAAGTCACCCAATGGTTGCGAAAACTTGCCGTTAGAGACACCTGTCTTCAATGACCGCAACGCGGACCAAACGGCCATTTGGGTTTTGTAACCAAATGGCCGCTCTGATTGGCCCAGGGGGCCCGAAGCTGCAAAAGTGGCCAAAATCTAGAACATTTGTGAACGCATGAAGCAGCCGCCATTCACTGCGGTTGTGCCAATGGCGGCAAAATTCTGTTCCTCGCAGCGAATGAAACACATATGGGACCGCGCGAACGAGGTACTTGGGCAATGTATCCTGTCGTCTTGTAATATGAGAAACGGCGCATCAGCGACGCAACTTGTATTGATCAAGAACTCTACCCAGCAACCGACAAACACGTCACACATCGCAGCTTCGAACTACAAGGACAAGTTGAAAGTCAAAGTACTCAGCCTTGGATCGAATTGACTGAGGCCAAAACCAATAGCTTCATCATAAATCATCTTCGCTGCTTCCTTGTCGGCACCTAGACCTAGAAGATGTAGAGGATCACCGTAGTTGCGCCCTGGTGGATTTGCGATTGTTGCCTCTATATGTCTGAACTCATCCCAAGCTTGAACTTGTTTTACGGTCAATCGGCCGAAACCATGTAACTCTAGTACGTTGTGCGAATAAACGGATTCGAAAGACTGTTTGCAAGCCCGTTCCCAAAGCTCCTCAGACACATCACGATAGAGGTGATAGAGTTGTGAGCCGACAGGGCGGTCGGCCTCTATCATGCGAACAGCCATACGAGACCGTGCTTCCACGTCGCCTGTTTTTGCAACCATTGAAGCGAATTGAGCATGAAAATACTCCATGTCCCAGGCGTTGATTAGCTCTAGCGAGGACATTCCAAGTTTTTTGGAAAAATGATCCAGCCGTGTTTTCGTGAAAATGGGCATCGTGGAGTTCGGATCAACAGAAGAAATCGGAACAACGCGCTTCTCACGGATTTCAAATAGCTCGGCGGCTTTTTCTGCGACTTGTTCATCAGTGCGCTCGCCAGCCATACCTTCAAGAACAAGGAGAGCCTTTTCCCGAATTTTTTCAGATCCTTCTGCTGCGAATCGTTCAAGGATCGGCGTGTCAGTTGGATGGCCTCCAAGCTCGCCTATAACCTCAGACCTCCAGGACTCCCATTTTAGGGTGTCTAGAGAATCTAAAAGCCGATGTGCAGCGGGGCGATCTTTGGCCAAAAAGTTTGAAAATGATGCAACAGGAGCTGCATGACGATGCCAGTTCTCACTCGTAGGGGTCACTTGGGAATGAAAGGTGGGGCCTTTACCACAACGAATACCTAATTCCGCCGCTTGATCGAC
This sequence comes from Ruegeria sp. MALMAid1280, assembly GCF_049195285.1. Lineage (NCBI taxonomy): Bacteria > Pseudomonadati > Pseudomonadota > Alphaproteobacteria > Rhodobacterales > Roseobacteraceae > Ruegeria > Ruegeria sp. MALMAid1280. The sequence goes on along the minus strand of NZ_JBMIRT010000036.1, from coordinate 110,988 downwards.
CCAAGGTTGATATAGTGGAAGAGGTTGCCAGCTATAATCCGGGGTCGGAAACCAATCGCAAGGATGGGCTACATAGCCACGTGCCGCTGCGAGCGACAAAAGGTCAACCATCCCTGTGTTGCTTGCTTGTGCATGCTCAACAACCAAGCGGAAAGCATCGCGCGCGCTTGCCTCCATACAGGGCAGTTCCAAGGGCGACAGCTTGGCCGCCGAGTCTTCATCAAGCTGAAATACCACGTTGATGCTCCACTGAAACCCGAAAAACCGTTCTCTAGAATTCAGAACATGTCTTATGGAATTCTGTCATTTCTAAGGAAAAAACTCAGAAACGGACGTTCGCTGCGGTCTACGCAATGCACAGGTTGGGCTCATTTCGGGCTTTCTCTGTGTCTTAGACCAATGGCAGCCATCAGGCTGCTTTGATGCGATGGAAGACCTTTGAGTCGCAAATGGCAAAACTGGTGCGCCGAGGAAATTCCAGTTGGTTGAAAATCAATGCTTTAGCCGCGCCGCAATGGCAAAACTATGTGTCGCCCAACATAAATCAACACATTGAAAATACTAATAAAAGTATTTTGACAGTTTGCTACCTGCCAAAACGCCTGCCATTCCGATTCTTCGGCAATTAGCCCTTTGCCACAACTAATGGCGGCTCATTCGGGAATGACCGAATATCGAACCACTTGAAGCAAGTCCCATCAGCATTGCACTTGTCGCCCATGTGTATCCGTGCGCCAATCGTTCGTTGTCGGATCAATGCATCTCTGAAAGCTCAAAGATCCAGCAGCCGCCAACGCATGATTCTCTGTCCATCAGGGCCAGCGTGGCCGTAGAACATCCAATCTCCGTGCCCATTAACAATCTTAGATAACTCGGTCTCTGCGCCCGTTGGTAGTTTGGCCCGAATGGTGAACTGGTGCGGGTACCTATCTGCATATCCGTGGCGTCTCACCCTTGCTGCAATACGCATATCCTTCCTTTACTCTTGCAGTAGAGCTTCTGCTATCGACAATGCTTCGCAAGACGTCGAGGCCCGTAAAGCAAGCTTTTTCCCCTGCCAGGTATCCAAGTACCCAAATAGCTTGCCATAGGAATTGTCCATCACTACGTGGCGCTTGCCCATCATGCTGCATAAAATATGGCCATGCAGGCGGTCCGTCACGACTATCTCGCCCGACCCAAGCAGTTCAATTCCCCGTTGCAAATTGCATCGGCTCCAATTCCAAAAAGCGTTGTCAACGAGGCGCATAAGCAAAGCAGATGAGTAAGGTGTTGATTCTGCGATCTTAGGTGCCAATTCGATTTGTAATTGCGACCGTTCTTCATGTGCCCAGTCATTGACCTGTAGAATGCTTCCTTGTTTTTGCTGGCCAAACAAGTCCACTTTTCTTTCACGATCATCACGGGTCAAAGCCAGAATCGGGACTGAAGGCTTTCTTTTTGCAGCGAGAGGGCCCAATGCATAAGCCAGATCAGGACAAAGCACTGAAGTGCAATCAAAATTCCTCCGGGCAAATTCCAGACTGGCTGTGTCACGCACCATCAAGGTGAAATCAGGATGTTCTGCAATAGCCGCCTGTGTTTCCCTGACGGCCTCTCCGCTTTCATCCGAGAAGTGTATAGACTGCGGCAACTGCACGATTTTGTAGTCGCGAAATAACCTGAGCGTATTTGCACGGTGGCTACTATACCACTCCCACACGTCACCAAAATTGCCTCCGCCCAACAGAAAAATTGTCCCGTCTGGCATGAATTCCCGCAACCTGGTCGGATAAATCAATGTCCGTGAGACAAAACGCGGCCTTCGCCCAAAGTGGCTCCTGAGTAGCTTGTTCGTACCAAGCCAAATTGCATTGTCACCTACGTTAGCATGCGCAGGGAAATCGAGCAGTGCCCAATTGGACGACGGTTCACCGCCCAGGACATCATCCAATGCAATTTCGATGCGATTCAGGGTGGACCCGAGGTAAAACTCTGTACTTTCTACCATAAACTTTTCTTGTTCTTTATCACGTCCATGGCAGACGCACGCTTTCTGCATTCCAAATCCCAGTCCTCCACCGGATCACAAACCATCTGCGTGAATGGCCGCATTGTGAAAACGATACGATCCGAAAACCTTAGTACCTCAGCGCAATGGCTACTTGCGTTCAGTGAAAGCATCCCACCGCGCGCGTAGTCGACTTGCAAAAGAAGGCGGGCGATTGTGGTTGGGACATTGCCTTTGCGTTGCACCCTTTAGCGCCTGTTCAGGCGTCGGGAAGTTCAGCGCAACAGACGACAAGGGCTGTTGGACGTTGTTCATAAGTTCCAGAGCATCGGACACTTTTGGCTGAAGGTCGAGCCATCTTTGTTCCTTATCCCCAGGGTCGATGATATTTCGGCATTTTGGTGATCCGCAGCCACACTGAAACTTTGCACCGACATTGTATGTGGCATAATCTGACGTGATCTGCTCGCCCGCATGGATATCCCTTATGGCGATTTCGCAGTCGTAGCCACGGACCAGGCACGAGGTTGGGTCACAGCTGTGGTTTTGATACCGGCCGTTGTCCCAATTCAATATGTAGAGGCCCTGATCGCTGCGGTAAGCGTATTTCAAAAAGTCGCGATAAAGGACATCTGGAAGGCGCTCGGTACGTTCGGGCGTCAAGACGATATCCAGCGTGTCTCGGCACCAGGTTATTGTGCCTTTTGGGATGTCGGCAGTTGCCACAATGCCCGAACCTGTGGCGTCGTTGATTGCGACGAGCTGTGTATCAGGATGTATCACGTGGCTGCTCTTTTATGTTGGCTTGTAGCGTGTTCGGATGACCGGGCTAGCACATTGGATTCGTGTCGTGGTCAGGAGATGAGTTCTCGGACGGCAGACCGAAAATACCTTAACGATCGCGCGAGAGAACCATCTGATTTGTACATTGCTGGCATGAAGGGACTGACTTGTTCCTTGATATCCCGAACCCATGGTTCAGAGCAATTTCGCTCGTCTGCAAAATCGATCAAGGGCAGCAGGTCACCCATAGTTCCGTCGCTGAGTTTTAGCTGCTTGATCATGCGGCGCTCAAACTTGGTTTTGAAACAAATGAGTTCGTCCTGACCAGCGGCCCTGAGAGCCAAACGGGTTTGAATGCACTTGTCACATTCTCCACAGTTCTCCGAGCGATCATCGCCTTCCCAACAAAACTGCGCCAATTCCAGCATTTGACGCCATTCTTCGGCCAAGTAGGCAATTTTCTGGGGACGCGAATATCCCGCACCGTCGTGGATAATCTCGATTTCATCGCCCGATAGCAGATAGTCAGTAGCCGGACTGGACCCCCAGGCATGCGGAACGAAACTGACGTAGTTATAGGGGTCCGAGCTGGCGATTGCCCCCGCATAGTTGTCGTGTGCATAAAGGTGCAATATCCCGGCAAGCGCGGCACCATGGCTATGCTCCCAATTGGACGGCAAACTGTCACGGAGCGATGTTTTCACGACATGCAACTCGACGCCGGCAGCATCGGTTATTTTCTCGATGCGTTTACGAAGAGCGTCGAAGTCTTTTTGATTGGAACGGGGAATGTCGAAACCGTGAACCAGAACGGCCGATCTGGATGTTCCATCGCTTGCAGTATTGATAGGACTCAGAGGTCTTTGCAGCGTAAAAATCGAATCCACACCGCCCGAAAATGTCTGGATCACACCACGGTTTTTTGTCTCTCGTGCGGTATCATCGGATCTGGCGATGCCCTGTGGTTCGATCTCCACCATCTGATACCACCCCGGGTAGTGACAATGCCAGGCTTCCTGAAAAGCGATGATATTGCGATAGAGCTTTTCGCTAATGACACCGTCTATCTTCAGCCGTTTGCAGTGCTGCATAGCGTGGAAAATGACCAGGCACAGCGGGCTATCCAACGTCAGTGGATCTGATCCCGGCGCGCTTAGTTCGGTATGCACGCGAACGGTGTCGCCATTGTCACCATGAAGAATGATGTTTTGTCGGCCTAAGGACGGCGCGTCTTCGACCTCCAATGTTAAAGTCGTCATTCCTATTCCAGATCAGGTTTGGCAAAGCTCGGAGGCGAACATGTGACCACTTAGCATGATCGTTGCGGGCATTTCTATCTATGGGACGATTTGGACAGCTCGGCCTGAATATACTGTGGCAACATATTCAGGCGCATGTACCTTTCCAGCAACTCTTCCGGGACCGTCAGCACATTGCCAATCGTCTGCCTGCAATTCTCGGACTGACACTGACAGGCCATGCTCCAGTCCTCGGCGGCTACGTCGGAACTGACCGTGGTGGAATAGTCGAAGGTCACCTCTTCCCCAGCGCGAATATCACGAATGGCAATCAGTTCATTCTGCCCTCTTATCCCGGTGTTTGGGGAGCAGCTGTGATTAATTGCCAAGGATTGAGCATCCAAATCAATGTACAGATCATTGTCAATTTGCAGGGGGTCGTCCGGAGACAGTTGATCGCTCAGAATCCGGCGATTGACCTCTTCAAAATTCAGCACCTCACCACTCATGCGCCTGATGAACTGGCCTTCCGGGATGTCAGACGTCGCGAACGAACCCCGCCGATCGATATCGGAATTGCCCACGGATAAGGATTGCGCATTTTCGGGTGGAAAGGTGCGAGTTTCGCTTGCGCTTTGTCGACGTCCGAAAGTTCTTAGAATTGCATGTTTGAGGGAGGCCAACAATTCCATGCGGGTCCTCTTCATGGTTTAGGATGCCACCGGGGGAGTACCTTATAAGTACACTGGTAGCAACCGTGCCGTTCTTGATCCGAAAGTTCGAGCGTGATGTTGAAAATGTGCTTTCTACCCGTCGTTCATCCCTGGTTCGTACGCCTATTTGGGTGGCTTGTCGAAATCCCCTGTGCCGCGTGAGCCTCATTTGGGTCGATGGTGCCGCTATTCATTGAAGGTGGGACGCGGCCTTCGGTGAATGGGCAAAAGGAAAGCCAGGCCCGGCGATATTATTCGCCCCACAAAATCCGATTGCCTATTTTGAAAGCAATTCCCGCCTTAGATGAATAACTCATGGTCTCTCTCGACAAAACAGGAGCGTCCTTGATGCGTGCATTCAAACAGAAGCATGGTTCGAATTCATTGGAAAAACTTCCTGAATTGCCGTTGGGGCGCAGGGTGCCCAAGAACCTTGAGCGACCTGCCGGATTTCTCCGTCCGGGCGAGCCGCAGTCGTTTCCTCCGCCGGACTGGGCGACGCCTCATCATCAGGGTCACATCATTTCCGTCGCGCCAACCGGTTCCGGGAAGGGGGCAAGCCATCTCATTCCTGCGCTTCTCACGTGGCAAGGCCCCGCCGTTGTGCTGGACGTAAAAGGAGAGGCCTGGGCAACGACTGCAGCTGCCCGCAAGCAGATGGGGCATGAGGTCGTGCTGCTGGACCCTTTTTCCCTGTTCCCCGAGGATGACGCCGGGGCCTTCAATGTGCTGGATTTAATTGACCCCAATCGCCCCGACTTTCAGGAGGAATGCTTCGCACTGGCAAAGCGCGTGGCCCCCGATCAATCGGTCAGTGACCCGTTCTGGGATCAAAGTGCGGTCCAGATGATCGCCGATCTGGTGGCCTATGTTTGCGGAGAGATGCCTCGGGGCCTGCGCAACCTGCCGGAAGTTGCATATCAGGCAATGCAGTCGAACAAAGACCTTGAACTGACGGTCAAGGATTGCCGGCGGTCTGGCAATACTGTCATCCGGCGGGCGCTGTCTCAGCTTTCCGGTGCGGAAGCGAAGGTAAAAGCTTCGATTGTGTCCACGGCGCAGCGATGGATGCCTTCCTTTTCAAGCTCGCTTATCCAGTCTTCGATCACAAAAACAACGTTTGACCCCGCCGCTTTGGTTCGCGGTGAAAAGATCACAATCTATATCGTCGTGCCGCCGCATCGGCTGACAAATGCAGGACCAATTCTGCGCCTTTGGCTCGGCGCGCTGATGGCGCTGTTTCAAACCCGAATGACGTTGCCGCCGCGGGAAACGCTGTTCCTGATCGACGAAGCGTGGCACCTTGGCTTTCTGCCGGAATTGGAAACGGCCACGACCTTGATGCGCGGATACGGGGTGCGTTTGTGGAGCTTTTGGCAGGACCTGGAGCAGATCTCCTCGCGCTATCCCAAGTCCTGCGCAACCATTTTGAACAATACCTCGACGATCTGCGGGTTCGGGTTTCACAATTCCGCCGCGCAAAGAGAGTTTGCCGACCGGCTGGGTTTCCCGGATTGGGCGCACAAGCCCTTGAAGCCCCGCCTTGCACTGCTGCACCGGGCTGGCCAGCGAGGGCAGTTGATTAACCTGGAACGATACTTTGAGATGGAGCCGTTTCAGGGGCTGTGGCGGGCCGCACCGCTTAGCCCCACGCGATAAACTGCGGATCCTTGGCCCAGCAGAAACAGAAATCGAAGGACCCAAAGTCCATTCGGACCGGTTTGGAGCCCGGCAACCCGTTAGAGTTGAAACAGGCCAAGAAGCGTGATTTCCTGTTCTCGTGAAGGCCAGAACTCCTGATTGGTTTTAGGTGCAAATGGTTGAATCCGTGGGGCGCGACATATCAAGCCGTGCCGTTTGGGTTTAGGGATTTCGGTTGGTTAAAAAGGGGTCGGGGATGGATCGTGGGAAAGAATTTGCAGATCTTGTGCATGGCGTTTTGACGAACACCGCAAGAGGACAGTTGACTGAAATCGCTGAGTCCGTGGGTCTGTCTTATGATGCGTTCTACGCCCGGCTGCGCAACCGTGTCGTGTTTTCACCCGAGGAAGTGCGGGCATTGATCGCAGCTGTGCCAGATGCGCGAATTGTAAGCTGGGTTTTGCTGAACACGGGCTATATTGCTGCCGAGCGCGGTGCCTTGGACGAGCCCAACCTGACGGAACAAGAAAGCTTGCGCCATTCGGTTATCCGAATGCTTATTGAAGCATCGGAAGCCGCATCGCAGGTCGAGACCGCGTTGCGCGATGGGCATGTGGATCATCGTGAGGCTATCCAAATTCAGCGGGACATTGAAAATGCGGAACGCGCGATTGCGACGTTGCGAGCCCATGTCGCTCGCTACCGCTGTGCGTAGTTCTGCAGTGTTGCCAAGCGCTTGACCTCACTCACGCGAACCTGATCCAACGGTCTCGGTTAGATCAGAAAAAGGGGCGTCGGCAATCAGAGCTTTGTTGCCGAGAACGGCGTCAGCAAATGCACTTGCTGGCGGTGATGCCAAAGTGAACATACAGAAGGGCATTTGCGGCATGTGCCCCACTCACAGGCACCGCGATTCCATTCCATGATGAAAAACATGTCCTTTTTGGGGATGCCTTGGTGCCCACCACAGGTGTGGAAAACGTTCCCAAGCGCGGTTCAGGCTTTTGCGCGAAGGATGGCAATCAACCGTTCCGTCGCGTCCGAGAGCGTTTCCTCGTCAAAGGCAGCGTATCCGAGCAACAACCCCTGCAGTTTTTCAGGTAATACGCAGTGCGCTGACAAGGCGCTGACGCGCAGGCCGATTTGCTCGGCCCGCTTGCTGATCTCAAGATCGGACATCCGATCAACCAGCGATGCCGTTGGCGACACGCATAGGTGCATTCCGGACGCGTCTGGCTGAAGGTCCAGAAGGTCTGCAACCGGGGCCAGCGCGTTTAGCAGATGGCTCTGACGCCGGGCATAGACCCGCCGCATCCGCCGCAGGTGCATGGCAAACTCGCCGCTGTTCATGAACGCAGCCAAAGCCGGCTGCGGGATCAATGAGGCGCGCGGGCCGACATGGCGAAGATAGGCCACCGTGCTGCGCAGAAAGCGTTTGGGAACCACCAGATACCCGATCCTCAGCGCCGGACTTACCAGTTTTGAAAAGCTGCCGAGGTAAATCGTGTTGTTCAGACCGTCGAGTCCCGAGAGCGAGGGCAGGGGGTGCCCGCGATATCGGAATTCACTGTCATAATCGTCTTCAATTACGACGGCACCGGTCTGCTGTGCCCAATCCAACAGGGCGACCCGGCGGGACAGGGGCAGGCTTACACCTGTAGGATAATGCCGTGATGGGGTGATGATCGTGGCGCGTATACCGCTTGGAATGCGTTCGATATCCATCCCGTCCGCGTCGATGCGGACGGGATGGGCGCTGTTGCCCGTGTCGGCAAGGATTGTGTGCAGTTTGGGCCAGCAGGGGTCTTCAACCGCGACCTGTATGCCCGCGCCAAGCAGGCCGTGGAAAATCACCTCAAATGCTTCGCGTGCACCCGAAGTGATCACCACCTGACCGGGATCGCAGGACAGGTGACGCCACGCAGCAAGGTGGTCCGAGATCGCCTGACGTAACGGATGCCAGCCCAGCGGGTCCGGGCGGGTCAGAAGCGCCGGCGACGGGCTGCGCCAGGCGCGCTCAAGGTAGCGAGCCCACTGCCGGTGTGGCAGCAGGGTTTGATCGGGCAACCCGGTTTGAAAGGGGCGCCATTCCTCGGCCACCGGACCGGCCGGTCGGGGGATCGGCTGAGGCTGCGACAGGTGGGTGATTTCGCTGGCGACAAAAGTGCCACTGCCCTGCCGGGTGACCAGATACCCTTCGCTGATCATCTGATCATAGACCGCCTGCACCGTCGTGCGCGAGATCGAAAGCTCGGACGCCAGCGTTCGACTGGCGGGTAGGCGCGCACCGACCAGATTCGGAGATTTTGAGACGATGGACCGTAACGCATCCAGCAACTGGGCCTGCAATGACGTCTTCAGCGACGTATCCAGTGAGATCGCAAACAGGTCTCGATCCAAATTGGCCTTAGAAAAAGTTTCAAAATTGGACATTTGCTGACATCCAATATCCGGGCATTACGGTCATGGCAAGAACAAACCCGAGCTATGACTATGAACGAGACACTGGATATCACCGACAGAACGCGCCTGCGCAGATCGCACGAGCGGGGGCATTTCGACCGCGCCACGATCAACCAAATTCTGGACGCGCAACCGATGTGCAGCGTGGGATACGTGATCGATGGCAGGCCATTTGTCACGCCAACCCTGCAATGGCGCGAGGGCAATCACGTCTATTGGCACGGCTCCTCGGCCAGTCGCGCCCTGCGCAATGCGCGCGATGCACAGGTGTGCCTGTCGGTGGCGATCCTTGATGGTTTCGTTTTGGCCCGGTCGGGTATGCACCATTCGGTCAATTCGCGCTCGGTCACGCTGTTCGGATCGGCATTCAAGGTCGAAGAGCCTGAGGAAAAACTGCAAAAACTTGCCCGGTTCGTGAACGGCCTGTTTCCGAGGCGCTATGAAGGTCTGCGGCCGGATTACGCGCAGGATTTGAAGGCGACCATGGTGCTGGGCATGGAGATTTCCGAAGGCAGCGCCAAGATCCGCACCGGCGGACCCAAGGATGAGGAAGAGGATTACGGCCTGCCGATCTGGGCCGGGGTCATTCCCGTCCACACCACGGTCGGCGACCCGATCCCCGATCCCCGCAACATCGACGGTATCCCGGTGCCCGCGCATGTGCAGTCTTTTCAGTTGTAGGGCAGTGACATGACAGACCTTTCGGTGAATCTGAACGTTGCAGCCCTGCTTCGAAACCGGCGCGAACACCCGTGGCCGGATGTGGTGGATCTGGCCCGGATCGCCCTTGCAGCGGGTGCTGCCGGTGTGACGGTGCATCCCCGGCCAGACGAACGCCATACCCGGCCCAGCGATGTGCGGGCGCTGCGGGTGCTGCTTGATGCAGAGTTTCCGGACCGTGAGCTGAATGTCGAAGGCTATCCCGATCCCGGGCTTTTGTCGCTTGTTCACGAGGTTCGCGCGGATCAGGTGACGCTTGTGCCGGATGATCCCGCGCAGGCGACAAGCGACCATGGCTGGGATTTCGAAACGCAGGGCGCGATGCTGGCAGGGGTGGTTGCCGGGCTTAAGAGAAACGGCCATCGTGTGTCACTGTTCAGCGACCCGGACGCGACACATATGGGCCATGCAGCCCAGACGGGGTCTGATCGGGTCGAGCTTTATACTGGCCCGTTTGGTGGTGCCCACAGCGATCCCGTTGCTGAAGATCGGGAGCTTGAGCGCCTGGCCGAAGCAGCAGCTGCAGCCAAGGGGCAGGGCCTGCAGGTCAATGCGGGTCACGATCTGACGGTTAGCGGGACGCGAAAGCTGATTACCCGCATCCCGTCGATTGCAGAGGTCTCTATCGGCCATGCGCTGTTCTGCGATGCGTTGACATTCGGGATGGCCGAAACTGTCCGCCGCTATCTGGGTTCCTGCGCATCTGCCGAAGGATGAAAGCTGCCAGGGAACAGAGCGGTCGAAAAGGGCAACGTTGAAAGCAGGAATGCACCCGGCCCTGGGTGCGCGCACGCGCCTCGCCTGACGGATAAGCTTGGCCGCCCGTTCGAAGCTCGTCAGGCTGAGGGCGTGCTTTCGCGTTCGTGGTGGCTGAAAATCAACTGGCTGGACTGGAACTCGGACCTGAAGTCGGCCGCTCGGCCGGACAGCGCGCCGTAAAATTTCAGCAGGCCGGGTTCGATAGGACGTGCCTGCGCGATGCAATCTTCGCAGATCGCCTCGACCTGATCCGGTGGCTGACGACCCCGAATGGCCTCAATCAGTTTCTTGTGGGTTGCGTCCAGCTTTTGGAACGCGGGCGTGTCCAGCATGGCGTTGTCGCCCACCAGAATAAAGACGGGCTCCAAATCGGTGCGGCCCTTGAGATCGACATACCCGGCCTCGAGCATGGCCATGTCTTGCCTGGTTTTTTCGTATACCGAACAGGAAACCAGGATGTCATAGTCGACATGGCGGCAACTTTGTTCGATCCGCGCGGCGACGTTCACCACATCCCCAATCACGGTGTAGTTGAACCGGCGTTTGGACCCGATATTGCCGACGCAGGCCCGACCGGTCGCACAGCCCGTGGCCAGGGCAATCGGTGGCCGCCCCGTCATGACGTCCGAGGCATTGAAGTCGGTCAACGCCTGCCGCATCAACAGCGCCGCCTGCGCCGCGCGGCAAGGGTGATCCTCGACCGGAAGCGGCGCGTTCCAGAAGGCCATCACCGCGTCGCCGATGAATTTGTCGATGGTGCCGCGCTCCAACAGGATCTGATCTCCGATCTGTGAAAACAACTGGTTCAGCAGGGTGACAAGATCTGTAGCCGACACCGACTCGGACAGTGGGGTAAACCCCCGGATATCGGAAAACATCACCGTGATTTCCTGTGTTTCGCCGCCCAATTGCAGCTGATGGCCCGTCCCCTCCATCTCATCCAGGATTTCGGGGGCGACATAGTGCGAAAAGATCTGCCGGATCACCCGCTTTTCCCGCTCGGTCGAAATGAAAAGATAACCTGCGAGAAGGCCGAAATTGGCCATGCCTCCCGCCAGCGGAAAGGTGACATCGAACAGAACCAGCTGGTTCTGAAACGCCAGCCAGCTGATGGCAAGAACAACCGCCGCCGAGGCGCCGCCCGCCACGAACGAGGCCACCGCGCCGAACCGGGCCATGACAGCCGTGACCACGATGCCCAGAGTGACGAAAGACAGCAGCTCAAGGGCGGCGGTTACATCCGACCGGCTCAGCATCTCCCCGGTAAGGATCTGTTCCAGGATTTGCGCGTGGATCGTCACGCCCGGAACCGATTCACCCAGCGCCGTCTGGTGCATGTCGAACAGCCCTGCGGCCGAGGTGCCGACCAGAATGATCCGGCCCTCGATTTCGGCGCGTATGGCGGGATCGTCCTGCATCTGCATGATGTCGTCGGCCGATAGGTACAGGTCCGGATTGTCGCGCCTGTACCGAACCCAGACTTCGCCGTTTTCCGTGGTCGGCAGCCGAAATTCTCCGATCTCGACCGCCAGCATGATGCCGGCTTCGTCCGGCGTGCCCTCGGCAATGACGATGGATTCGTCCAGCGCGACCCTGAGCGCTTCGATGCCCAGCCCCGGCAGCGCCCCGTCCGGGCCGCCCCAAAGGACGGGAACACGGCGTATGATACCCATACCGCCCAGAGGCGAGACATTGACCCCGCCGATGCCCGCCGCGCTGCGATCCAGCGGTGGGGCGGGGGGCGTCCAATGAGGGACCGAAACCAGCCCCGCGGTAGGCATTTCTCCGATTTCGATGATACCGGCGTGGGGCGTGACGGCCCGTCCGTCACCGGATTGTCGGGCGGCTGCCCCCAGGACAACCGGCCAATTGGCGATCTCCCGACCGAACAGCACGTCATTGTCCATTTTCGAGGCATGGTGGTCCACCGAAACCACACCAGCAAGCGCCGGATCATTCAGCAGCCGCACGGGTGAGAATCTGTCAGGTTCGATAAACAGCATGTCAAACGCGATCGAGGCGGCGCCGTATTCGCCCAGATTTCTGACCATCTGCGCCAGCAAGGTTCTGGGCCAGGGCCATTGCCCCCAGTTGGCCAGCGACTGTTCGTCGATATCCACCACGCGCACAGGAAGGTCCGGGTTGTATTCGCGTGGTGAAATGCGTTGCAGCAGATCAAAATAGATCAGCCGTGTCATCCGCACCGGGTAAGGGTCGAGAACCCTGATAAAACACCCGAACAGGATCAGTCCAAGCCCCACAAGCTGAAAGGCTCGTCGTCGCCCTGTTCTTTCCCTGGGCTTTCCGGTCACGTTAGCCTCCGAATGCCGTGGTCATCCCTGCACGTGCGGGCGTTGCCACGACATCGTCTGAAGTGGTGTCATCTAGCGGGGCCTGCGTATCTTTAGCCGCCGCTGTTACCGCCATTCCCGTCAGCTCCGCCGCCGCCGGGAGTGCCCCCGAACCCTCCGGTGTCGCCACCGATTGTGCCGCCGCTTCCCGGACCGCCACTGCCCGAGCCGCCACCGATCGAGCCGCCGCGCCCATCCCCGCTGCCGCTGCTGGCTCCGATATTGCCGCCAGTGCCGTTATCACTGCCGGTGCCGCTGCCGATGTTGCCGCCATTGCCCTGACCGACGCTTTGCCCCGAAGCGGGGTCACCGCGCGGCTCTGGTGCTGCGGCGCTCTGGACGCTGCCTTGTTCACGATCGGGACGGGTCTCACGCGCCTCGGACCGTTGTGTCAGGGGCAGGGCATCCGTCCCGCAGCCTCTGAAATCGACTTGCAGAGGCACCAGCAACTGTTCCTGCGACTGAACAAACGGGAACCCGTTTTTCAGCGCATCGTCATAGCTTTCCTGATCGACAGGGCGCCCGACATTGCCGGCGTGCGTCGTTGCCAGCAGGCTGCACTGGCGCGCGGCTTCGCGGCAATTGCCGCTTTGGCCGCACATTTCTACCCGACCTTGCAGAACCAGCATGGCGCTTTGCGTGCCGGGTACGACCCAAAGGTCAAAAGTTGTGCCCCGCACGGCCATGGTTGCGGTCGGCGTGTTGATGGAATAGGCGCGCTTTTTGCTTTTGCCGGAAATAAACCGGAAGCTGCCGCCCAATGCCTGAACCGCGAAACTCTTGGCCTTTCGATTACCGCGCAGCATCGTGACGTCCAGCATCATCCGCGCGTTCGGGCCGATGGCGATTTTGGTTTCGTCAACGAAGACAAGTTGAACCACACCGCTGCGGTCGGTTGAAATGGAGTCGCCCGAGGCAACCTCCATACCGGTCCGCAACGGCTGGGTTTTCCCTGCGCGCGTGATTTGCGCGCCTTGTTTGACGCCGATGACTTTCCCGATTTCAGCTAAAACCTGCGAAGGCAGCAGCAAAACACAGCAAAAAACAAGTAACGATCTCAACCAGAACAAAACCAGCTTCCTTCCCCCACAGGTGGTCTCGGGCGTATTGCACCCGTGCTCGGTTTTGCCTCAAAAAAATTCTACTACATGAATTTGAAATTATTAAATCCATACAAATATGCCTTAAAACCTGCGTATCTGGCAAGTTTTCTGTGCGGGATGGGTCGATACCCGATTGCACGGGTGTCGGCATGTCCAGATACAGGATCAGCTTGGCGGGTCTTCTCGGGCATTATCCCGGCAATTCCACGGGCGCTGGCCGCCCGACCGGAGGAAAAAGGCCCAAGTTCAGTGCGCTGGTTGGCTTAACGACCTTCCCGAATCCAGCGCGCGGCTTTTTCAGCGATCATCAGGGTCGGAGCGTTGGTGTTGCCGCTGGTGATCTCGGGCATGATGCTGGCATCGACCACACGCAGACCCTTGATGCCCTTGACCCTCAGATAGGGATCGACCACAGCGGTCGGATCATCCTCGCGACCCATCTTTGCAGTGCCGACAGGGTGGAAGATGGTGCTGGCGATGTCGCCCGCCAGCTTGGCCAGTTCCTCATCTGTCTGGAACTGAACACCCGGCTTCCATTCTTGTGGGTTGTATTTCTGCATCGCCGGTTTGGACATGATTTCGCGCACTTGGCGCAGACTGTCGGCGGCGACCTGGCGGTCGTCGTCCGTGTCCAGATAGTTCGGCGCGATCATCGGCGCGTCGGTGTACTGGTTCGACCGGATGCGTACATGGCCACGGCTGGTCGGGTTCAGGTTGCAGACGCTGACGGTGATGGCAGGGAACTCGTGCAGGTCTTCACCGAATGCCTCAAGGCTCAGCGGCTGGACGTGGTATTCCAGGTTTGCATGGGCACGGCTTGGATCGGATCGGGTAAAGGCCCCCAATTGGCTGGGCGACATGCTCATCGGGCCAGAGCGTCGCAGCGCGTATTGCAGGCCGATCCTGGCCTTGCCCAAAAGGCTGTTGGCCAGCGTGTTCAGGGTCCTGGTCCTGTCCACCTTGAATACCGCGCGGATTTGCAGGTGGTCTTGCAGGTTTTCCCCAACGGCGGGTGCGTCCAGCACCACGTCGATACCGTGGGATTTCAAAAACGCGCCGTTGCCGATGCCCGACAATTGCAGGATCTGCGGTGAGTTGATGGCACCCGCGGACAAAATGACCTCGGCCGAGGCGTTCACGGTCACCGGTTGCCCCGCGCGACGCACGACTGCGCCGGAACATCGGGTTGCGCCATCAGGGGTGGTGTCGAAGGTCAGACGCTCGACTTGTGCTTCGGTCCAGATAGTCAGGTTCTGACGCTCTTTCGCCGGGCGCAGGAAGCCCTTCGAGGTGCTCCAGCGCCAGCCCGACTTCTGGTTCACGTCGAAATAGCCAACCCCGGCATTGTCGCCCGAATTGAAGTCTTCGGTGGATTCGATTCCGGCCTCTCTGGCAGCCTCGGCAAAGGACTCCAGCACGTCCCAGCGCAGGCGCTGTTTTTCCACGCGCCATTCGCCGCCATGCCCATGCAGGTCCGAGAACCGGCCGTTGTCGCCGGTTCTCGGATCGGCGCCATTGTCCAGCTTGTAATGGTTTTCATGTGCCTTGAAGTCCGGGACCGAGTTTGCCCAGCTCCAGCCCTGTTCGCCACTCAGCCTGGCCCAGTTGTCATAATCCCGCGCCTGACCGCGCATGTAGATCATGCCGTTGATCGAGGAACAGCCGCCCAGTGTCTTGCCGCGCGGATAGCGCAGGGTACGGCCGTTCAGACCCTTGTCGGGCTCGGTCTGATACAGCCAATCGGTGCGCGGGTTGCCGATGCAGTACAGATATCCAACAGGGATGTGAATCCAAAAGTAGGTGTCCTTTTTACCGGCTTCCAGCAGCAGCACCCGTTTCGACGGGTCCTTGCTGAGGCGATTGGCAAGCAGGCAGCCTGCGGTGCCGGCCCCTATGACGATGTAATCAAACGTTTCGGCAGGCATGGTCAGGCTCCGGAGTCACTAAGTTGCGGGCAAAGGGGGCGCAATCAAGGAGCCCTCCGACCGGCGCTGCAGGATACCGAGCCATGTATCTTTGGCAACGCTCTTGCTGCGTGCGTCGCAGGTTTTCTGCTTGATGATCGGGCTTTTCAGATCTCTGCCGTTTTCATTTTTTCCCTGAGCTGGAATTTCTGGATTTTCCCTGTCGATGTCTTGGGCAGGTCCGCGAAAACCACGGCCTTGGGCACCTTGAAACCGGCCAGATGTTCCCGGCAGAACGCCACGATTTCATCGCCTTCTGCGTGGTGGTCCGGTCGCAATTCGACAAAGGCACAGGGCACCTCGCCCCATTTGGGGTCGGGCTTGGCCACGACGGCAGCGGCCAGAACGGCGGGGTGACGGTAAAGAACCGCCTCGACCTCAACTGACGAAATGTTTTCGCCGCCCGAGATGATGACGTCCTTCAACCGGTCGCGGATCTGCATGTAGCCGTCCGGGTTGACCACAGCGGCGTCCCCGGACCAGAAACGCCCGTTGTCGAAAGCCTCGGCTGTGGCGTCGGGGTCCTTGTAATAGCCCTTCATGACCGTATTGCCGCGAATGGCGATCTCGCCCTGAGTTTCACCATCCCGGGGGACGGCATCCCCGCTGTCGCGGTCTATGACGGCAACGGAGTCGACCATTGGAAAGGCGATGCCCTGCTGCGCTTGCAGACGCGCCTGCTCGGCTGGGCTTTCGGCGTCCCACGCCTCTTGCCACAGGCACTGAGAGATGTGGCCGTAGGTTTCCGTCAGGCCATAGACCTGCATGACATCCAGCCCCATCGCCTTTGTTTTCTCAAGCACCGAAGGCGGCGGCGGTGCGCCGGCGGTCATCACTTTGATCGCCGGGTCGAAAGGGGCGCTTTCGCGGCTGTCCAGTTCGGCCAGCATCTGCAGCACAATTGGTGCCGCACCCAAATGGGTCACGCCGTGGTCGTGGATCGCAGCCATGATCTTTTCCGCAGCTGGCACACGGGTGAACACCATGGTGCCGCCCTGCAGCGCCATCACCCACGGGTGTCCCCAGCCGTTGCAATGGAACATCGGTACGACGGACAGGTAAACCGGATAGCTGGGCATCTGCCATGCGGCAACGGTGCCAAGCGCCATCAGGTAGGCGCCGCGGTGGTGATACACCACCCCTTTCGGGCGCCCGGACGTGCCCGAAGTATAGTTCAGCGCGATTGCATCCCATTCGTCGTCGGGCAGGGCAGGGCCGGTGTGTTCACCTTTGCTCAAAAGCTCGGAATAGTCCTGCCTGCCAAGGCTGTCCCCGTCCGCCACATTTGGGTCGGTGATTTCCACAACCGGGATATCGCGGCCAAGCAGATCAAAGGCTTTCGACAGAAGCGGCACCAGCTCACGGTCGACAATCACCAATTTGGTATCGGCATGATCCAGAATATAGGCAATCGTCTCAGGCTCCAGCCGTGTGTTCAGCGTGTTCAGAACAGCACCGGACAAGGGCACGGCAAAATGAAGTTCGAACAGTTCGGGGATGTTGGGGCAGAGCACGGACACCGTGTCGCCCTTGGTGATGCCCAATTCGGCCAACCCCCGCGCAACGGCGTGCGCGCGCCGGACGACCTCGGCCCAATCGCGCCGAACGTCCCCGTAGATAACGGCCGTGCGGTGGCCGTGCAGGGTGCCTGCGCGGTTCAGGAATGACAGTGGGGACAGCGGCACATGGTTGGCCGCTGTCTTTTGCATCGCTTCAAAGTGTTTTTGCATGGTCAACCCTCCCAAACAGACCAGCGTGACTTGGCTCAGGTTTCTCCGAAACCCTTCGGAACCGGCAGATCCGGCAAGGTTTTCGCCCGTTTCGCCAGACTGCGCCCGATCACGACCCGGCTGATCTCGGTTGTGCCGTCCACGATACGCAGCATCTGGCTGAGCCGTGACAGACGGTCCAAACCATAAGGTTTGAGCAACCCCATCCCCCCAAGCACCTGCGTGCAGGTGTGGGCCGCCTTGACCGCCGCGTCCGGGACAAACCGCTTGGCGTGCGCCGCCATCACCGGACCTTCGGGCGTTCCAAGCGCATTGGCTGCGGCCCGATACAGCAGGCGCGAGGCCTCCAGCTCAGTTGCCACATCGCCCAGCATCCATTGAATGCCGTCCAGATCCAGGTTCTTGCCGCCAAACATCTTGCGGTTCTTGGAATAGCTCAGCGCCGTGTCCAGCGCGGCCTGCATCAATCCGCAGCAACCCGATGCAATCGATACACGGGCGATGTCGATGGCCATCAGCGATCCTTGCAGGCCCTGACCGACCGGCAGGATGATGTTGTCTTCCGAAACCACAACGTCTTTCATGTACATCTCGGACAAGGGCAGGAAGGTGTAGCTGGGCGTCTCATAGCGGGGCCCAAAGCTCAGGCCCGGAGTATCGGCTGGTATGGCAATCATCGCCATATCCTGATGCCCGGGTTGGTCGGTCGTTTTCACGACGGTGAAATAGATATCGGCCTCACCCGCAAGGCTGACCCAGGCTTTGGCGCCATTGATAGTCCAGGTTCCGTCCGAATTGATCACCGCGCGGCTGTACATGTTGGTCGCGTCAGAGCCCGATTGCGGTTCCGTCAACGCGAAATTCGCCAGCTTCCGACCGGATGTCAGATCACGCGCCCACTGTTCCTTGAATGCTTCGGTGCCATAGCCGCATCCGGCAAAGGTGCAGATATTGTGCATCGACAGCGCAAAGGCATAGGCCCCGTCGGCGGTTCCCAGTTCCTCGTAAACGCGGATGCCGTCGCCAAGCGAAAGCCCCTGACCGCCAAACTCCTCAGGGGCATAAAGACCCATAAGACCTGCAGCCCCTGCCTTGTCTGACGCAGCGCGGGGCCAAACCCCTGACTGGTTCCAGGCATCAACGTTCGGGGCAACCTCAGTGGCCGCGTGTTCGCGTGCCACATTCAAAATTTTTTCGATATCGGTAGACAAGCGGGACCTCCAAAATTCCGGCATCCAAGTTATTTTGCCTGTCTAGTCGAGTTTTTCCTTCTAGAATACGTGGAAAATTCTGAGCGGGGGATTGAATTTTTCAATGACTGACAACCTGCCGACACTCAAGGGCCTCAGGGCATTCGAAGAGGCTTACTGGCATGGCAGCTTTACGCTGGCAGCCAAGGCACTGAATGTGCAGCAGCCTGCAATAAGCTATCAGATCAAACAGCTTGAGCAGGATCTGGGTGTCGTTCTTTTCGAAAAAACGCATGGTCGTCTGGTGCCTACCCCGGACGCAAGCGAGCTGTATGAGACCGTGTCTCGGGCTTTTCGAAACATAAGAACGACGGCGGCCCGGATTCGGGCGAAAGACGGCGATGGCGTCTTCACTGTCGCGACCTACCCGGGAATCGGAACCTACTGGTTGTCACCGCGCCTGCCGGACCTGTCGGAACAGCTGGGCGCGCAGGTGAAGGTGATCACTCTGGTCAAAGACGCGGACTTGTTTCGGGAAGCGGCGGATTGCTGGATTCTCTTTGGGCAGGGTCACTGGCCGGGATTTGAGGCCCGAAAGCTGATTGATGAGGCCGTTTGCCCCGTCGCGTCCCCCAGCCTGATCGAGCGATACCGCAAGCTGGATGGCAGCATTGATGTCTCTAACATTCCGCTGATCGAGCAGGACGATCCGGAACGGCGTTGGCTGAGTTGGGAGGCATGGCTGGACCGCTCTCAGGACGATTGGCGTTTGTCCGACAACCGCGTCGTGGTCAACGATCACGGAATGGCGCTGCATCTGGCCCTTTCCGGGGCCGGGGTCGCGCTTGGGTGGACCGGGATCATTCAGGACCTGATCAACGGAAAGAGCCTGGTTCCCATGTCACCCCATCACGCGCGGTCGGATTTCGGATATTGGGTTCTTGGTCGGGAAGGCTTTTGGGAAACGACTCAAGGGCGGTTGGTCATGGGCCTTCTGAAAAACTGACGGTGCAGGGCGAGGGTTCAGAACACGCCCCGTCATAGGATGCTGAACCTGGGTCGGTGGCACGACGGTGCGTTTCGCGAATCTGAAGCCCGATCCGGGGCTATGCCGTTGAAATTGGTGGCCTGGATACTGCCTGAAAACGGTACAAAACAGCTCTATTTGGAGCGATTTCAAGAAGTTCCGGGATTTCGAAGAAAACTGTCAATCCGTTCAGAATTGGCCTTGTATTTCCAGCGTTTGCAAGGATATACCCGTCGGCGGAGACGTGGCCGAGTGGTCGAAGGCGCTCCCCTGCTAAGGGAGTAGGCGGGAAACCGTCTCGAGGGTTCGAATCCCTTCGTCTCCGCCATCTACCACTGCTGTAGATAATGCGAGAACAAAGGCTTGCCTTGTAAGCCGTTGGCAGGCCCATGTTCCGGCTTTGGACTATTGGGGTGCGCTCATTGTGCGATTTGCGGGCAGAGCTGGTCCTGTGGTCAGATATGCATTTCCAGCCGCACCTCGGGAAAAGCCTGAATCACGGTTTCAAAGCCTGTCTTCGGCAGAGCGCACAAAGCCGTCGACAACCCGTCGGCAATGGCTGCGCTGGGGGCTGAGACCGAGACGACATGCGCAGGGCGCATATCGCTCGCAGGGTTCAGGATATGTCCCTGATCACTATTCAGCATGAAGCTGCGCGCGTCCGACGTGGCGACGGCGCGGTCCCGCAGTTCGATGGATTTGTGAACCTGACCTCCGGGTCCGGCCAGCCCGACCTGCCAGGGTTGCCCGTCTGCGCGTTGGCCCAGGGCCGAGATTTCTCCCATGTTCACCAGCACGTCCCGCAAACCATGCGCAGTCAGCAGCGCGCTGATACGGTCGGTGATGGCGCCCTGTGCGATACCGTTCAGGGTCAGTGCCGAAACACCGGGCTGGGGCAGGCGGATCATGTCCGGCTGAATGGTCACGCGGGACCATCCGACCGATTGTCGCGCCGCGTCGATCTTCTCGGGGCTTGCACCGGTTGCCAACGCGGACCAGAGCGGTTGCACGGTGGGGTCGAACGCGCCGTCCGTGGCCTCGTGAAGCGCCGTGCACAGGCTGAGAACGTTCAGCAGTTCCGGCGCGGGGCCCGACAGATGGCCGTCGCGGTTCAGACGGCCGAGTTCGGATTGGGGGCGGTACAGGCTGAAGATGTTTTCCAGACGGCCCATCTCGGCCTCGACAGCAGCGATGATCGGCGCGGCCTGGGCATTGCTCAGCCCCTCCAGCCGCAAACTGGCCTCAGCCCCCAGCGCAACGCCGCGCCAATGGGCCGCCGGGGCGGGTTTCGCGCCGACCGGAAAGGCCGCACAGGCGGCGGACATGGTCAGAAACCGGCGGCGGGAGAGGGGGATCATGAGGGGGTCTCCAGTTTCAGGTCCAGATCGACGGGGCCAAGAACCTCGGCTGCGGGAATGTCCGACAATGGCATCTGCGCGCCGCCATATTGGGTGATAAAGACATCGGCGGCGGTGGGATCGGCAAAGGGCACTACCTCGGGCGCGCCCATGCCGCCCGCGACGTTGGAGCCGACCACAAAGGTTGCACCATCCGCCGCGATCCAGTTGGAGACGCCCGGCTGCCGCCAGTTCGGGGCAACCCCCATGTCACTGACGTAAACGGCGGTGATTTCGGCATCGCGTTCGGGGCTTTTTAGATAGGCCACCATGTCGCGCACTTGCGCGAAGAACAGCGGCACCGGATATCCTTCCAGATGAATCTGCCCTTTGGGTCCGCCATGTTCGGCGATGTTCATCTGGCAGAAGAAACTCAGCGCATCGGGGGTCAGGTCCACCGGATCCGGGGCCTCGGCCACCTCCTCTTTGCAGGCGGCCAACGCGATCAGCGCAATCAGGACGATACGCTTCATGGCTCGACCCTCCGGAATGCGAGGCGGGCGAGGGCAAAACCCAGCACCGGCCAGATCAGCAGCGAGGCGGGCGCGGCCCAGACGGGCAGCGCCTGCGCGGCACCGGTCATGCCGGATGCCATGGCGACGCCTTCGGTTGCTGCGATGTTCCACAAACGAAATGCGTCGGCCGGGTTGGCTACCATCACCCACGGAAAGACGGATTGGGTGAAGGTGCCGCCCTTGTCCATGACGACGGCTCCCAACAAGCCCAGATCATAAAGGACGACAAAAACCAGCCAGAGCCCGGCCGACAGACCTGCTGCTGCCGTGGCTCCCCTTGCCAGGGCGGACAGCAGGTAACCCAGCGCCAGAAAAACGGCGCCCAACAGGATGGATGTGAGGATGAGGCGGACCAGCGCCATCAGGCTTTCCGGCCCCGCGCCGCCAAAGAACGCTGCCACCGCACCTGCGGTGCCGAAGCCGACGGTCATCGCGAAAGCGAGGGCGGCCAGATGGGCGGTGAATTTGCCCAACAGGATTTCGCCGCGCCCTGCCGGGTAGGACAGCAGCAGCGACAGGCTGCCCCGATCCACGTCACCGGCGATGGCGTCGAAGGAAATCATCAGCGCCAGCAAGGGGGCAAGATAGACCGACAGCGTGGTCATCGACGCGACCGAAACGGTCAGCATGTCGACGCCCAGCGTACCGGTTGGTGCGCTGCCCGCAAAGGTCAGCGCCAGCGCGAACAGCACCATGATCAGCGTCGCGACCAGCAGCCAGCGATTGCGACGCAGGATCAGCATTTCGGTGCGGGTGATGGCGAGGAAGCGGGTCATTGCAAATCCTCCTGAGCGTAGTGGCGATACAGGTCTTCCAGCTTGGGCGGGGTCATTTCCACATCCGCCACGGCCTCGCCCAGTCCGGCGATGCGGCGCAGGGCCTCCATCTTGTCTTCGGGGCTGCAGAGCAGTTCGACGGACGCGCCATTGATCCGGTTGCCGCCCAGTTCTGCGGCCAAAGCATCGGCATTGGCACTGGCTCGCACGCGCAGGCGGATCGGCAGGCCGGCCAGTGCCGACAGGTTGTTCAGCGTGTCGTCGGCGACCATCCGGCCCTTGCGCATAATGGCGATGCGGTCGGTGCGGGCCTCGACCTCGGTCAGGGCGTGCGAGGCGATCAGGACAGCGGTGCCCTGAGCGGCCAGTTCGTCGATGATGGCATAGAGATCCTGCCGGGAAATCGGGTCCAAGCCAGAGGTGGGTTCATCCAGCAGGGCAACTTTCGGCTGGCCCAGCAGCACCTGCGCCAGACCCAGACGTTGCCGCATCCCTTTGGAATAGGCTCCGATCCGGCGGTCGAGCGCATCGCTCAGGCCAACACGGTCCAACAGGCCGGGCACGTCGGTCTTGGTGCCGGACAGCTTTGCGAACAGGGTCAGTTGCTCGCGGCCGGTCAGCGCCGGATGAAACGACACCGCTTCGGGCAGATAGGCCGTGTCCCGCCGCGCCTGCGCGCTGCCGGGGGTTGCGTCTCCGATCCGAATGGCTCCGCCATGGATCGGCGTCAGGCCGAGGATGGATTTGATCAGGGTCGATTTGCCCGCGCCGTTGTGACCCAGCAGCGCAACGCGCTGACCGGGGGCAAGGGACAGGGTGATATCGTCAAGAACGCGGGTTTTCCCTCGGTCCTTGAGAACATGGTCGATTGACAGGGCCTTATCCGTCATGAGGCACCTTTTTCATAGCTGGGGGTTCAGGGGCTTGCATCAGTGGGTTGCTGTCCATCACACCCCCCGGCAACAGCGCCGGGAAGGCCGATTGCGACCAGCGCACCAGTTGCACGGCAGGCGAGCCGAGCAGCAATTTGGCTGCGGGTTGGGTCCACAGCACATGGTCCATACTGTCATTGGGGCGATAGGGGGCATCGGCGATGCCGTTGCCATCCACATCATAGGCGGCAAAATCGGACCAGTAATTGCCGCGCCCGTCTTCTGACCACTCGACCCACTTGGTCGAGACGTATTTCACCTGCGTCCGGTTGCCGATGAAAGAGTTGCCGACAATGCGGTTGCGTTCGCTGCCTGCGGTAAAGTGGATGCCGATACCGCAACCCTGGAACCAGTTGTCGGTGAATTCGTTCTTGTTGGAGTTATAGAGGAAGGTGCATTTTTCCTT
Source organism: Ruegeria sp. MALMAid1280 (assembly GCF_049195285.1). NCBI lineage: Bacteria > Pseudomonadati > Pseudomonadota > Alphaproteobacteria > Rhodobacterales > Roseobacteraceae > Ruegeria > Ruegeria sp. MALMAid1280. The sequence goes on along the minus strand of NZ_JBMIRT010000036.1, from coordinate 87,290 downwards.
GGCGCCTTTCACTACGTTTCCGGTGATGGTGCTCTTGTTGGCGTAGTTCAGCATCACGCCGTGTTCCCGGTCGTCTATCGACACGTTGTCGGCCACCGTGACGCCGGTGGTGAACATCACCGCATAGCCCAGATCGTTGCCGATCGAGACATTGTCGCGGACCACCGAATTGTCTGCATACATGTAGTGCACGGCAAAGCGCAGGTCGCGGAACAGGTTGTTGGTGAAGGTGTTCTTCTTGGACGAGTTCACAAAGATCCCGTCGCGGCCATACTGGATGTCGTTGCCGTCGACCACCGCGCCGGGGGCGTTCCAGACATAGACGCCATTGCCGCGGTCATTCATCCGCTGGTCCTGTCGTCCTTCGATCCGGTTGCCGCGCACGATGCTGTCCCTGGCACCATGAATATCGACGCCGTAAAGGTTGCCGATCAGCACGTTGTCCTCCACGACCGGCGCGAGGGCCGTCTTGGTCAGTTGGATACCGCTGTCGATTTCCCCGTGATCCGAGCCCGAGCCGATCACCGTCAGACCGCGCACGGTCACGCCCGGCCCGGTCACAGTGATGACGCTGCCCTCACCTTGTCCGTCGATGGTGGCATGTCCCAGCCCGTCTATGGTGACGGGCCGGTCCAGAACCAGTGTTTCGGTGTAGACACCGGAGCTCAGGCGAAGGGTGTCTCCATCCGCCGCCTGCGCCAGTGTTTCAGTGATGGCCCCCACCCGGTTGGGCACGTCCCAATCCGCCGCCCAAAGGGGCGAGCCAAGCAGGAGCGGTATGAGCAGGGGCCAACGCATCTTATGCGCCCTGCGGCTCGACCAGCATCCGGCCGCGCATTTCCATGTGCAGCGCGTGGCAGAACCACTGGCAATAGAACCAGTGCACACCCGGACGGTCGGCGGTGAAGGTGACCGAGGCGGTTGCCATCGGTGCGACTTCCATCGCGATGCCGTAGTTGCCAAGGCAGAAGCCGTGGGTCACGTCGTCCACGTCATCCAGGTTGGTGATGTAGACCGTCACCTCGTCACCCTGTTTGACGGTGAACTTCTCAAGGCTGAAGGTCGGCGCCTGCGAGGTCATGTAGACCCGTACCTTGTTGCCGTCGCGGATCGGTTCCTCGGCGCCTTCCTCCAGATCGACGCCGTCGGCTTCGGCCTGTTTGCGGGCGTCTTCCCAGGTGACGTCGTTGCGGTCCCAGACGTTGACCGGGTTGACGATGTCGGCGCGCACGATGATCGAGTCATGCGGTTCGGCAAAGGTCGGACCGTCATGGACCACCTTCATGTCGTCAGTCGAGATGTCGATGATCTGCTCGTTCTCGGGTTTCAGCGGACCCACATTCAGGAACCGGTCTTTCGAGAACTTGTTCATCGAAATCAGCCACTTGCCGTCAGCATCTTTGGTTTCACCCATCGAGGTCGAGTTGTGGCCCGGCTGATAATGCACATCGACTTTCGAGATGATCGGATCGACATCGGCACCACCGAAAGCTTCGATCGCCTTGTCGATGTTCCACTTCACGATCTGGCTGTCGAGGAACAGCGTGGTGAACGCGTTGCCCTGGCCGTCATAGGCGGTGTGAAGCGGGCCAAGGCCCAGCTGCGGTTCGGCCACGATGCAGGACCGCGGGTCGGCACCGTCGTTGAATACAGCGTCCAGCTTGGTCACGTCCATGACCGATACGGTCGGTGACAGCTTGCCGTTGATGCAGACGTGCTTGCCGTCGGGCGCGGTGTTGATGCCGTGCGGCGAGTTCGGGATCGGGATGTAACGGGTGTAGTTCTTGTTCTGACCCTTACGTCCGTCCAGAACCTTGACGCCCTTCAGCTCCTGATAGTCGCCAGCTTCGATACCTGCCTCGATTTCCGCAAGGTTGAAGACGACCACATGGTCCATCTCGTTCTCGGTCATCTCGGCCAGGTTCATGCCCATTTCCGAGTTGTACGAGGTCGAGTAGGCGTATTTGCCCTGATAATCGCAATCGGTGTTGTCGAGGTTGCCCGACACCATCACCTGCCATGCCACTTCCATGGTGTCGCCGTCCAGCGCGGTGAAGATGTTCACGTATTGCGACGGATCGTCCAGTACAGTGCCGTCGTTGACCAGCGGTGTTTCATCTTCGCCGTTGGCAAAGACATAGCCGGTGCGCGGGAATTTCTGCGGACGCAGACCGTGGATCGCCTTGGCGTTGGGGATCTCGGTGATCTTGTCGCATTTCATCACGTCGCAGCGCACACGAGCGACGCGGGTGTTTGCCTTGTCGTTCATGAACAGGTAACGGCCGTCATAGGTGCCGTCGGTGAACGACATGTGCGGGTGGTGCAGGTCGCCGTTGTCATAGGTTTTCATGCCACGCTTGGCGAGGAATTCCTTGGTTTCCGGCAGCAGACCATCGGTCATGATCTTCAGTGACTCGTTGGTCTGGCCCCAGCCGGTGGCCGAGCAACGGTTGAACACCGGCACCCGCATCAGCTCGCGCATGGAGGGGAAGCCCAGGATGCGCAGCTCGCCGGTCTGGCCCGAGGACCAGAAGCCGTAATATTCGTCCAGCTCACCGGGCTCCAGATGCAGCTTGGCGGCGGCGCTGGCCTCTTTCGCGGTCATCAGGGTCGAGCCCAGACCGGTGCCGGCAATCACGGCGCCGGTGGCGGTTGCCCCCAGCATCCCGCGGCGCGTGATGTTCAGTTTGTTGTCATGTTCCGACATGATCGTTCCTCCTTTTTAGGAAGCGGTTTGCGGTTTGGCGTTCGGATGGTTCGCCGGTGGTTGTCCGAGGGGGGTCTTAGGGCTGACCGACCCTGTCTTGGCCCGCCGTTTCAGCTGGCGGATAACGACGGGACATTTGTCCTCGGACTGGTAGAGCACCTGACAATGCAGGCAGGTGACGCACTCGTTCGGGTTGATCTCACCGGTGGGGTGGATGGCCTGAACGGGGCATTCGTTGGCGCAGGTCTGACAGGGGGTGCCGCAATCCTTGTAGCGGCGCAGCCAGTCGAACATGCGGATACGGGCGGGGATCGCCAGCGCTCCGCCCAGCGGGCAGAGATAGCGGCAGTAGAACCGTTCGATGAACAGCCCGATCCCCAGCAAGAGCAACGCAAAGACCACAAACGGCCAGTCGCGCATGAATTTTAGGATGATCGCCGTCTTGAACGGCTCGATCTCGGCGTATTTCTCGGCCAGCGGGATCGAGACAAAGCTGATGCCGAACAACACGAGGAAGATCATGTATTTCGCAGGCCAAAGCCGTTCGTTCAGCCCCCATGGCAGGGTCCATTGCGGAATGCGGCAGGCCCGCGCGATCTTGTTGGTCAGTTCCTGCAACGCGCCGAACGGGCACAGCCAACCGCAATAGGCGCCCCGACCCCAGAACAGCAGTGCGGCAGCGACGGCGAACCACTGGATAAATACCAGCGGATCCAGCAGGAAAGCATCCCAGCTGAACCCGGTGCGCAGACTGCCTGCCAGCGCCATCAGGTTCACCACGCTCAGCTGTGCATTCGCATACCAGCCGATGAAGAACAGGGTCATGGTCAGGTAGCCGATGCGGAACCAGTAAAAGACCCGCGCATTCATCGTTGCGTGGAACTGGAAGAAGAAGGTGGCGGTCAGCACCAGCAGCATGACGCCCAGAACACCGATCTCGACCGTGCGGTCCTTCCAGATGCGCTGCCACAAGGCGGCCTTGGCGGCGGCTTCTCCGGTGGCATCGTCGACGACTGCAGGGGCCGCGGTCGGCACGAGGTACTGTTCCGGCAGCTTATAGCCCAGATCGAAAGTCAGAAAGGTCTTCTCGACTGCGCCCACGGCCCGTTGCACCAACAGCTGCAGGCGGAAGGATTCGGCCGGGTCGAACTCGGCATCAGCAGGGATCTTGAAGATGTCCAGTTCGGTAAAGCTGGGCGCATCGGGGGCCGCGACCTGACCCAGGCGGCGTTGTTGCTTATCGAAAAACCGGACCGAGCTGTCACCCTGAATCAGCTGGATACGGTCGAAAATACCGCCCCGGACATAGCCCGAGCCCTTAAAGCTGTAGGCCCCGCGGCCCAACACCAGAATGGCCTGTTCGCCTTCGTCCAGCCACTTGGTCATGTTGTTGTATTCGGCCTCACCCAGCAGGGATTTCCCGATCGAAGGCACCGAGACCAGCGCCACGTGCATGTCGATGAAAGTGTCATCCGGTTCACCCCGCTCGGGGCGTTTGATGGCACGCTGATCGCCGGTGGCCTCGAACGCGGCGTTGACCTGACCCACATCCAGCGTCAGACGCCGCACCGAGCCGTCGCCCGAAAGCGTCGTCCAGTCATAGGTCGCATCCTGCGCCATATCGACTTCGCGTTTCGGCCCGTCAGCCTGCAGCGGAGACAGCCCGCCCAGACCCAGCGCGCGGGCTACCTTGATACCACCGCGCACAAGGCTGTCGTCGATCACCATGATCGTCACCGTTGCGCCCGAGATGATGTCGAGGTCATGCCCCTCACCGCCGGTTGCGGCCTCGTGCTTGAGGTCGAGGCCGGTGTAACCCTCGGTCAGTTTGACCATGCGTGAGTTGGGGATGCCGATCAGAACGATGGGTTCCGAGTGCTTGACCAGTTTCACCCCGGTCAGCACGGCATCGGCATCGATGGCGGCGACGACGTGGATGGGTTTGCCGGAATAGCCGGTGGTGCCCACGAAATCGGATGTCAGAAAAGCCCAGGCAACGGTTTCCCCGCCCTTCAATACCGGGGCGACGGGCACGTCATCCCGCACCGGGCCAAAAGCATCGGCACCAGGGGCCAGGTCGGCGGGCTCGATTTCAGGCAGGAAGCTGGCGAGGCTGTCGGCATGGGCGCTGATCGCCATCAGACAGGACAGGGTAAGGGCCAGCAGGAAATGGATTGCGCGACTTACGACCACGGCGCACCTCCGATTATTTGGGTGGACGCCATGGACGCGCGCAGGGCGCGTTCAGTTATTTCTTGGGCCGCGCGCGGGGGGCCTCGGGTTTCGGGCCACAGGCGTTTTACGCTGGTGACATTGACCAGATCGCGATTTTCGCAATATGCGGCGTGAACAAGACCGTCCCGTTGCAGAACGGGCAGACCCGGTACCGGGGCTATCGAGGTGACGGCGCACAGGGCGCAGTCGGCGCATTTCGGACAGGGCGCGGTTGGGTCCGTGGTGTCCTCTTCGAGGTCCACCTGAACCCAGACCGCCCCTGCCTCCGAGCAGATCTCCACCCACATGCTTTCCCCGGGACTCGCCAGCGCCGGGCCAAGCAGCTGAAACAGCAGAAGGAAGATGCCCGCCAAAGCACAAGCCGCGCGGGACGCGCAAACAGCTGACATGTGCAGAGGGTTGAGGGCGGGCATAGAGAATCCAACTCGGCAATCTTTCCTGAGTCCTAGAACCGTGGCCCGATTCGAAACTTGACTTATGTCATTTGTTTTCAATCTGCCCAAAAAATTAATTTGGGAGGTTTTCAGTTAAATCACAAAGCACTAAGCCTTTGCTTCAACCGTCAGCTTCATCCATCAGGCCGCGTACCCAGCGCCCGGCCAACCAGGATGCCGGCACGCCAAGGGGGATCGACCACAGGATCGCGGTGACCGGCTCGATAATGCCAAAACCGGCGCTGTTGGCGATCAGACCGGCCAGAAACAGGTTGATGGCCACGGTCAGCGCCGTGGCCGGATAAAGCAGAATGGCCAGTTTCCAGACCGGCCATTTGCCCTCAGTGGCTGGTGCCTTCCGAGAAGGTGATCTTGTTCCAGACATTGTATTTCCCCGAAGGTTTGCGCATCGGCAGGCGGCGGATCTCTTCCAGCGTCTGCGCATCATAGACGATTACTGCGCCGTCATCTTCCCAGATCGACACCAGCGCGTGGCTGCCGTCTTTGGTGAATTCGACATGGGCCACGGTCTTGCCTGGGGCAGGGCGCAGGGTCTTCACGATCTCAAGGCTTTGCTTGTCGATCACATGCATGGCGTCCTTGTTGGGGCCAAAGAACACATCGGCCCACACATACGGCGAGTTCTCATGGCTGCGCATGAAGAACCCCGGCCCTTCGGTCTTGATCCGCTTGACGGTCTCCCAGCTTTCCATGTCGATCACCGATACTGTGCCATCGGTCAGATGCGGTGTCGCCATCACGGTGGTATCGCCGTGTTTCCAGGTGATGCCGGACCCCAGATGCGGCATACCCGGCAGGTCCAGATCGGCCACTTTCTGACCGATCACCAGATCGATCACCTGCCCTCCATTCCCATCGCGCGAGGCGCCCATGACGTATTCATAGCTCTGGTCGAAAAAGAAATCGTCCAGATAATCCGGCGTGGTTATCTTGCGCACCGGGAACGGGTCAGGGTTCTTGAATTGTCCCTCGATCCGGAAATCATGACCCAGCCCGGATTGCGGTGGGTTGGCACCGTAAAAGACCTCCCAGATCTCGGGCACGTCTTTCAGCGCCAAAACGAAGCTTTCGCGCGGCGGGGCTTGATAGACAGCCGAGACGCGGCTGGGAACGCCCTTCTTGCTCCTGACCTCGACGACCTTGGCCACCGAGAGGTCTTCGGTCGACAGCAGGGTCAGGCTGTTGGGCAGGTAGTTCGCCACGGCCACCCATTTGCCATCGCCCGACATGGCGATGTTGCGGCTGTTCAGGCCCGCGCGTACACGGCCAACCTGTTTCAGCGCCCAGATGTCGTATTTCTGCACCCAGCCATCGCGGGACATTATGAACACATAGCGGCCATCAGGGCTGAATTTCGGGCCTCCGTGCACGGCAAAGGGGGTCTCGAACCGGTCCAGAACCTCGAACGTGTCGCCATCCAGAACGCTGATATGGTGATCGCCGGTCTCAACCGCCAGTGTGATGTTCATCGGGTCGCTGTCCCACACAGGCGCGTCAACCGGGCTGTAATCCTCATCCAGAGTGCGGCTGGCCATGATTTCGGCCTCACCCCATTCAGGGTCGGTTTCCAGCGGGGATTTCAGCCAACCGGCCAGTTCCTCGATCTGCAAGGCGTCGAGTTCGTGGGAAAAGGCGGGCATCTGGGTGGCTGTGCGCCCCTCGGCGATCACGGCAGCCACGCGCGGGCCGCGCATCCGTTTCAATGTCTCGGGGATCAGCGCAGGACCAACGCCGCCCAGACGGTTTTCGCCGTGGCAGGAGGCGCAGTGTTCGGCATAGTCGGCCGGGGCGTCGGCCCATGCGGTGCCCGCCAGCAGCAGCGAACAGAAGGTGCCGATTTTCAGAGTGTCAAAAGAACTGATGCGCCGGGTCATGGCTTTTTCCTCGGAACGGAGTCACCTGCAGGCGCTCGCCCGCATCTTCGACGCCGATTTCTTGATTTGTCAGATAGCACGCCGGATCTTCGGCCCAGGGGTCGCCGGTCAGTTGCAACGCCCGAATCCGGGTGTTGCCGCCGCAGACGTCCTTGAGCTGACAAGCCCCGCAGCGCCCTTTCAGCGGACGCGGGAGGGTGCGCAGCATGGCGAGCATCGGATCATCACTGGTCCAAAGCTCGGAAAACGGTTTGGTCTTCACATTGCCGACCGTGTAGTCGGACCAGTAGGTGTCGGGATGGACCCGGCCCAGATTGTCGATATTGGCCACACCCAAACCGCTGGAATTGCCACCCCAGGCGGCCAGATGTTCACGCACATGAGCGGCTTTGTCGGCATCGAAACGTGCGCGGACCCAGTTCAGGAAATACCCGGCATCAGCGTCGTTGTTGCCGGTCACGATGTCCAGCGGGCGTCCACCCGAGGCGGCCTCCCACGCGCGCTCCAGCAACAGGTCGAGGCCCTTGCGCGTGCGCAGGTGTTCGGCATCCTCGCCCCGGTTCTTGTCGCCGCGACCAGCATAGACCAGGTGAGACAGGTAGAACTTGTCGACGCCCTCGTCGTCACACAGTTGCAGCAGGTCGGGCAGGTGGTGCTGAGTGCCTTCGGTCAGACAGAACCGAAGACCCACCTTGATGCCGCGCTTCTTGCATTCGCGTACACCGCGCAGGGCATCGGCAAAAGCGCCTTCAACACCGCGGAACCAGTCATTTGTGGCCCCGATCCCGTCCAGCGAGATGCCGACATAGTTGAACCCGACATCGGCGATCATGTCGGCGGTTTCGTCGTGAATCCGTGTGCCGTTGGTCGACAGCGCCAGCATGGGCACCAAATCGCGGGCGCGTTTGGCGATGTCGAAGAAATCGAACCGGTCCAGCGGTTCCCCACCCGAGAGGATCAGGGCCGGGACGCGAAACTGGCCCAGATCCTCAAGGGTTACCATGGCTTGCTCGTGGTTGAGCTCGCCCGGGAACGCAACATCCGCCGAGACGGTGTAGCAATGACGGCATTTCAGGTTGCAGCGTCGCGTCAGGTTCCAGATCACCACCGGTTTCACCGGTCCGGGGCGGCGTTTGCGCACTGGTGTCGGAGTGACGAGTTGATGCATGTATTCGGTCAGGCGGAACATGTCTCAGCCTTTCGTTTTCAGGCGCAGCCCGGTCTTTTTCAGGATGCGCGTGGAATAGAGGATATCTTTGGCCCGGCAGGCATCGCCCAGAATGGCGGTGATCTCGGCGCGCTTTTCTTCGACCTCGTCGCTGTCCGTGCCGTGAACCATGGCAAACAGGTTATAGGGCCAGTCGGGCAGGGCGCGGGGGCGTTCGTAGCAGTGGGTGACAAAGGGCAGAGCGCCAATCTGGGTGCCCAGTTCGGTCACGCGGTCGTCTTGCACATCCCATACGGTCATACCGTTCGAGGTCATGCCCAGTTTGTAGTGATTGGGAGCGGCAGCGATGCGGCGGATCACGCCGCTCGATTTCAGGTCGGCCAGACGAAGCAGCAACTCGTCTTCGTCCATGCCCATGTCCGAAGCCACCTGCGCGTAGGGTGCAGGCACGAGGGGCAGGCCGCCTTGCAGCGCCTCGATAATCTCTCTGTCTTTCGCGTCGATCATGCCGCCACCCGGAAGCCGATGAAAAATTCCTGCAATTTGGGAAAACAAAGAACTTCGATCCCCGTTTCCCGTTCGATGGCATCGGCGGTGGCCTCGATCCCCTCGGGGGTTTCGGTTGCCAGAACGAACCACATGTTCAGCCGATGCGTGCGTTCATAATTATGGGCAACCTCTGGATGCGCATTGACTTTGGTCAGGACGGCTTCGAAATTCTCGGGCGGAACGGCCATTGCGCACAGGCAGAACGCGCCGCCCATGGCAGCAGCATCGAAAAACGGGCCAAAGCGGGTGATCACACGGTCGTCTTTCATGCGTGTCAGGCGGCTCAGCAGCTCGTTTTCCGATATGCCCAGTTCGGTGGCAATCGTCGCATAGGGATGCGTGGTCAGTGGCAGATCGTCCTGCATCCGGTTCAGGATTGCGCGGTCGGTTTCATCCAGCGTCATGCGGCGGCCTCTCTGGCTTGGATAAGTGCGCCGGTCTGTTTGAAGCAGCGGGTCGAAAACAGGACTTTGTGGCGCGCGCCTGCCAGTTCCGGCAGCGCGGTGGCACCTGCTAGGGTTTCCAGCGCTTCGTTGCGCGACTTGGCGTGAATCATGGAATAGAGGCGATAGGGCCAGACATCCTCGACCGGGTTGCGTTCATAACATAAGGTCACGCCGGGATGCGCGGCAAGGGCCGGGCCAGCAGTAGCGACCTGATCGGCGGGCATGTCCCAGACCACCATGGCATTGGCCGACCAGCCAAGCGCCCGGTGCCGAACGATCACGCCCAGGCGCGAGATGATGCCCGCATCATGCAGCGCCTTGATACGCGCCATTACTTCGGGCGTGGATCGACCCAGTGACAGTGCCAGTTCGGCAAAAGGTTCGGTGACCAGCTGCAGGCCTGAGCTGAGCGCCTGCAGCAACGGCCGATCGCTGTCTCGCATGGCCGAGCGGTCAACTTTGCGGGGGCCCGGCACGTTGCGGGTTTTGCCCGACATGCGGAACCCGAGATCGACGTTGAACGGACGGACCAGCCGCAAATCCAGAACTCGCAGTCCGGTGCGATGGCTGATCCGCGCCAACGTGTCGTTGACATGTGCGCGGTCCGGACCGGTGGCGACGAACCACAGGTTCCAGTCATCCTCGCGCTGGTAATTGTGGTTCACGCCGGGTTCCGCATCGATCATTGCGGCGACCTCTTCCAGGCGCTCATCGGGTGCGGCGACGGCGGCCAGAGTGCTGGCCGAAACCGCGCCGGGGGCAATCGTTGCGCCCACGCGCGTTATCCGCCCGGTTGCACGCATTCGGGTCAGGCGGTCGATCACTTCGGCCTCGTCCAGGCCCAGCGCAGTGCCCAGAATCTGAAACGGGCGGTCGGTGACGGGAAAATCGCGCTGAAACTCATCCAGCAGGCGGCGGTCGATGGGGTCGGTGATATGATCCATCGGTCACAGTCCCGTTCTGTGCGCACGCGCGGTAAAGAAAATGCCCGAGGGGCTGTCCGCATCGATCTCGCGCAGTTTCTCAAAAGTCTGCGTGTCGTAGACCATGACCTTGTTGGCATCGCGCACGCTGAGCCAGACCTCATGCCCGCGCGGAGTGAACTCCATATGCAACACGGCGGGGCCGGGTTTGAATTGGTGGATGATCTCTTTGCTGACGCTGTCGATGACCTGAATCGTGTCATTCAGCGGATGGGCGAAATTCACCCAGACCTGCCGCCCGTCTGGACGGGCCATGGCAAAGACCGGCTGGCCATGCGTCTTGGTGCGCCCGGTTTCGGTCAGGGTGTCAGAGTCGATCCACAGAACCTCGTGATGGCCGACAGCGGGCAGAACAAACTCGCGCCCGGTCAGAGCCCAGCCTTCCAGATGGGGCATCTTGTAGACCGGCATTTCCTCTTGCCCGCGCCCATAGTCGGGCAGCACGCGGATGGGTTCGGGATTATCGGCCCAGAGGTCCAGCGCGGTCAGGCCATCCTCACCGAACAAGCCAGTGATATAGGTGCGGCCGTTGGCTGTGATCAACGCGTCATAGGGGTTTTTGCCCATGTCGGTGATCTTGGTGATCGCGGGGTCGCCCTTGGCGAAATCGGCAATCCATGTCTCGCCCGTGTCCCACATGGTGAACACAAAGCGGCGGCCCGGCGCATCGACCAGACCGATGGTCTTGCTGTCGGTGGGAATGTCGGCAACCATCTCGAGCGTCTCGGCATCAAAGACACGCACGCCGCCGGGTTCATAGTTCGACACGGCGACCAGCTTGCCATCGTCCGAGATCGCGCCACCTATGGCGTTGCCTGCCTGCACGACGCGGTTCACGATCTGGCGGGTGACGATATCGACCTTGGTCAGGCCACCGTCACGCCCAAACACATAGGCAAAGCGTTCATCGGGCGAGTAGACCAGCGAGGCATGGGACAGATCGCCCAGCCCCTCGATCCGCGCCAGCGCGGCCCGGTCGGATTGGTCCAACAGCAGGACCGAGCCTTTGGCCCGTTCGATCACCAGGCCCAAATCGCCGGTTGCGGTCGGTTCGGCATATGCCGTTGTCATCATCAGTGCGGCTGCAAGGCCGAGGACGAGATGTTTCATTGTGCCTCCTGTTCCAGCAGATAACGGGCGATCCATTCGGCCTCTTCTTCGCTGATCAGAGGCCGCCATGGGGGCATTGCAGTGTCGGGAATGCCGTCAAGGATGACTCCGGTCAGAACGTCGGGGTCATAGTGTTCCAGCGTCTCGGACCGCAGATCGGGACCAAGGCCGCCTTTCAGCGACAGCCCGTGGCATGAACCGCAATCCTGATGAACAAGTCGTTTCAACGCATTGGGATCAAGTGCATCGGCGGCAAAGGCGGATGTGGCCAGAACCACGGCAGTTGTCAGCACGGCGTGCGCCGTCCACCCCGGACTTTGGGCCGGGCGACGCCCCGTATTCTTATGATCGAGCCTAGCCATGAGCCTGTTCCAGCAGGTCCGCCAGCGGCCGTTCTGCATAAAGCGACACCACCTTGCCGATGATGAACAAGGTCGGCGCTTTCAGCTCTGCCTTGCGCACATCCGCCGCCAGCTGATCAAGGCGGGAGACCAGTCGGCTCTCTTCCGGCGTGGTGGCTTTGCCTACGGCCAGAACAGGGGTCGAGCCGGGCAGGTTCTCGGTCATCAGGCCCACGGCGATCTGGCCGATATTGGCCACGCCCATATAGACAACCAGCGTCGAATCGGGATCGGCCAGCCGTTTCCAGTCCAGGTCCAGAACCTTGTCGGCCTGACGGTGGCCGGTGACATATTGCACCGAGGTTGCCAGCCCGCGATGGGTCAGCGGCACGCCGGTCGAGCACGAGGCCCCTTGTGCCGCCGTGATGCCCGGAGCGTATTCAACCGCGATTCCGTGGGCCATCAGATAGGCCGCCTCTTCCGAGCCGCGGCCAAAGATCATCGGATCGCCGCCCTTCAGGCGCGCGACGGTGTGACCGGCCAAGGCCTCTTCTTTCAGGATTTCGTTGATACGGTCCTGCGGTACGGTGTGGCACTTGGGGGCCTTGCCCACCGGGATCAGCCGCGCACCGTCGGCATGGAGCTCGAGGATGTCGTCCGAGACCAGCCGGTCATAGACGACCACGTCGGCCTCTTGCAGCATACGCAGGGCGCGCAGGGTCATCAGCTCGGGGTCGCCGGGGCCGGCGCCAATCAGAAAAACCTTACCGCTCATGTGCAAACTCGCTTGTTCTGAATGTCTTCGGAACCCGGACCTTCCGGCAGCTTCCACGCGCGAATAGGGGACGTTGCTGGGGAAACCGGGCGTGTCATGAACGCAAGTTGGCGCAATCGTAAACCAACCTCCTTGACATAAGTTAAGGAGCGCGGGATTAGCGCCCGCGCTCCTTTGGTTTTGCCTGTATTGTTGCCTCGGCTCAGGGTTCGACGGTGATCATGCCGATCATGTTCTGCGTTTCCCAATGCGGCCCGCACAGGTATTCTTGCGGGCCGGGTGTGAGAAAGGTCATGTCTACCGATTCCTCGGGGAACAACCGGTCGCTTTCGGGTTCGCTGCCGTCTTTCAGCAGGACCGAATGGCTGGTGCGTTTGTCCACGTTCACCCAGCGCACGGTGGTGCCCGCCTTTACGGTCAACTCACCGGGGCAGAAGTTGTATTTGTACATCAGCACCACCTCGGCGTCCTCTACAGCGGAAGAGGGCTGGCCGAACTGCTCGACATAGCGTTCTTCGGCCTCGGCACAGATATCGGCGGTTTCATCGGCCCAGGCGGGCGCAGCCAGAAGCAGCAGCGCGGGAAGAAGGCGGTGGGGTTTCATTGTCCATGTCTCCTTTCCAAAGGGGAAGGGGCCGGATCACCCGGCCCCCTCATTTATTGTTTTACAACGTTGATGAACGCCGTGTCGTCATCCAACGCAAGGCTGGTGTTCAGGGTCACGTGGTGGAACCGCGCGGCGGCAAAGTCGTCGTGGATGGCAAAACCGACCGTGTAGGTCTTGCCAGCCTCCAGCGGCACATCACCGGGCGCACCAGAGTTCAGCGGGCGGCTGAAGACCACCGTCCACGTGCCTCCGGACAGCTCGGCCGAGGCGGCGATCTCGCCGTCATTGACCACGCGCTGTTCCAGCAGATAGCCGTTGGTAGCGCTGCCGTCCGCATAGACACGCATCAGGTCAAGATAGGTGCCGTCGGCCAGATACTGTTCGATCTGTTCGGCGGTTTGCAGTTTGTCCCAACCACCCATCGGCTTGCCGCGGCGGCCCTTGGTATCAACCTCGGTGCGGCTTTCGCTGATGTACTTGGTCACCGTGTCCTGCGCGGCCAGACGGCCCGAGACATCGCCATTGGCGGCAATCGCGTCCGCCTCGGGGGCGAAGGGCATATAGGTGTTGTCGGCGTGGCACGAGGCCCAGCAGCCCACCTGATCGCCCATCTCGATACCGGTGCCGGTGATCATCATGGCGACCTTGATCTGGTTGTCGGGGTCCATCTTGCCACCGTCCGCAAACGGCGCCGGGTTATGGCCCGCATCCGGCCATTGCAGGCGGATATACAGGTTCTCGTCGTCATGTGCGGCCTGAACGGTTGCGTCGATCACGCCCCGTTTGCCGGGGATCGGCGTCGGTTCCAGATCGCCGCCGGCCACAATCTTGTTGCCGATCGTGTCCAGTTCCTTGGCGTGACAGGTCGAACACTGATCGCCACCTTTGGTCAGCGGACGGGCGCCACCGTGGAACTTGCCGTTCTGCACCCATTCAAACGAAGCCTGACCGGGGTAGAACAGTTTCAGATCCGCGCTTGCAACCGCGTTCCAGTCGACATTGCCACCAACATCGCTGCCACCGCCACCTGCTGGCGCTGCGGCCTCTTCTCCGTTTGCCTTGGCGCGCTCTTCAGCAACGGCTGCGTCAACGGCTGCCGCGATCTGGGCCTGAACGGCCTCTTGCTGCGCTGCCTTGGCGGCTTTTTCAGCCTCTGCGTCGGCCGCTTCCTTGGCTTCGATCTTGGCAAGGCTGGCCAGGTATTCCGGCGGGATCGGGCGAATGAAGGCCGGGTTCGGGGCTTCAAGCTCTTCCAGATACTCTTCGTCGGCCCGGTCGCGGGCGTCCGAGTGCGCAATACCCTTGTGACAGTCGATACAGGTCTGACCGATCTCCATCGCGTTCAGGTGCTGCTGACGTGCGCGGGGTTTCTGGAATTCCGGCATCATCGATTCGAAATCGTGACAGTTTCGGCACTCGCGCGAGTCCGAGGACTTCATCCGCTCCCACTCGTTCATGGCCAGATGCACGCGCTTGGCCTCGAACTTTTCGCGGGTGTTGATGGTGCCGACCATCTTGCCATACAGCTCTTTGGACGCCTTGATCTTGCGGATGATCTTGTGGGTCCAGTCCTTGGGCACGTGGCAGTCGGAACAGACCGCGCCCACGCCGGAACGGTTCACGTCGTGGATCGTGCCGGTGTATTCCTCATAGACGAAATCGCGCATCTCGTGGCACGAGATACAGAAATCCTTGGTGTTGGTGGCTTCCATGGCGGTGTTGAATCCGCCCCAGAAGACGATGCCGGCGACAAAGGCTGCGGCAATGCCGGCCACGGGCATTCCCCATAGGAAATACCGGCGCCAGATCGGTTTTTTCTTTTCCGGTTCGGAAGTCATATCCGGGCTCCGTTTTGGCTGTCTTGTCTGGCCTTGGGTGGCAGGCCGGTGAGTTTGGCTGATAGGTCAAACGAGGAAAGGGCGGGCGAGGGGCCCGCCCTTTCCGATGGTTCCTGCGAACCCGTCAGGTGACGTGGTTCGAGCGGTTGTAGACGTTGAACTTGCCGGTCGGGGCAAACAGCCCTTCGATGCGGCCGATCTCTTCCAGCGTCTTGGCGTCGAAAATCACGATCTGACCGTTGGGCTCCAGCGAGTCCGACAGGTTCCACTTGGAGACCCAGACCTCGGTACCATCCGCGTTGAATTCGAAGTGAACGGCAGCGCTGCCTTCGTCTTCGGTGATCTGGATGGTTTTCACGATCTCACCGGTCTCTTTCGAGATGACCTGCACCGATTGCTGAATTTCAGGCTCGGGGTGCTTGGTCTGGTCAGCCCAGATGTAGTCCGAATTCGGGTGCGTACGGACAAACAGGCCGGGGCCATCGGTTTCCACTTCGTAGCAGGTTTTCCAAGCCTGATCCGGATGGCCTTCCGGGTCGTTGCCCCAGACCGTCACGGTGCCCACGCCGAGGTGGGTTGTACCGGCCACAGGACCACAGTTCGGGTCGATCCAGTTGGCGCCCGGTCCGGGGTGCGGCAGGGCAGCAGTGTCGATCATGGCTTCCAGCTTGTGGGTCTCGGTATCGACGACGACCATCTTGTTCGACGCGTTTGCGGCGATCTGGAAGTACCGGCCTGTCGGGTCAAAGAACCCGTCATGCAGGAACTTAGCGCTGTCGATCTTGTCGATCCGCAGGTTGTCCAGGTCGGTATAGTCGACCTGCCACAGCTGACCCAGCTCTTTGACCGCGACGATCCAGGTCGGTTCGTTCGGGGTGGTATAGATGGCGGCCACGCGGGCTTCTTCCACATAGTCCCCGTCGACGTTCACACCGCGTGTGGACACGACCTTGACCGGTTCCATGGTCTGCGAGTCGACGATCGCAAAGTGCGGCGGCCAGTAACCACCACCGATGACGTATTTACCATCACCGGATACGGCAACGTCACGTGCGTCATAGGCGATCTTGACTTCGGCCACGAGCATGTTCTCGGGCTTCTGCCACAGGTCGATCTTGGTCATCTTGCCGTCGCGGCCCATAGTGTACCAGAAGCGGCCCGGGTTTTCCGGCTCTTCCAGTTTGTGGTGCTCGGACGCTTTCAGAACGTGCACCGCATAACCCGTCGGGATGTGTGCCAGCACTTCTTTGGTGTCGCCGTCGATCACGGCCACCTTGCCTACGTCACGTTCGATGACGACGAAGAAGTTTTCCCAGTTGCGGCCGTGCAGCGGCTCGGTCGGATAGTCGGCTTCTTCGACATAGACCTTGCGGGTGGCCATCATCTGTTCCAGAGACATTTCTGGCGGTTTCGGCGGCTCCATCATAATGTAAGTCGCCATGTCCTTGATTTCCTGCTCGGTCATAATGTCCGAGAAGTTGTTCATACCGCCTTCGGTCCCCCAGGCGATGATCTTTTCGAGACGTTCCTGCCCAAGCGCAAGGGTGCCGCCTTCGGTCACGGTGCCGTCGTCTGCGGTTTTCTTCCAGTGCGGTTCAAGGTTCTTACCGGTGGCGCCTTTGCGCAGAACGCCGTGACAGCCTGCGCATTGTTCGAAATAAAGCTGTTTGGATGATTCAAACGCTTCCTCGCTGAGGGTTGGCTCTTCGGCGAAGGCTGGTGCAGCGACGCTGCCCAGCAGCATCGCCAAACCGGCCCCAAAGGCGCGGCCAGTTTTGTTGTAGCTGATTCCAAGTGACATGATCACTCTCCATTTGCGTGGTGAGGCACCTCTAAGGGTGGGATATCGCGCGCTAGCGCTCCTTGACGAAAGTCAACACAAAGGAAGCAATTCGGGCGGCAACCGGAAAAAACGCCAAAAAAACCTTGGGAAAATCTGATTCTTAGAGGCATGTTTCCCGACGTTTTGATTTTGGTTAAGTCGCCGGTTCGGTTGCGCTGCTAGGAATTGGAAAACCGTCGAGGAGAGCAGCCATGCCCGCAATTGTCACCCGTATTCTTGGCGAGGGTTTCCGTGTTTTCTTTCTGTCCGCCGGTCTCTACGGCCTGTTTGTCGGGCTGGTCTGGGGGCTGTGGCTGGCGGTGCCGTATATGGCGCCGGACTATGGCATGACGCCACCGATGTGGCACGCGCATGAAATGATCTTTGGCTATGCCACTGCCGCGCTGGGTGGGTTCTTTCTGACAGCTGTGCCCAACTGGACCGGCGCGCCCGAGGCGCGGGCACGCTTTATTACTCTGGCCGCTGCGCTGTGGCTCGCGGGGCGGATGGCCATGTGGTTTTCCGGGATGCTGCCGCCGGTGTTTGTTGCGGTGGTCGATCTGGCCTTTGTGCCTGTTCTGGCAGCCAAAATCCTGACACAGCTGATCCGTCGCCCGAAGCCGCAGAACCTGATTTTCCTGCTGTTGCTCAGCCTGATCTGGGCCGCGGACCTGCTGACACATCTGGAATGGATGGGAATCACCGCTGACACGCTGCAAACCGGGCTGCGCGCCGGGTTGCTGAGCTTGTGTGCGATGATCGCCATTCTGGGCGGGCGGATTACGCCGGCCTTCACCCGCAACGCCATGAAGCGCGACGGCGTGCCCGAGGCGGATTGGCCGGTCTCGGTCGCCGCTCTGGATAAGGCGGGCATGATTCTGGCCCTGATTCTGCCGCTAGGCGCCCTGCTGTTCGGCGCCGGGCCGGTGGCCGGGGCAGGGGCGCTGGCATTGGGCGCGGTGCAGATTCTGCGCATGTCTCGCTGGCGCACACGCTGGGCTGCACGGCAGCCGATTCTGCTGGCGCTGCATCTGGGACTTGGAATGCTGGCGTTGGGCCTGATTCTCTGGGGATTTTCGGTGCTGGGCATCGGCAATGAAGTCGCCGCCCTGCACGTTCTGGGCATCGGCTGCGTCGGTGGCACGACCCTGGCGGTCATGAGCCGCGCTGCGCTGGGCCACAGTGGCCGGGCGTTGATCGCACCCGCCCCAATGGTTGTCGCCTATGGGCTGATGGCCGTGGCTGCTCTGTCGCGCTGGATCGGGGCCGAGTTGAACGCGGGCTATATGGTGGCAATGCTGCTGTCCGACGGCCTTTGGGTCTGTGCGTTTGCGCTGTACCTGATTGCCATGTGGCCGGCACTGACAGGCCCTCGTGCGGGCAGGGCGGGATGATTTTTAATTACTTCGGCCAGTCTTGACTTTCGTTAAGGAGACACAATGGCCCAACCGTCATGTTGTCCAGACTAGCTAATCTGCGCAAAGGAGAGCGCAATGCGAGAAGTCATGACCAAGAGCATGGCCCGCAACATATTTTATGGCGGGTCACTGTTCTTTATCCTCATCTTCCTGGCCCTGTCGGCCCATTCCCACTGGTATATCGTGAATTCCGAGAACTCGGAAAAGCTCGATGAAAGTGTGGTCCGGGGCAAGCATGTCTGGGAAAAACACGCCTGTATCAACTGTCATACGATCCTGGGTGAGGGTGCCTACTTTGCGCCCGAAGTCGCGAATGTAATGACCCGCTGGGGTGTCCTCGACGACCCGGAATCGGCCTTTGAATCCCTTAAAGGCTGGATGGAGGCGCAGCCGACCGGCATTCCCGGTCGTCGGCAGATGCCGCAATTCAATCTCAGCGACGAAGAACTCCGCGACCTGACCAACTTCCTGATCTGGACGGACAATATCGACGCTCAGGGCTGGCCGCCCAACGAGGCCGGCTGAGAAAGGGAACGGAGCAATGAAATACGAATCCCAAAAAATCGCCTACGCCTACTTCGCAGTGGCAATGGCCCTGTTTGCGATCCAGGTGATCGGCGGCCTGCTGGCCGGTCTGATCTATGTGTTCCCAAACTTCCTGAGTGAGCTTCTGCCGTTCAACATCGTACGGATGCTGCACACTAACTCGCTGATCGTCTGGCTGATCCTGGGCTTCTTCGGCGCCGCCTATTTCCTGATCCCGGAAGAGTCCGAACGCGAGATCCATTCACCCAAGCTGGCCTACCTGCAGCTGATCATCCTTGTGGTCGGCACATTGGGCGTGGTTGTGACCTATGTGTTCAACCTGTTCGAAGGCAACTGGCTGCTGGGCAAAGAGGGCCGAGAGTTCCTTGAACAGCCCAAATGGGTCAAGGCGGGCATCGTCGTGGCCGCGCTGATCTTCCTTTACAACGTGTCGATGACCGTTCTGAAGGGCAAAAAGACCGCCATCACCAACATCCTGCTGTTGGGTCTGTGGGGGCTGGCGCTGCTGTTCCTGTTTGCCTTCTACAACCCGGGCAACCTGGCTCTGGACAAACAATACTGGTGGTATGTCGTCCACCTGTGGGTTGAAGGCGTGTGGGAACTGATCATGGCCTCGATTCTGGCCTACCTGATGCTGAAGCTGACCGGTGTTGACCGTGAGGTGGTCGAGAAATGGCTCTATGTCATCGTCGCCGCCGCGCTGTTCTCGGGCATCCTTGGTACGGGTCACCACTACTACTGGATCGGTACGCCTGCGTACTGGCAATGGATCGGTTCGATCTTCTCGAGCCTCGAGGTGATCCCATTCTTCGCGATGATGGCCTTTGCCTTCGTCATGGTCTGGAAAGGCCGTCGTGACCACCCCAACAAGGCCGCGCTGCTTTGGTCGCTGGGCTGTGCCACGCTCGCCTTCTTCGGTGCCGGTGTCTGGGGCTTCCTGCACACGCTGCACGGGGTGAACTACTATACCCACGGCACGCAGATTACCGCGGCGCACGGTCACCTGGCCTTCTACGGTGCGTATGTCTGCCTCAACCTGGCGATCTTCAGCTATGCGATGCCGATCCTGAAGAACCGTGATCCGTACAATCAGGTGCTGAACATGGGTTCGTTCTGGCTGATGACCAGCGGCATGGTCTTCATGACCTTCGTCCTGACCTTCGGCGGCACCGTGCAAACACATATGCAACGTGTGGTCGGTGACTATTTCATGGACGTGCAGGATCAGATCGCGATCTTCTACTGGATGCGTCTTGGTTCGGGTGTCGTCGTTGTCCTCGGTGCGCTGCTGTTCATCTACTCGATCTGGGTGCCCCGGAAAGAGGTGGTTGAACCCGGCCCGATCGAACGCGACCGGCTGGAAAGCGATCCTGACCACGTAGCAGCGGAGTCATGAAGATGGACGGATCCATGAATCTGAAAGAGGGGGCGGCAAACGCCCCCTTCTACCTGCCCCAGAGCGATGAATGCGATGTGTTCACCGCTGCCTACAACAACGATCTGCCGGTTCTGCTGAAAGGGCCGACAGGCTGCGGCAAGACCCGGTTCGTGGCCCATATGGCCGCCAAACTTGGACGCCCGCTTTACACCGTGGCCTGCCACGACGACCTGGCTGCTGCCGACCTGATCGGGCGTTACCTGCTGAAAGGTGGCGAGACCGTCTGGGTCGATGGCCCCCTGACCCGCGCGGTGCGCGAGGGCGCGATCTGCTACCTTGATGAGGTGGTCGAGGCCCGCAAGGACGTCACTGTTGTGCTGCACCCGCTGACCGACGACCGGCGCATCCTGCCGATCGACCGCACTGGCGAAGAACTTGAAGCCGCACCCGGCTTCATGCTGGTGGCTTCGTACAACCCCGGTTACCAGAATATCCTGAAAACCCTGAAACCCTCGACCCGTCAGCGCTTTATCTCGCTCGAGTTCGACTTTCCGTCGCCCGAGATGGAGGCCGAAGTTGTCGCGCAGGAAAGCGGTCTGCCGCTGGAACGCTGCAAGCCGCTGATCCGGTTGGCGAACAAGCTGCGCGGGCTCAAGGGTCAGGACCTTGAGGAAGGCGTTTCCACCCGTCTGGTTGTCTATGCCGCGACACTGATCGCACAGGGCATGTCGACCGACCGCGCCATCCTTGCCGCTATGATCGAACCTCTGACTGATGACGAGGACATCAAACGCGGGCTCCTCGATCTTGTCACGGCCGTCTTTGGGTGAGGCCGGCCGATGGTCAGGATCGAATTTGAGCCATGGGAACCCGAAGAAACGATCGGGAAACTGTGGCACACCCTTGCCAGCCGTCTCGATGCACCTGAGGTGCATGTTGGAGCCGCGGTCGACCTTTCTGAGGTCGCGGGGCGGCTGGCCGTCCTCTTCCGAGGGCTTGGGGGTAGCCCGGGCGTTGAATTGCGCCCGGTCTCGCCCGAGGTTTCACGTCACCGCCTGAGCTGGCGCCGCAAATTGGCGACCGAGGTCGAACTGATGCCGCGCGCCTCGTTCGATGGTGAGGTATTGCGCCTTCCGGACCGGCTGGCGGTTTATCCCCTGCGCGAGGCGAATGGCGCGCTTTACGTCTGGCTGGCGGCTGCGGCGGCTCATGCCGGAACCCGAATTGACGAAGAAGACCTGCTGCGTGCCGATCTGCATTCGCTGGCTGCGGCCCGGCAGATGGTCGAGGCCACGCTGGAAGACGCCCCGGGTCTGCGCCCGCTTTACAAGGAATTGTGCAAGGGGTTGCTGTACCAGCGCAGCGTTCCCGATTTGCCGCCTGTCGAGGCAGCGGTGGAAGGTATCGTGCGCCATATGTTGGGCGATCCCGAACCCTTGTCGGACCGCGCCCGGGCGTTTCTGGAGATGGACGACGAGGTTTCGGCCCCGCGCGGCTATCAGCCATTTCGTCCGGTGCCGCTGTGGCCCGAGCTGCGCGCTGTCGGCTTTTCCGAACATAACGAGGTCGAAAATCCGGAAACCGAGGGCGAGCCCGAGGAGTCCGGTGAAAAGACCCACCGCGCCCGCCGCCGCAAATCCGACCAGGCTGAGCGGAAAGACAGCCTGATCCTGCACAAGTTCGAAGCGATCCTCAGCTGGGCTGAGTTCCTGAACCTTAACCGCCGGGTCGATGATGACGACCCCGACAACGCCAAAAAGGCTGCGGACGATCAGGAAGAGATCGGGCTGGGTCAAATATCCAAAGCACCGCCGACCAAGCTGAAACTGCATCTGGACCTTGCGCCCGAGGATGTGAACCGCGAGCGTTTGTCTGGCCGTATCCTCTATCCCGAATGGGACGTGCGCACCGGGCAGTACCTGCCGGATCACGTGAACGTTCTGCTGTCGGATGCTGATATCCGTGAGGATGCCGCCGAGTTCGGCAAGGACCCCGCCACCGCCCGCCGTATCCGTGCCGTGAAACGCCAGTTCGAGGCGCTGCGCCCCGGTCGGGTGATGACGCGTGGCCATCTGGACGGCGATCAGTTGGACATCGAAGCCGCGGTACGCGCTGAGACCGACCGAATGGCCAGCGGCGAAGGCAACGAACGCGTCTGGATGCAGTCGCGCCCCGTGGCGCGTGATCTGGCGGTGTCGATTCTGCTGGATGTCAGCCGTTCTACCGAAAGCGCCGTCACGGGCCGCGCCGTGATCGACATCGAGCGCGAAGCACTGGCCGCGCTCGCCTGGGGCCTGAACGCCTGTGGCGATGATTTCGCCATCCATGCCTTCAGCTCTCTGAAGCGTCAGCGGGTCTATGTGCAGCGTTGCAAGCGGTTTGATGAGCCGATGGGCACAAGGGTCGAACAACGCATCGCCTCGCTCCGCCCCGGCCACTATACCCGCCTTGGGGCCGCGATCCGGCATTGTTCGTCTGATCTGGCAGAGCAGTCCCGCAAACGCCGGTTGTTGCTGGTGATCACCGACGGCAAGCCCAACGACCTGGACCATTACGAAGGTCGCCACGGCATCGAAGACACCTGCATGGCTGTACGCGAGGCCCGTCGGGCCGGGCAATCGGTCTTTGGCGTCACCATCGACAAAACCGGCAAAAGCTGGTTCCCGCGTATGTTCGGGCAGGGCGGCTTTGCCGTCATCCCCGACCCGCACCGCCTGACAATGGCTCTGCCGCAGATCTATCGCCAACTGGTCGGCGCATGAGCGAAACCTCTCTGATCGACGAGCTTCCGGGCGAGTTGCTGATGTGGGTCCTGATCATCTCGGAACTGCTGGTCTTCGGCGCCGGGATGATCGCCTTCATGGGGGTGCGGCTCACCGACCCGGCGGGCTTTGCCGAGGCACAGTCGCATCTGCACCGCACGGGGGCCGCATTCAACACCGCCGTTCTGGTCACGTCCGGCTATCTGGCCGCACAGGCCCTGCATTGGCGCCAGGCTGCCCGACGTGGGGCGGCGCGTCTGGCCTTGATCGGGGCGGCTCTGCTGGGCGTGGTGTTCCTGATCATCAAGGGCACGGAATATGCGGACAAAGCGGCGCAGGGGATCGGTTTCGAATCGCATCCGTTCTTTCTGTTCTACTACCTGCTGACGGGCTTTCACGCTGCACATGTGCTGGCCGGGGTCGGCATCCTTCTGCTGGTCTCCTGGAAGGATGATCCTCGCAATATCGAGGCCGGCGCCCAGTTCTGGCATATGGTCGATCTGGTCTGGATCATGTTGTTCCCCGTGATCTACCTGCTGGGATGAAAGCGATGCGCGGCTCTTCATCTTTTCCCAAATACTCCCGCCGGAGGCTCCCAAGCCCAATCACTTGCGCCTGGTTTGCCCTGCTGGCGCTCAGCGTCACATCCGCCCTGCTGACCATGATGCCCATACCATCAAAGCTTTTGGGCGCCGGGATTCTGATCCTTGCGTTGGCCAAATCCCGCATCATTCTGGCCCAATATCTGGACCTCGCCCACAGCCCGGGTTGGCTGCGGGGATTCACCATGGTTGTGACCGCGTTTGCGGTGCTGATTTTCGGCCTCTACCTGATCTGAGAAAGAAAAAAAGCCGCCCATGAGGGCGGCAGTTTTCCAAGCAAGGGGCGCTTTGGTTATTGGGCGGCCATCGGCATCCGCGCGATCTGGCACTGTTGCCACAGGGCCGACAGCGCATTGACCAGATGGTCGATATCGGCATCGGTGTGAACCGGAGACGGCGTGATCCGCAGACGCTCGGTTCCCTTGGGGACGGTGGGGTAGTTGATCGGCTGGATGTAGATACCGAACTCTTCCAGCAACGTGTCCGAGATGAATTTGCATTTCACCGGATCACCCACCATCACCGGGATGATATGGCTGGGGTTCGGCAGATGCGGAATGCCCTCGGCGTCCAGACGGGCGCGCACCTGCGCCACGCGTGCCTTTTGCAGGTCGCGCTCGGCGTTCGACTGTTTCAGGTGCCGGATCGAGGCCGCGGCACCTGCCGCGATCGACGGGGGCAGGGCGGTGGTAAAGATGAACCCGCTGGCAAAGCTGCGTACAAAATCGCACAGCGCGGCCGAAGCGGCGATGTAGCCGCCGACAACGCCAAAGGCCTTGCCCAGCGTACCCTCGATCACGGTCAGGCGATCCATCAGGCCTTCGCGTTCGGCAATGCCGCCGCCGCGCGGGCCATAGAGGCCAACGGCGTGGACCTCGTCCAGATAGGTCATGGCACCGTATTTGTCGGCCAGATCGCAAATCTCTTTGATCGGGGCGATGTCGCCGTCCATCGAATAGACCGATTCGAATGCGATCATTTTCGGCGCATCGGGGTCTGCGGCGGCCAGTTTCGCCTCAAGATCCTCAAGGTCATTGTGTTTCCAGATGACCTTTTGGGCGCGTGAGTGGCGGATGCCTTCGATCATCGAGGCGTGGTTCAAGGCATCTGAGAACACGATGAGACCGGGGATTTTTGACGCCAGCGTGCCAAGAGCGGCCCAGTTCGAAACATAACCCGACGTGAACAGCAGCGCGGCCTCTTTGCCGTGCAGATCGGCCAGTTCGGCCTCCAGCAGCACGTGATCATGCGTGGTGCCCGAGATGTTCCGGGTTCCACCGGCGCCTGCACCGCAACGGTCCAGCGCATCATGCATGGCCGAGATCACTGTGGGGTGCTGCCCCATGCCCAGATAATCGTTCGAGCACCAGATGCGCACGTCCCGCTGGACCTGCCCATCGGTTTGGCGCGCGTTCGGGAAAGACCCGCAGCGACGTTGCAAGTCGATGAAGACGCGATAGTTTCCTTCTTCCCGCAAACTATCGAGGCTCTGGCTGAAAAATCGCTCGTAGTCCATCTTTCTAGCTCCCCGGAATACTGGCTTTGGGGTGAGGGTATGCGCCTTGAAGCCGCCGCAACATGACAATAGTCAAGTTGACCTGGGAAAAGACTGGTGCGTTGGGCTGAGCTTTGGCATAGCCTGAGCCTGAAGGACGTACCGGTCAGAAGATCGACTAGGGAAAAGGGGAACCTTCTTGGCCCACGAAGCGCAAAAAGCAATCGCACGGCAATCGCTCCTGCTCAAGAGCTTGCCGGAACAGCATGTCGATACTCTGCTCAGCCACGCGATCTGGCGCAGCTATGATCGCGGTGAGACGATTTTTCTGCAGGAAGAAGAGGCCAAGGCCGTGCACGTGGTACTGGCCGGCTGGGTCAAGCTGTTCCGCATGTCTCCCACCGGGGCCGAGGCCGTGGTCAGCGTCTTTACGCGCGGCGAAAGCTTTGGCGAGGCGGTTGCGCTGCGGAATGTCCCATACCCGGTCTCTGCCGAGGCCGTGTCAGCCTGCGAGATCATGCATATCCCCAGCCCGGTTCTGCTTTCGCTGATGAAGGAAGACCCCGAGATCGGCGTGTCAATTCTGGCCTCGACCTTTACTCATCTGCACGCGCTGGTGGCGCAACTGGAACAGCTCAAGGCCCAGACGGGTGCACAGCGGGTGGCCGAGTTTCTGCTGGGCCTGTGCGATGCCGATGCCGACGCTTGCGATGTGGAACTGCCCTATGACAAGATGCTGATCGCCGGGCGTCTGGGGATGAAACCGGAAAGCCTGAGCCGCGCCTTTTCGCGACTCAAGACCGTTGGAGTGAAGATCAACCGCAACCACGCCGAGATTGCCGATATCGAACGCCTGCGGGACTACGCCGAAAGCGATCCGTCAGAGAAATGACCCCGGATCAGCGTTTCGGGGTCCATTCGGTCGCTGAAGAGACAGCATGGAGCCTTCCAGTGCCAATAACCTCCGGCGGTTGATCAGAGGCATGATGGCAATTAAGAACGGGCGCTCTTTTCTTTGCTTTCCACGTCTGCGATTTCGGCTGGACGCCTGCTTCCGCTCCGATTGGCTCGGATTTGAAAAGTGTCTTGCCAAATTGGTGGTTCGCGGAACATGTGCCTCATATGGGACATCCGTTCTGGGTGTGCCGTGGAACTCTTGCATCGGCTTTGAATAGCTGTGAAGCATCTCACTGAGATGAACACGCGGCTGCGCATATTTACTGCGCTCTGTGGTTCCAACGCGTTCAACGGATGTGTGCAAATGAGATTTCTGCTTGTGATGACGTGCGTCGCGTTTTTGACCGCGTGCAAGGAAGAAGCCGAGCATACGCTGAAGGCCGTTCAATCATGCATCGACGAAAATCAGACGTCGCTGGTCGATCCGATCACAATCCGAAACCGATGCGCCCATGAGTTATCTGCGACGGGGAAGTACATGCTGGGCGGCACGATGCAGTTTGACCCGTCAGTGGTTACTATTCGTGTGAAGAACTCGACGTCGGATCGAATTGTTACTTCGGTTTCCGTGAATATCGACTCCTCCGTAGATCAACCGGGCTTCCGTGAAATCGCGATACCAGGGACAAAGTACACACCGGGGCGCACAGTCACAATTCCCGAGAACCGCTTCTTGGTTGGTGATCTATGGATCGAACCCGGCCAGTGGGGGATTGCAACTATCCCTCGGTCTGACGTTGCGAAAGTTCTACCGATTCTCACTGCAGGATTTGCTAGTAGCACCCTGGATCATCAGGCGTATTCCTGGAACTACCAGTCCTACAGATACATTGAGATCAAAGTTAGATAACGTGGCAGAGCAGGTGCAAACAAAGCAGCTTGCGTCGCTTGGCCAATATCACGGCTAGTGTGCGGCCTGCACTACACTCGCACCAATGTGGCTGTTGCGGGGACAATGCGCGCTGGTTGTCAAGGAAAGTCAAAGTCCTGGTGCTGCTGGAGAGAATTGAACTCTCGACCTCTCCCTTACCAAGGGAGTGCTCTACCTCTGAGCTACAGCAGCACTGTGGGCGGGTGATTAGACTCAAACGAAACGGGGCGCAAGGGTGTCTGGACGGTTTTTTTCGCCTCCTGTAGAGAAAGATCATGGCAGATAGAAATACACCTAAAAAACACGGCAAATCCGGGGATGCGCGCGAAGAGCGGCTGAAGGCGGCGCTGAAGGCGAATATGGCGCGGCGCAAGGCGCAGGCCAAGGCGCGTGCAACCCAAACCGACAAAGCCGACAAGGACGAGGGATAAGAGCAGATGGATTCGATTCTGGTGACGGGCAACGGGCCGCTGAACGGTCAGATACCGATTGCGGGGGCCAAGAACGCGTGTCTGACGCTGATGCCCGCGACCTTGCTGAGCGAAGAACCGCTGACGCTGACCAATGCACCAAGGCTCAGCGACATCAAGACCATGACCGCCCTGCTGCAATCGCTGGGGGCCGAGGTGTCTTCGCTGCAGGATGGGCAGGTGCTTGCGATGTCCAGCCACGACCTGACCAGCCACACGGCCGATTATGAGATTGTGCGAAAGATGCGGGCCTCGAATCTGGTGCTCGGTCCGTTGCTGGCCCGGTTCGGAGAGGCCGTTGTGTCGTTGCCCGGTGGCTGTGCGATCGGCGCGCGGCCGATGGACCTGCATGTGGAAGGGCTTGAGGCGCTGGGCGCCGAGATTGAGCTTGAGGACGGTTACCTGCACGCCAAGGCGCCGGGTGGTCTGAAAGGCGCGGTGCATGAGATGCGCTTTGCCTCGGTCGGCGCGACCGAGAACATCGTCATGGCGGCGACGCTGGCCAAGGGCACCACGGTGCTGAAGAACGCCGCGCGCGAGCCCGAGATCGTCGATCTGGTCGAATGCTTACGCAAGATGGGCGCGCAGATCTCGGGTGACGGGACCTCGACCATTGAAATTCAGGGCGTTGATCGTCTGCACGGCGCGACCCATCAGGTTGTGACCGACCGGATTGAGCTGGGCACCTATATGCTGGCCCCGGCCATCTGCGGTGGTGAGGTCGAGCTGCTGGGCGGGCGGATGCGCCTTGTCGAATCCTTTGCTGAAAAACTGGATGCAGCAGGTATCAGCGTTGCGGAATCCGACAAGGGCCTGAAGGTGGCGCGCAAGAATGGGCGCGTACGCGCGGTGGACGTGATCACCGAACCGTTCCCCGGCTTTCCGACCGACCTGCAGGCGCAAATGATGGCGCTGATGTGTACCGCCGAGGGCACCTCGGTTCTGGAAGAGCGCATATTCGAGAACCGCTTTATGCATGCCCCCGAACTGGTGCGTATGGGCGCGAATATCGAAGTGCATGGCGGTACGGCTACGGTTACCGGTGTCGAGCAATTGAAAGGCGCGCCCGTGATGGCGACGGATCTGCGCGCCTCGGTATCGTTGATCCTGGCGGGGCTGGCGGCCGAAGGGGAAACCACGATCAGCCGGGTCTATCATCTGGATCGCGGATATGAACATGTAGTGCGCAAGCTGGAAGGCGTGGGCGCCAAAATCGAACGGATCAAGGGCGAATGACAGACGCAAGTTTCCACGACGGGCGCGAGGCCCCGCTGAACCTGGGCGCCGAGGATGGCGATGACCTGCAGGTCATCTCGACCCTGACGCAGGATGCCGTATTCCCGGTGACCGAGATGACATGGCAACCGTCGCAGCGCCGTTTCGGCCTGCTGCTGAACCGCTTTCGCTGGGAGGACAAGGACGCCGCCACCCGTCGGAGGCGTGCGTTCGAGCGGGTGCAGTCGGTTCTGGTGTTCGATTCAGTGCTTTCGGTGGCAAGCCAGGGCGTGGACCGCAGCGACAAGGACATGGTGATGTCCCTGCTGTCGGTCGATTTCGAGCCGGGTGAGGACGGCGCAGGTCAGATCATCTTGACGTTGGCCGGAGACGGCGCGATCCGTCTGTCGGTCGAGGCGATTGACGCCACGCTCAAGGATGTGACCCGCCCCTATCAAGCTCCATCAGGTCAGGCCCCACACCATCCGGAATAAGCGCGGCATATCGCAAGCGTTCTCGGGGTCTCCGGCTGGTCTGGAGGTGCGTCGCGCGACCGTGTTCGACGTGTTCGATCTGAGCCGGGTTCTGATCCGCTCAATCACCCAGCTGTGTCAGGCCGATCACCGGGGTGACCCGCAGGCCATCGCGAAATGGACGGCAAACAAGGACCCGGAGACGATCCGGGGCTGGATCAAGGACGGAGCGCAGATCTGGCTGGCCGAATGTGCAGGGCAGGTGGCCGCCGTGAGTGGCCTGCGCGACAATGAGATCACGCTGCTCTATATCGATCCGGATCACGCCGGGCATGGCATCGGGTCAGCCTTGCTGCACCGGCTGGAACAGGAATTGATCGCTTCGGGCCATACAGAAGCTCGGCTTGAGGCAACGCAAACAGCGCAGGTGTTTTATCGGCGACATGGCTGGCAGCCCACCGGACAATGCGGTGCGCGTGGCGACGTTTCCTGTTTCGCCATGCGCAAATCGCTGCACCCTGCCGAGAAGGGTTGAGGCCAGCCCATCCCGGCGATATGTCCCGGTCAAACGCCCCGGAGAGCCAGACCATGCCCGTTTTCCTCGATTCCTCGTCTACCGAGTTCGAAACCGCCTTTCAGGCGCTGTTGTCGGCCAAGCGAGAGGACAGCCCCGATGTGGACGCCACCGTGGCGCAGATCATTGAGGATGTTCGTTCGCGCGGTGATGCGGCAGTGATTGAACTGACCGCCAGATTCGACCGGCTGGAACTGACGTCTGAGACACTGGCCTTTTCCGCCGATGAGATTGCCGGGGCAGTCGCTCAGGTCTCGGACGCGGACCGTGCGGCGCTGGAACTGGCGGCCGAACGCATCCGGGCCTATCACGAAAAGCAGATGCCCGAGGATCATCAGTGGACCGATGCCGCCGGGGCGACCCTGGGATGGCGCTGGTCGGCGGTCTCAGCCGCAGGGCTTTATGTGCCGGGCGGTTTGGCCTCTTACCCGTCATCGGTCTTGATGAATGCGATCCCGGCCAAAGTGGCGGGGGTCGAGCGGCTGGCCATTGCGGTGCCGACGCCGGACGGGCAGGTGAACCCTCTGGTCCTGCTGGCGGCGCAGTTGTCGGGCGTGGATACGATCTATCGCATCGGTGGCGCGCAGGCGATTGCGGCGCTGGCCTATGGCACCGACACCATCGCGCCGGTGGACAAGATCACCGGCCCCGGCAACGCCTTTGTCGCCGCTGCCAAGCGCCGGGTTTTCGGCAAGGTGGGCATCGATATGATTGCCGGGCCGTCTGAAATCCTGGTGATCGCGGACAAGGACAACGATCCCGACTGGATCGCGCTGGATCTGCTGAGCCAGTCCGAGCATGACGAAAGCGCGCAATCGATCCTGATCACCGATGACGCCGGATTTGGGCAGGCGGTGGCAGAGGCCGTCAAATTACGTCTGGAAACGCTGCAACGCCGCGTGATCGCCGGGGCCAGCTGGCGTGACTTTGGCGCGGTGATCACCGTGCGCGATCTGGACGAGGCCGCGGCACTGTCCAACCGCATCGCCCCGGAACACCTTGAGCTGTGCGTCGCCGACCCGGTTGCGCTCAGCCAGCAAACCGTCCACGCGGGCGCGATCTTTTTGGGTCAGTACACACCCGAGGCTATTGGTGATTATGTCGGCGGCCCCAACCATGTGCTGCCCACAGCGCGATCTGCCCGTTTTTCCTCGGGCCTCAGCGTGATGGATTTCCTCAAACGCACCACGCTCAGCCAGATGACGCCGGAAGCGCTGCGGTCGATTGGACCCGCAGCCGAGCAACTGGCCCAGTCGGAAAGCCTGGAAGCGCATGGCCTGTCG
This sequence comes from Ruegeria sp. MALMAid1280, assembly GCF_049195285.1. Classification (NCBI taxonomy): domain Bacteria; kingdom Pseudomonadati; phylum Pseudomonadota; class Alphaproteobacteria; order Rhodobacterales; family Roseobacteraceae; genus Ruegeria; species Ruegeria sp. MALMAid1280. The sequence goes on along the minus strand of NZ_JBMIRT010000036.1, from coordinate 56,336 downwards.
GTCACTGCGCGGCTTAAACGTTTGAATGGCTGAACCACATATGGCCTGCCGGCCACAGCATCCTTCAATCTGATGTCTGGCGCGCCTAAAAGGCTTGAACCGTATCGCCGACCTGCGGCGCAGTCGCAGGGGCAATCTGGTGGAAGGAGTTGAACTTGGAGCGCGTGGCAACCCTCTGGATCGGCAAGAGGTTCAGTTTTCTTGAGCACCTGTGCCTGAAATCCTTTGCGGATGTCGATCAAAAGCTGATCGTCTACCACTATGGGGACCTTGAGGATATTCCGGACTATATCGATGTCCGGGACGCCCGAGAAATATACGATGCGCCAGAGATTTACCGCGATCCGATCAATCGATCCGTGGCGGTGCACGCAGACTTGTTCCGGCTGAAACTGCTTCAGAAAACCGACTATATCTGGGTGGATGCGGACATCTATGCCCTTCGCCCACTGACAGCAAAGGACGGCTACCTTTTCCCGCTTGGAAACAAAAAGAACCAGCGACTGATCAACAGCGTCATGGCCTTTCCAAACGACAGCCCTTCGCTTCAGGCCATGTGCGATTTTGCTTTTGACAGTGATCTGGTACCACCTTGGTGGCCGGACGCGCACAAACAGGCCTATCTGAAGCTATATGGAAAATCCACGTATTGGAGCTTGCCCCTGTTCAGCCTGGGGCCGCCTATGCTGTATTACTTCATTAGCCAGAGCGGTGAAATGTCACGAGGGGTCCCACGCGCGGAATTGTATGCTTTGCCTCCACGATTCCGGCATCTTTGGAATGACCCGGACATGTCCAAGCTGGATTTCCTGGATTGGCAGAACAAGATGTCGATCCACTTTCATGGATCGTGGTTTCGAAAAATATTTGCTGATGCTCAAAGCCTGAACCGTGGCGCGCTGGTGGATCACTTGTTGCGAAAGCACCAGATCGATCCGAATATGCACCCGATTTAGGTTATTCCCGCGTTGTTCATGGTTTTCAGTTGCGATAAGTCTGTCTCGACCCGAACGGACCTGACGCAAATGACCCGCATTTCGCATATCGAACTGGATGACCGAAACCTGCCCCCGCCGACCCCCGAGATCGAGCAGGAGCGCAAGGTTGCCATCTATGACCTGCTGGAAGACAACCGTTTTGCGCTGCCCCAGCGGGACGAGCGCGAGGTGCCCGAAGGGCCTTATCACGTCCAGCTGTCGATCCGGGACAAGCGGCTGGTGTTCGATGTCGCCACCGAGGCCGAGGAGAAAGCGGCCGAATTCCACCTGTCGCTGGGGCCGTTCAAACAGGTGGTCAAAGACTATTTCCAGATTTGCGAAAGCTATTTCAACGCGGTCAAGACCCTGCCGCCCAGCCAGATTGAAACCATCGATATGGCCCGGCGGGGCATCCACAATGAAGGCAGTCGCGTGCTGCAGGAGCGGCTGGAAGGAAAAGCGGATATCGATACCGACACCGCCCGCCGCCTGTTCACGCTGATCTGCGTGCTGCACTTCGGGGGCTGACGGGTGACGCCTCTGCCGCAGTCGGTCCTGTTTTGTTGCGACCACAACTCGGTCCGGTCTCCGATGGCCGAAGGCATCATGAAGAAATTCTATGGTACCGGCACCTATGTTCAGTCCGCCGGCGTCCATAACGACCTTGAGATCGACGGGTTTTGCATTTCCGTTTGTCACGAGATCGGCGTCGAGCTGTCCCGTCATCGCTCGCGGTCCTTTGATGAGATGCAGGAATGGGGCGATGACCTCAGTTCCTTTGACCTGGTGGTTGCCCTGTCGCCCGCAAGTCAGCGAAAAGCGCTGGAACTGACCCGGATTTTTCACCTGGATGTCGATTATTGGCCAATAATGGACCCTACCGGGCTGGGCGAGAATCGCGAAGAAAAGCTACATCACTACCGACAGACCCGCGATCAGATCATCGGGCATCTGAGAGAACGCTGGGGCGAACCAACGGAGTGACCATGAACCAGACCGTCAAGACCTATTTCGAGGCTTTCAACGCGGGCGATGTGGATGGCATGCTGGCCTGCCTGTCCGATGACGTGGCCCATCATGTAAACGAAGGCCAGATCCGTGTCGGCAAAGAGAAATTCGCCGCCTTCTGCGATCACATGAACCGCTGCTACCGCGAGAACCTGACCGATATCGTGGTGTTCGACGCCCAAGGCGGCACCCGCGCCGCGGCCGAGTTCATCGTCAACGGCACTTATCTGGAAACCGACGAGGGCCTTCCGCAAGCGCATGGCCAGACCTACCGTCTGCCCGCAGGGTCGTTTTTTGACCTGAAGGACGGCAAGATCACCCGCGTCACCACCTTCTACAACCTCGCCGACTGGACCAAGCAGGTCTCGAATGGCTGAGGTCACTGCCGTCCGCCCCCTGACCGGAGCGGCGCTTGAGGCCGCTCTGGATGACGTGGCACGTCTGCGGATCGAAGTGTTTCGGGCGTGGCCGTATCTGTATGACGGTGACCTGGACTATGAACGCAAGTACCTGCAATCCTACCGCGACAGCGACAAGGCGATTGTGGTCGGTGCCTTTGACGGCGACCGCCTGATCGGGGCCTCGACCGGGGCACCTTTGACCGAACACGCCGATGATTTTGCCGCGGCCTTCGATGGGTCCGGGCTGGATCTGTCCGAAATCTTCTACTGCGCCGAATCCGTACTGCTGTCGGACTATCGGGGGCAGGGTGTTGGCCACAAATTCTTCGACCTGCGCGAAGGGCATGCCCGCGCGATGGGGTTCAGCAAATGCGCTTTCTGCAGCGTGCAACGCCCGACGGATCACCCAATGCGACCAGAGAATTACCGGTCGCTGGATGCCTTCTGGCGCGCGCGGGGCTATGCGCCTCTGCCGGGTGCGGTGGCGCAGTTTTCGTGGAAGGATCTCGAGCAAGAGGATGAAACCCAGAAACCGTTGCAGTTCTGGATTCGGGATTTGTCGACGTAGCCCGTGCTAGCGTTTCAAGCCTGTCGCTTTCGGCTGAGCAGACCGTATTTGACGGCCCACCCTCTGAGGGACCGGATTTTGCGCTTTTCCTGTTTCACTGGCTTTTTGGTCTGTGCGCCGCCCTTTCGATTGAATTCGAATGCGTCGATAACGCGTTCCGCACAGCCACAGGCTTCGCCCATGCCAACTTTGGCGAAATAGAACTTTTCGAAGCTTTCCGGGTTTTTCATGGCCTTCCTCGCAGTCGCATTGAAACATTTCGGGTGTGTTCTGCCAATTCACTTTTCCGTCGATGAGGTCGGGGACGAACAATGAATCTGTACAGTTCGAGACATGCTCAATTAATCTCCCGCCAATCCAGGCCTGAGGAGCCCGCGAAATGAAAGTCGCAACCGCCGCCTATGACCTCGACTGGCTCGATAGCTGGGCACAGTATGAGGACAAGCTGAACCGCTGGGTCTCGGACGCCGCCGGGCAAGGGGCCGAGCTTCTGGTGTTCCCGGAATACGGTGCGATGGAGCTTTCCACGCTCGATGGCGCTGAGGTGGCCGGTGATCTGGAACGCTCGATCCGTGCGGTGTCAGATCGGATGGAGGATGCTCAGGCCCTGCATCAGCGTCTTGCGCGGGAATATAACACGTACATTTTGGGCGCATCGGCTCCGGTCGTGGATGGCCCGGGTCGCCCGGTAAATCGCGCTGCGTTCTATGCCCCCGATGGCCGGCAGGATCATCAGGACAAACAGATCATGACCCGGTTCGAGCGCGAGGATTGGGATATCGCACCCGGCGGTCCGCTGAAACTGTTCGATACCGCCTTGGGCAAAATCGGCGTTCTGATCTGCTATGACAGCGAGTTTCCCCTGTTGGGCCGCGCCCTGCACGAGGCCGACCTGATCCTCGTCCCCTCCTGTACCGAGGCACTGGCAGGCTATTGGCGCGTCCGGATCGGTGCGATGTCACGGGCGCTGGAAAATCAATGCGTTACGGTGATGGCGTCCTTGGTTGGCAACAATAACTGGTCCGAGGCGGTGGACATGAACACCGGCACTGGCGGCATTTTCGGTCCGCCGGATAAAGGCTTCCCAGCGACAGGCGTGCTGTCCGAGGGACCTCTGAACCGGCCCGGTTGGACCTATGCTGAGATCGATCAGTCGGCCATTGCCGAAGTCCGCGCCGACGGAAATGTCCTGAACCGCACCCACTGGGAAGAGCAGGCGCCCCGAGTCGATTCAGTCACAATATCGCGCCTTTAGGTGATTCCGCCCTTGAAATAGGGTAAAATTAGGCTCATCTAGGCGCATCCCCGCAGATTCTGCGAGTGCAACGTAATGATGGAGACAACATGGCCAAGGAAGATACGCTCGAATTTCCCGGTGTCGTGAAGGAACTCCTGCCTAATGCGACGTTTCGGGTCGAGCTGGAAAACGGCCATGAGATCATCGCACATACGGCAGGCAAGATGCGCAAGAACCGCATCCGCGTTCTGGCCGGCGACAAGGTTCAGGTCGAGATGACCCCCTATGATCTGACCAAGGGTCGGATCAACTACCGCTTCAAGTAACGCCTGCCGCAATGGCGTTTATCTTAGGATCGGGCAGCCCAAGGCGGCTGGACCTGCTGTCCCAGCTTGGCGTGCAGCCCGATGCCATCCGCGCCCCCGACATCGACGAAACGCCCCTGAAGGGCGAGTTGCCGTTGCCCTATTGCAGCCGCATCACGCGGGAAAAAGTGCAGGCGGTTCAGGCGGGTAATGACGATATCACCCTCTGTGCAGATACCACTGTGGCGCTGGGCCGTCGCATTCTGGGCAAGCCCGAAGACGCAGGGCAAGCGGCTGAATTCCTGCACGCTCTGTCCGGTCGGCGGCACCGTGTGATCACCTCGGTCGCTGTGCGGCGCGGAGACCGGGTGCTGCAGCGCGACGTGGTTTCTCAGGTCAAGGTCAAACGCCTGTCGGACGTAGAGATCAACGCTTATCTGGCCACCGGTGATTGGCAAGGCAAGGCAGGCGCCTATGCCATCCAAGGTCCGGCTGGCGCGTTCATCCCGTGGATTTCGGGTTCGTTCACCGGCATCGTCGGTCTACCCCTTTCCGAAACAGCCGCCCTTTTGCAAGGCATCGGCTATCCCCTGTATCGTGAGGCATCATGAAGGGTCGCACCATCGTTCTGGACCACATCGACAACCGCGAAGCCGCTGCTTTAATGGTAGACGGGAAACTGGATGATTTCCTGATTGCCGCAGACGCGCCCGCGCCGGGTACGATCTATCGCGCCCGTGCCGACCGCCCTGTGAAAGGGCAGGGCGGCATGTTCCTGACAACACCCGATGGCCCGGCCTTCCTGCGGCAGGTCAAGGGGCTTGCCCCCGGTGCGCTGATGCTGGTGCAGGTGACGGGTTACGCCGAGCCGGGCAAGGCGCTGCCTGTAACCGACCGGATCCTGTTCAAAAGTCGCTATGCGATTGTCACACCCGATGCACCGGGCCTGAATATCTCGCGTTCCATCCGCGATGAGGACGAACGCGACCGCCTGCTCGAGATCGCGCATGAGTGCATGGAGGGCAGCGATTATGGTCTGATCCTGCGGTCCTGTTGCGCGGGAGAGGACGCGGGCGAGATCGCTGAAGATATTAGCGCCATGCTGGCCCATGCCGATCAGGTAATGAACGATCCCGGAACCGAGCCCGAACTGCTGCTGGAAGGGGACGGCCCCCACGTTCTGGCCTGGCGTGACTGGACCGACCCGGCAGAGGTCGTGACCCAAGCCGGAGGGTTCGAGTCGCATGGTGTACTGGATGCTCTGGACGTGGCGCGCGGAATTTCCGAGCCGCTGCCGGGCGGAGGGCATCTCTATGTCCAGCCCACACGCGCGCTGGTCGCCGTGGATGTGAACACCGGCTCCGATACGTCTATGGCCGCCGGTACCAAGGTTAACTTTGCCTGTGCCAAGGCGCTGCCCCGCGCGCTGCGCGTGCGCGGTCTCGGCGGGCAAATCACCCTGGATCTTGCTCCCATGCCTAAGAAAGACCGCCGGGGATTTGAATCGACCCTGCGCGCTGCGTTCAAGGCGGATGGGATCGAGACCACTCTGGCCGGTTGGACCCCGCTGGGTCACTATGAACTGCAGCGCAAACGTGGCCGTATTCCCCTGACTGAGGTGCTGAAATGAGCTGTCCGATCTGTGGCGAAGACACGGTGATCAGATTCCGCCCGTTCTGTTCCAAACGCTGCGCTGACGTCGATTTGGCCAAGTGGCTGAACGGGTCATATGCCGTTCCGTCGCAGCGCGAAGAGGATCTGGATGCAGATGTCACCGAAGGTGAAACAGAGCAATCGCGCCCACATTGAAAAAATGTCAAAAAGCCTCTGGACACTGCCTGTGGCAAGTCATAGAAGGCCTCCACCCAACGATAAACATCGTTCCCGTGCCCGGGTAGCTCAGGGGTAGAGCAGTGGATTGAAAATCCTCGTGTCGGTGGTTCGATTCCGCCCCCGGGCACCACGTTCTCATGCGAACCCATTGATTGCCCTTAATTTTTGTGAAAACTGCGTGCACATGAAAATTTGGGCCCCTTTTCGTTCAAAAAGAACGGCAACTACTGCTTCGAGCGGCTAGTATGGCCGCGGTGGCGGCTTTCGGACAGTTTGGCGGGATTTCCCGGAAACAAATCAGGGTTGCGCGTTGGGTAACAGGCTATGGAAAAGAACAAGACTGCAAAATTGCACTTAGCTCAACTGGAAGGGTAGTGTCCGACCGTAAAGTGTGTTGCCTCGTTCTAGCGCTGCTCGGATGCGAAAAAGACCGAGGTGTTACTTTCGCCCCGGTCTTGCTGAAAATCGCTAGTAAAGAGTTAAGCGGCCGACAGATTATGTTCGTTTTCAATCACCGATGACGGATCGTTTCTCCATTCAGCAATTAAGTCTCTGATGCTGACTGCCTGCTGTTCGGTCAGACATTCGTGCACAATTGAAATCCTTTCCGCGCCATAGTCGGCAGTTACTGAAAAGCCGATCTTACCTTCCTTTTCAGCAGCCTGCTTTTTTGATTTGTAGTCAGAGGTGTATCTTCCAGTTTTGTAAGTGAAAGAGGTGTCGGGCGCTTGGGAATAGATCGTCTCCAAATCCGCGCGGTCATATGAGGTGTGCTTGGGCCAGCCGGGGGCGTCAATTCTGTCTCGGTGCAGAATAATTGTTGAGGCTGGAGAGCCTCTCTGAGTTCGGTTGTTCCAGACTTTTGCGCCCCAAATGAGCAATGCGATGACAGGTATGATCCAAACGGCCCAGAAAATTGGCCAGTTATATGAAGTTCCGCCATATGGTTTTTTTGTAACCGCGAAAAGAAAGCCTGGTATCCATCCGCCAAATACCCACAAAGCTGCAATCAGCCCAACAAACTGAGTAAGCCCTGTTTGAAAGCGGTTGCTTGGCTTGAAGTGGATAATAGCGTGATCGTCTTTTTTCTCGAGCTCAAACGCCTTCTTTGCCTTAACTGTTTCCATCTTATGCCCTTCGTTTTCCTACATCTTGAAAAACAAATTTTGGGTCGTAGGTCAATTAAATCAATGTGTTAAAAGTATGTCGACCTTGGCTGGTGCAACTGGATCTGACAGGCCTCGAAGCTGGGTTCAAATAACAGCTTCAACGACTGGCCCGCATAGCCCCCGCCATAGTTTTGCCGGTGTGTTTTCGGGCTGTCATATCATGCCAAAGAACTGGCGAATAAATAGATCGCTCAACATGTTCCAAATCGCATACAGCGCTTGCCGCTGGCGTGGGCCTAGCCGGTCATTCCACCAATAGTGCCGGGCATGGGCGTGCGGGTCGTATTTCATCGCCGTTCCTGCCAGAACGACCCAGTATTCCGGCACTGTTTTGGGTGCGGACGGCCATATCTCCTGCATCGGCGCGGAGTTTCAAAAGATGCCTCGATTTGCAAAAAAGCGAAATTAAATTACGATAATATCGCATAGCACGGATTGTCGCATGTAGTTCTTGAAGGGCGGCGTGCTGGCATGGTTCAATTTTCTGGCCAACCCGGCGCAGCAAGCCGCTGGCCAAGAAAACGGGGAAGTTTTGCGTTCCCGCTAATGTTCGCAAGGTGCGCCAACGTCCAACCAGGACATAAAAAAGCACCACGGACAACCAACATGGAGATTTCAGATGAAAAAACTTGCAACGCTTTTGGGAGGCGCATCGATGGCGGTCGCCGCACCGGCGATGGCTGCAGATATCGTGATCGGCGTGCCGAACTGGCCGTCGGTGAATGCCACGGCGCATATTCTGAAGGTGGCGATCGAACAGAACCTCGGGCTTGAGGTCGAGCTGCAGAATGGGACCAATCCGATCGTGTTCGAGGCGATGGATTCCGGCGCCATGCATGTTCACCCCGAGGTCTGGATGCCGAACCAGAAAAACCTGCATGATACCTATGTCACCGACAAAGGTACTGTTGCCTTCAATCCCAACGGTGTTGAGGCGTTCCAGGGCATGTGCGTCGACAAGGCGACTGCGGATGCCAACGACATCCGTTCAATCGAAGACCTGACCAACCCCGACGTTGCCGCGCTGTTCGACAGCAATGGCGACGGTCAGGGCGAGGTTTGGATCGGTGCGCCGGGTTGGGCCTCGACCAATGTCGAGAAAATCCGCGCCAAGTCCTATGGTTATGATCAGGTGATGGAGTTGACCGAGATCGACGAGACGGTGGCTTATGCCAACCTCGATAACGCCATCAAGGCGGGCGATCCGTGGGTCGGGTTCTGCTATACGCCGCACTACGTCTTTGCCCTGCATGACATGCAGATTCTGGAAGAGCCGGCCTATGACGCGTCCAAGTGGAACGTGTTGCAGCCCACCGACGACCCGGATTGGCTTGAGAAATCCGAAGCCGGTGTGGCCTGGGACTTGGCATATCTGCACCTGCACTATGCAAAATCCCTTGAGGATGAGTTCCCCGAAGTTGCCCAGTTGCTGGCGAACATGAAACTGGACACCGACACGGTCTCGGCCATGACCTATGCGCTGGTGATCGAAGGCAAAGAGCCCGCGGCCTATGCCGAGGAATGGGTGGCAGCTAACGAAGATGCTGTTCTGGATTGGATGTCTCAGTGATTGACGCCAACCGGATTTGAAAACCGGACAGGCCGTCGGACATGTCCGGCGGCCTGTTTTGCATCAAAGGGACAGGTATGACCGAAACAGTCGTAAAACTGACGGATGTATGGAAGATATTTGGCGCGCGCGCCGAAGAAGCCATGGATGCCGTGCGGAACGAAGGCATTGGAAAGCCCGAAGTTCTGGAAAGATTCAATTGCGTCGTGGGCGTCCAGGGGGCCACCTTCGATGTGCCGCGGGGCGAGATTTTCTGCATCATGGGCCTGTCGGGTTCGGGTAAATCGACGCTGGTGCGGCACGTGAACCGACTGATCGAACCGACCTCGGGCAAAATCGAGATTCTGGGCCATGACGTGTCGCAGATTTCCGAGGCCGAGCTGCGTCGCATCCGGGCACAGCAGATCGGGATGGTATTTCAACACATGGCGCTGATGCCGCACCGCTCGGTGCGCGATAACGTGGCTTATCCGCTGGAAATTCGCAAAGTGTCCAAGTCCAAGCGCTGGGCGGTCTCGGATCACGCGCTGGGTCTGGTGGACCTGACCGGCTATGAAGACCGCCTGCCCAAAGAGTTGTCGGGCGGGATGCAGCAACGGGTCGGGATTGCCCGCGCGCTGGCATCGGACCCGGAAATCCTGCTGATGGACGAGCCGTTCTCGGCCCTTGACCCGCTGATCCGTCTGCAACTGCAGGACCAGTTCAAGGCGCTGGTGGCGCAGTTGCAGAAGACGACGCTGTTCATCACCCACGATCTGGACGAGGCCATTCGCATCGGCCACCGCATCGCCATCATGAAAGACGGGGTGATCGTGCAGATCGGAACGCCCGAGGACATCGTCATGAACCCGGCGGATGATTATGTGCGCGAGTTCGTGCAGGGCATCTCGAAACTGAAACTGGTCAAGGCGCATTCGATTATGGAGCCGATGGGCAGCTATTCCGGCCCGCTCGACGGGGCGCCGCGCGCCGATGAGGGCGCGGATCTGGACCAGCTGATCGATCTGGCCGTGAACACGGACATGCCGGTCGTCATAACCGATTCCGGCAGCGACGTAGGTATCGTGACCAAACCGCGTCTGCTGCGCGGAATTCAGGGAGGCAAAAATGACTGATGCAGCAATGGAAATGAAAGTCACGGCCGCCTCCGATATCGAGGTCGACCGCGAGGCACTGGACCAGTCCATTCACGAATTCGTCGGTCCGAATGGTGACTACTACGTCACCGCGTTTCACAAGATCCACGATGCCACCAGCGCATTGCCCAATACGTTCAATGTCTGGGCGGCGGTGCTGGGGCCGTTCTGGTCGGCGTCTCGGGCGATCTGGGGCATGTTCTGGACCTTCCTGATCCTTGAGATCATCGCCTGGGTTCAGATTGGGCGCGGCGCCTGGGGGAACCCCGGTGCCGATCTGGCCGAACGGGCCGAACGTCAGCAGACACGCGCCAACGAGTTGTTGGACCGAGCAGCGGCCGCAACCGAACAAGCGGATATCGACCGATTCAACCGTCTGGCTGAAAACATCCAAAAGGCGGCAGACAGCAGTCTGGCGCAAGCTCAGGCGGCTCAGGCCGAGGCATCGGGGATCCTGATCACCGGGCTTCTGATGCTGCTCGTGTTCAAGCTGGCACAGGGGTTCTACGCGGACCGGGTCTATGAAAAGCAGTACTCGAAATGGCGGATCGATCCGACCAGTACGGAAAGTGGTCGGTCGACGCGGAACACGGTGCTGGGCGCGGTTCTGGTGGCCGCGATTGCGCCGCTGATCATCTACAAGTTTACGGTGAATGCCTCGCTGGCGATGCTGGATGCTTTCCCGGAACAAGAGGTGTCTGCGTTGATACTGGGTGAGGGCGAGGGCACGATCTTCTCGAACCTTGCCAATTGGATGGAGGCGCAGATCGACGCTGCTGCCGCCGCAGGGGGCGATGTGTTTGACGGCATTGTCGCTGGTGTCCGCTCGGTTCTGGATGCTTTGACGATCGCTCTGATCGGATCGCCGTGGCCGGTGGTGATGCTTGTCATCTGCGTGACCGCGTGGCGCGCGGCTGGGCCGCGCGTGGCGATCTTCACCGCGTCCTCGCTCGCCTATATCGCCCTGTTGGGCTATTGGGATGTGGCGATGGAGACAGTAGCCCTGGTCGGTGCAGCGGTGTTGCTGTGTGTGGTGTTCGGCATCCCGCTGGGCATCTGGTTCGGCAAATCCCAGCGAGCCTATCGCGCGGCGGAACCGGTGCTGGACCTGATGCAGACACTACCGGCCTTCGTCTACCTGATCCCGATCATCGCCTTCTTTGGCACCGGTAACCCGCCGGGCATTCTGGCCACGATCATCTTTGGGATGCCGCCGGTGATCCGCCTGACCGCGCTGGGGATGCGAGGTGTACCGGAAAGCATCAAAGAGGCAGCGGTCGCCTTTGGGGCCTCCAAATGGCAGTTGCTGAAGGATGTGGAGATTCCGCTGGCCCTGCCATCGATCATGACCGGCGTGAACCAGACCATCCTGATGTGTCTGTCGATGGTGGTGATCATCTCGCTGATCGGCGGCGGCGGTCTGGGCAAGGAAATCCTTGAGGCGCTGCAATATGCGGCCAAGGGTCCGGGTCTGTTGGGTGGATTTGCCATCCTGTTCTGCGCGATGGTCATCGACCGGATCGTGCAGGGCGCCTTCCGGCGAGAAGACGAGAAAATCTAAAGCACACGCCCCCGGTTGCCGCCGGGGGCGTTTTTCTTGGACCGGGGAAGTCAATGACCGATCGCTATGAACAGTCCATGATGGACAATCTCTATTGGTGGGGCGTGCCCACCTTGTTCCGCTGTCCTAATGAGGGGCCCGAGGGGAAAGACATCGCGCTGGTGGGCGTGCCTCATTCAACCGGTAACGGCACGACCGAGCGGGATCAGCATCTGGGCCCCCGCGCCTTGCGCCATGTCTCGGCGGTGCAGCGCAGGGTGCATTCGGTGTTCGGGATCGATCCGTGGAACAGCGCGCGGATTGCCGATGTGGGCGATGTGCCGTTTCCGCGTGCGAACGACAACGAAGACTGCATCGAACGCATCACGGCCTTTTACAACGATATCGACGCGGCAGGTGCGCGGCCGGTATCTGTCGGAGGTGACCATTCGATCACTGGAGGGATCGTGCAGGCGCTGGGCAATGGCAAGCTGGCGGGTGGAGAGCCGGTCAGTTTCCTGCATCTGGACGCGCATACGGATGTGTTCACCAAAGTTGACCACTTTCTGGGCGCCAAGAAATCGGCGGCCCATTGGGGAGCCTATCTGGCCGATCAGGGCCAGGTCGACCCGACGCGTTCAATGCAGATCGGACTGCGGGGGCATCCGCGCAGTCTGGACTGGCTGCAGCCCTCCTATGACTATGGCTATAACATCGTCACCATGCGCGAGTTCCGTCAGCGCGGGCTAAAGGACGTGGTGGCGCAGACGCGCGAGGTTCTGGGTGACCGGCCGGTCTATATCACCTTCGATCTGGATTGCCTCGACCCAACCGTCGCGCCTGCCGTGTCCAATCTGGAACCCGGCGAGAAAGGGTTCGACATTGACGAGGCGGTCGGCATTCTGCGGGCTGCGCGGGGTCTGAATATCGTGGGCGGAGATGTCGTCTGCATGATGCCCACCAAGGACAGCCCGAACAACATCACCGCCCTGACGGCGGCGGCGGTGATGTTCGAGATGATCTCGATGATCGCGGAAAACGTCAGTTAGCGCCGCGCATCCACGGCCTGCGCCAACACGCAGAGCAGTTCGAACATCAGCGAGATGCCCAGCCACGCTGTGCCGCCCTCGGGATCGAAGGGCGGCGCGACCTCGACCAGATCGGCCCCAACTAGATTGATGCCCGCCATCTGGCGAATGACCTGCTGCGCCTGAAAGCTGTTAGGCCCGCCTATTTCGGGCGTGCCGGTGCCGGGGGCGTAGGTCGGGTCCACAAAGTCGATGTCATAGGTGCAATAGGTGGGCGCGGTGCCAACGATGTTGCGCACTTCGGCCATCACGTCATTGATACCGCGGTCGAACAGCTCCTCGATCCGGATGACGCGGATGCCCTGTGCCTCGCCCCATGCTATGTCTTCGGTGTTGTAGGCGGTGCCGCGAATGCCGACCTGCACAAAGCGTTTGGGATCCACCAGCCCTTCCTCGACCGCGCGGCGGAAGGGGGTGCCGTGGGTGAATTTGTGGCCTCCGAAATAGGTGTCGAAAAGATCGGTGTGGCTGTCGAACTGGATCAACCCCAGCGGGCCGGATTTGGCCAGTGCGCGCAGGACGGGCAAAGTTGTTAGGTGGTCGCCCCCAGCGGTCAGCGGAGTGATGCCGCGCGCTGTCAGGTCAGTGTAGAAGCTGGTCACCCGCTCCAACGTATCCTGAATATCCACCGGGTTCGGCGCCACATCCCCCAGATCGGCGCAATTGAGCAGCGAAAAGGGCGCAACCCCGGTCACCGGGTTCATCGCGCGGATCATCGTCGAGTAATCCCGCAACTGGCGCGGCCCGTGCCGGGCGCCGGGGCGGTTGGTGGTGCCACCGTCCCATGGGATGCCGACCAGACCCAGATCAACCTCGGCAATGCGGTCGTGATCCAGTGTCATGCTGGGCAGGCGCATGAAGGTGGGGATGCCGGCGAAGCGGGCCAGCTCCATCGCCGAGACCGGTTGAAAAAACGAATTGGTCATGTGGTTCCCCCTTCTGGTTCTGGCGCAAGCCTAGTGGCAGTTTCGAGACTTGGGAATGGGTCGGCGCCGTCAGATCAGGATGCGAAAGCGTTTGCGGATTTCGACGTCCTGTTCAGGTGTCAGGTATGCCGGGTGATGGGTGGCCAGAACCTCTTTGGCCTTTGCGCGCGCGGCGGACCACGCGTCGATTGCACCTTCCTCTTCCCATGTGCGCGGCTCGTTCCTGTCGGCGAGGGAAGGGTAGAAGTAATCCCGCTCCATCGCCTCATAAGTATGGGTGCTGCCAAGGAAATGGCCGTCCCCCAGAACCGACTGGCAGATCGCGTCAAAGCCCAGATTCTCTTGGGTCACTTCGATCCCTCGCAAGACCCGATAGGTGTGAGAGTGCATTTCGTCGTCCAGAACAAACGCTTCGAAACTGGCCCCCAGCAGCGACGCCGTCATGCCCGAGCTTTCATAGATCAGGTTGCCCCCGGCCAGCGCGGCGGCCAGAGAGGTCATCGCCTTCTCGGCCCCGTATTGCGCGTCTATGGCTTTGGCGTCGGTCATCGACGCGGCCACGCCCGAGGGCAGGCCCAGCCAGTTGGTAATCTGCGCCGAGGCGGCGTTCAGGATGGCGGTTTCCCCGCTGCCCCCGGCAAAGGACCCCGTGCGTAGGTCCACGATGAACGGCCAGTTGGAAAACACCATCGGAAAACCGGGCTGGATCGCGTTGACCATGACAAGGCTGGCCAGCGTTTCGGCCAGAGACTGCGCCAGAAACCCGGCCAGGGTCGCCGGGGCAGTGGCCCCGGCCTGCGCTGCGGTAATGCAGGACATGGGAATGTTGTGGGCAACGCATTCATAGACCACGTCCACCGCATCTTCACCATAGCGCAGCGGAGAAATAACCGGGCTGATATGGGCCTTCAGAAAGGGCCGCTTGGCAAACTCGCCCGGTCCCCCGGCCACGATATCCAGCATTTCGACAATGGGCGCGACGTTTTCGGCCAGCGTGAACGAGGAGGCCACCGGTTTGGTCGTGTTGCGCACCAGCGCATAGGCCGTGTTGATGTCCAGATCGCGCACATCGGGCACATCGGTCGCCACGCAGCAACGGGTAAACCAGCTGACATTGGCCAGCGTATCCTGCAATCGGGTGAAGTCATGCAGATCGACCAGTGTGGACGGCCGGTAAAGCCCGCTGTCGAGGTCCAGCGTCTGCACGGCCGCGCCTCCGGTACCAAAAAAGACGCGATCACCGCCAACCTCGATCGAACGGGTTTCGTCGCGGCCGTGGAACGTGAATGTCTTGGCAGCGGACCTGATCAACCGTTCCACCATTTCGCGTGGGAAAACCAGCCGGTCCTGTTCTCCCGGCTGGGCGCCCGACGCCCGCAAGTCAGCGGCCAAACGGTCGGGCACATTGCCCATGCCCAGCGTCTGGAGCAGGCGCAGGGCGGTGTCGTAGATTTGCTCAAGTTCAGTTGGGGACAGAGGATTGAGCGCCCCCCCTTTCTGGCCGGGCGGGCAGGGGTCGACTACAGGTTTGGCCGCGCGCTGGGCGTGCCTGGCCTGCCGACCGCTTCGTTTGCCACCTTCCAAGGACATGCCGCTCCTTTCCCGCTCTCCCTTCGGGCACACTAAGCGGCGACTCTGCCCCGCGGCAAAGGGGAACTGCGAATTTCAGAAACCTCAAAAGCAGTTTCGATTTTTCCATACAGTCATTGCCCCTATTGTCGGCTCAACCCGTTCTTACGCAAGACTTGTTCCGGACCAAACGGAGCAGAGCCAATGAAATCGCGCACCAAAGTTGTTGTTATCGGGGGCGGGATTGCTGGGTGTTCAACGCTGTATCACCTGACGCAGGAGGGGTGGTCAGATGTGGTTCTGGTCGAGCGCAACGAGCTGACCTCGGGCACGACATGGCATTCTGCGGCGCAGGTGACGAATTTCGGCATGAACCAGACGATGGTCGGTTTGAAATCGCACTCGATCCAACTGTACAAGGACCTGGCCGAAGACCCGGACTATCCGATCAATTACCACCACGGAGACGGCGGAATCCGTCTGGCGAATACCGAGGCGCAGATGCAGGGGTATCGCCATTTTGCCTCGATGGCGCGCGGGATGGATGTGCAGTTCGAGGTGATCGACGCCGAAGAATGCGCCCGCCGCCATCCGCTGATCTCGACCGAGAACCTGATCGGCGGGCTGTGGGACCCGATGGATGGCGACATCGACCCGGCGCAGCTGTGTCAGGCGCTGGCGCGTCGGGCGCGCAAGGCCGGGGCTGAGGTTTACCGAAATACACCGGTCGTCGGTCTGAGCCAGTACAGCGACGATACCTGGACTGTTCGCACCGAACATGGCGATATCGACTGCGATATCGTTGTGAATGCCTGCGGGTACCGGGTGAACGAGGTCGGCGCGATGATGGGGGTGCACCATCCGGTCGCGTCCATGGAGCACCAGTATTTTCTGACCGAAGAGATCCCTGCCATTCGGGATGCGGGCCACAGGATGCCTCTGCTGCGGTG
The DNA here is from genome assembly GCF_049195285.1 of Ruegeria sp. MALMAid1280. Lineage (NCBI taxonomy): Bacteria > Pseudomonadati > Pseudomonadota > Alphaproteobacteria > Rhodobacterales > Roseobacteraceae > Ruegeria > Ruegeria sp. MALMAid1280. The sequence goes on along the minus strand of NZ_JBMIRT010000036.1, from coordinate 40,059 downwards.
CCCGATCAGCGACTACTATTGCCGACAGGAAAAGAACGGTTTGCTGCTGGGGTTCTATGAACAGGACTGCAAGACATGGGGTATGGACGGGATTGACCCGAATTTCGTCAACGCCCTGTGCCCGGATGATCTGGACCGGGTGACCGATGTGCTGGAGGGCGCATTTGCCCGCATGCCCGCGCTGATGGAGGTCGGGGTCCACACGGTCGTCAACGGGCCTATCACTTATACGATCGACGGTGCGCCTTTGGTCGGGCCAATCCCCGGCAAGCGCAATGCGTTCTGCATTATTGGCCTGCGCGCCGGGTTGGGCGAGGGCGGCGGTCACGGCTGGCTGCTGGCCCAGCAGATTGTGCATGGTGAGGCGTGCTATGACACGTGGTGCCTCGATCCGCGGCGGTTCACCGGCCATGCGAATGTGGAGCTGACGTCGCTGAAGGCCATCGAAGACTATCAGAACGAATTTCGCTTTCACTTCCCGCACGAACACCGCCCTGCAGGACGACCGGCGAAGACAACGCCTCTGACCCCCGTTCTGGCCGCTGAGGGTGCGGAGTTCACCGTGGTCAATGGGTGGGAGAGGGTGGAATACATCAAGCCCACCCCTGATTTCTCGCCGTCCCTCAGTTTCGATTTTGACGAAACATTCGATCTGGTCGCGGCTGAGGTCGCCAATGTTCAGAACGGCGTCGGGCTGGCCGAGGTGAACGGGTTCAACCGGATTGAGATCACAGGCGCGGACCGGCACACCTTTTTGGATCGGATGTTCTGCGGCATGGTCACGCGGCGCGATGGTCGGGTCGGGCTGGGCTATCTGCTGAACCATCACGGTATGGTCAAGGCCGAGGCGACTGTCGCCAACCTGCCCGCCAGCGACCGGGGTCCGCATCGGCTGTGGTACGGGTCCGCCGCGGCCAGCGAGTTCCATGACATGGACTGGCTGACCCAGCACTTGCGGGCCGACGAAGACGTGCACCTGCGCAGTCTGACCAACGACCAGACCATTCTGGTGCTGGCCGGGCCCAACGCGCGCAATGTCTTGTCCGCCTGTGCGCGCGGCGACTGGTCGGCTGAGGCTTTCCCGTGGCTCAGTGTGCGCGAGTGTTTCGTCGGGATCGCTCCGGCGACAGTGATGGGCGTCAGTTTCTCGGGTGAGCTGGCCTATGAAATCCATGTCCCCAACGCCTCGCTTTACGCTGCTTATCTGGCGTTGCGGCAGGCCGGAGAGGTCCTTGGGCTGAAACTGTTCGGTTCGCGGGCGGTGGAATCCATGCGCATGGAGAAGAGTTTTCTGCATTGGAAAGCAGACCTGATTACTGAATTTGATCCTTTCGAAACCGGTCTCGACCGCTTTGTGAAGCTGGAAAAGGGCGATTTCATCGGACGGGATGCCGTGTTGAAGCGACAGGCCGTAGGGGCACGCAAAAAGCTGGTCGTGTTGCAAGTCCACGCTACGCAGCAACCTGCCCATCCCGGGGCGTCGTTGATGCAGAGTGAACGAGTTGTGGGCACGATTACCTCGGGGGACTGGGGGCATCGTACCGGCCTGAACCTTGCGCATGGCTTTGTGCAGCCCGGTCTGGCCGATATCGGAACTGAAATGGAATTGGATTGTTGCGGTCAGGGCGTGCGCGTGACGGTTATCCCTCGGTCACCTTATGATCCGGGTTTTGAACGTATAAGAGCGTAATCCCCTGGCTAACTTCCCCATTGCCGTTTGCTCCATTCTTTGCTTGGGTTGTTTCGAGGAAACCGAAACAACGGGTGCACGGTGTCCAAATCTCTGAGCCTTCGCTGGCTGGAAGTCTTTCGGTTGGTTGCCAAGTCGGGTTCGATCCAACAGGTCGCGTCGGAAACGGGGCTGTCGATCAGCACAGTCTCGAACCATTTGCGCAGTCTTGAGGGCGCGCTGGGCGTTGACCTGGTTGACCACGGGCGCCGCCCGATGGGGTTGACCCCGGCGGGCGAGGTGTTTGCGCGCTATGTCCGTGACGGGTTGACGGTGCTGAAACGGGGCGAGGCCGAAATCCGTTCCGGCAACTGGAAGCACGCGACAGACTTGCGGCTGGCCCTGATCGACGATTTCGACAATCAGATCGCGCCTGACCTGTTCCGCTTTCTGGCGCACGCTCTTCCGCGTTGCAGCTTTCGCCACTACACGCGCCCCAGCCACGAGATCCTCACCAATCTGCAGGAACATAAGCTGGATGCCGGGGTCGCCACGCGCCCCTCGGAACGGACTGACGGCCTGATCGAATACCCGCTGATGCGCGATCCGTTTATCGTGATCCTGCCCAGCACGTTCAGCGGCGAACCCGAAGACCTGCTGAAACCGGATGCGGAATTGCCCCTGCTGCGCTATTCGCGGGACTTCATGATCGGCAAGCAGGTCGAAATTCAACTGACCCGCAGCAAGTACAACCTGCCCAACCGCTTTGAGATGGAGTGCAACCACTCGATCATCGGTCTGGTCGCCGAGGGCAGCGGCTGGGCGATCACGACCGCCGCCTGTTTCCATCGCGCGCAGAGGTTCCATGACAGCGTCCGGGCGCTTCCGTTCCCGGGGCGCAACTTTGTGCGAACAGTGTCCCTGTTCACGACCGAGGTGTACCCCGAGACGACTTCGAAGCTGATCCAGAAGGTGATGACAAAGCTGATCCGGCAGCATTTCACCGACCCGATGTGCGAGGCGCATCCCTGGTTAAGGGATGACTTTCGCACCATGGAGGCTGAGGCCGCCTAGGCGCTGGACGGTGGTCCGAGGGATTGACGCTCGACAATATGCGTGTTCAGCCGCGTGCCGGTGCCTGGGGTCTGGTTTTCCAGCATATCGACCAGTTCCAATGCGGCCCGGCGGCCCATTTCCCGGTGCGGCACATGCACGGTGGTCAGCGCAGGGGTGGCGACCTGGGCCAGCTCGATATCGTCAAACCCGGTGACTGAAACATCCTTGGGCACATTTAATCCCATCTCACGCGCCCGATGCAGCGCGCCGACCGCCAGAACGTCGTTGCCGCACAGTATCGCTGTGGGGCGAGCGTCCTGCGACATCAGCTTGGAAAAGGTATTGGCGCCGTTTTCGATCTGATAGGGGGTTTCGAGGATCGTCAGATCCGACGGGGAAAGCCCGCTGTGCTGGACCGCGTCCCGTATTCCTTCGACCCGCAGACGTGCGCGATCATTGCCTGCGGTGATGCCGGAAATCACTCCGATCCGCTGATGGCCCAGCCCGATCACGCGGTTTGCCAGTTCCGCCATCGCCGCGCGATTGTCGAAACCGACCGAGGCAACCTGCGCATCCGCCAGAAAGGACCATGCGGTCATTACCGGGATGTTGCGGCGCGCGAGGTCCTTGCAAATCTTGGGGCTTCGGTCATGCCCGATCAGCAGCAGCCCATCTGCACCGCGCGCGACCAGAGTCCGTATCTGATCTTGTTCAAGGTCGGGGTCGTAGGCCGAGCTGGAAACCAGCAGCGTATAACCGCGTTGATGCAGTTCTTCCTGAAAAGCTTGCAGGCCGCGTGCGAAAATTGCGTTCTCCATGGTGGGAATGATCGCGCCGATCGTCCAGCTCCGCTTGGCTGCCATCACCCGCGCGGCAAAGTTCGGCGTGTATCCCAGCCTGTCCACCGCCGACAGAACGCGCTGACGCGTCGCCTCGACCACCCGGTCGGGATCATTCAGACAGCGCGACACGGTCGCTGTCGAAACGCCTGCCAGCCTGGCGACATCATCCAGTGTGGGCGCGGATCGAAGTTTCGGCATTTTCAAACCTGAGATTTGCTTTTGTCAATAAGTCTAAGCTCAAGTGAAACTTAAGAAAAGTGAAAATGTAAGCGCTTGCATTTTTGATGTAAGCGCTTACAAATCTCGGTGAGTCGATTCCGGGAAAAAGGCCAGAGAATAGGAACCGCTGCCCATGCCTCGTGACTATTTGAAAAAAGCGACTTTGACGGCGCAATCCCATGCCTCAGAGGTGCATGATACGGTCAGGACCATCCTTGCCGATATCGAGGCGGGCGGCGATGCCAAGGCGCTGGAATATGCTGCCAAGTTTGACAAGTTCGACGGCAATGTCCTGATGACGCAGGACGAGATTTGCGCCGCCATCGCAAAGGTTCCGGAAAAGCTGAAGGCCGATATCCGCTTTGCCCATGACAATGTGCGCCGCTTTGCCGAAACACAGAAGGCAACCGTGGCCGATGTGCAGACCGAGATTGTTCCGGGGTTCGTTGCCGGTCAAAAGGCAATCCCGGTGGGCGCGGCGGGCTGCTATGTGCCCGGAGGGCGTTATAGCCACATCGCCAGCGCGATCATGACAGTCACAACCGCCAAGGTCGCCGGGTGCCGCCACATCACCGCCTGTTCCCCGCCGCGCCCGGGCGAGGGGGTTGCGCCCGCGATTGTCTATGCCGCGCATATTTGCGGGGCCGACAGCATTCTGGCCATAGGTGGGGTGCAGGGTGTGGCGGCGATGACCTATGGCCTGTTCGGCCTGCCGCGCGCCAATATTCTTGTGGGGCCGGGCAATCAGTTTGTGGCCGAAGCCAAACGCATTCTCTACGGCAAGGTTGGCATCGACATGATCGCGGGCCCCACCGATAGCTTGATCCTTGCCGACAGGAGTGCGGATGCGCATGTGGTGGCCACCGATTTGGTCAGTCAGGCCGAGCATGGGTATAACTCGCCTGTCTGGCTGGTGACTGATGACAGGGGGCTGGCGCAAAATGTGTTGAACCTGGTGCCAGTGCTCATCGACGATCTGCCCGAGTTGAACCGCGAAAACGCCGCCGCCGCGTGGCGCGACTATGCCGAGGTGATCGTCTGTTCGGATCGTGAGGAAATGGCCGCCTGTTCCGATGAATACGCGCCCGAGCATCTGACCGTTCAGGCCGAGGACCTGGATTGGTGGCTGGGCCGGCTGACCTGTTATGGGTCGTTGTTTCTGGGGGAAGAGACCACCGTATCTTATGGTGACAAGGCGACCGGCACCAACCACGTTCTGCCGACCTCGGGCGCGGCCAGCTATACCGGAGGGTTGAGTGTGCACAAATACATGAAGATCGTCACCTGGCAGCGGGCCACGCGGGAAGGATCGAAACCCGTCGCTGTTGCCACCGCCCGCATTTCCCGGCTTGAGGGGATGGAAGGTCACGCCCGCGCCGCGGATGTGCGTCTGGCCAAGTATTTCCCGGATGAGCAGTTTGACCTGCGCGCAGATGGGTGAGCACCGGATGCCCTTCAGCCAGACTGCAGGGGTGCTTTGGGCCAGAATCATGCCGCAATATCTTGCGGGAAATCACTTTTTTCGGCACCGTATACACTTACGGTCGAGAATTTCCGGCAGACAGCACAGGCCATTTTAACGGCCGTCTGTGGGCCATGGCCCGGCAGAAACGGAGGGACCCATGTATAAGAAAATTCTTGTTCCCATGGCGCTGGATCACGGCATTTCGCAGCACACGCTGGAAGTGGCCCGGGCGCTTTCGGCAGAGGACAGCGAAATTATTGCGCTGCATGTCTACGAGATGCCGCAGGGCTCGGTCAGTGCCTATCTGGATAAGGGCGCAGTGGCCGACGGGTTTCGCGCGGCGACCAATTTACTGCGCAAAAAGACCGAGGAACTGGAGGGCATTCAACCCGAGATCGTCAAGGGTCATACCGCCCGGACCATCATCGACTTTGCCAACCACAACGATTTTGACTGCATCGTTATCGGCTCGCACAAGCCGGGCCTCAGCGACTATTTCCTGGGCTCGACCGCGTCGCGTGTGGTCCGCCACGCCGGATGCGCCGTGCATGTGCATCGCAGGATCTGAACCCAAAATCGCGCCCTAGGCGCCCCAAGCAGGACGGACTGACGGTTTATGAACATAGACAGGAAGATCACCGATGATCTGGTCGCAAACGAAATCTCGTTTGTCACCACTGTGCCGTGCAAACAACTGGCCGGGGTCATCGATGAAATCGACAATCGCGATGGTATCTATCACATCCCCTCGAACAAGGAAGACGAGGGCATGGGTCTGTGTGCGGGGGCATGGATGGGTGGCAAGCGCCCCGCCATCATCATGCAGAACACCGCCATCGGTGTGACGATCAACGCGCTGGCGACGCTGATCCAGTATTACCGGATGCCGCTGCCCATGCTGATTTCCTATCGCGGAGAGCTGCGCGAACCCATCGCCTGTCAGGTGGAAATGGCGGTGCACACCAAGGCCCTGCTGGCGCAGCTGAACATCCCGACCTACCATTTTCATCACCAATCGGATGTCGCCGAGCTGGATGCGATCCTGAAATACACCTTCATGTGCAACAAGCCGGTTGCCATCCTGACCGACGCCAATTTCTGGGGAGGCTATGGCGACCAATGATCCGTTCTGAAATCCTTAAGGAAATCGCCCCGATCCTGCGTGATCAACTGGTTGTCTGCAATATCGGCATCCCCAGTCAGGAACTGCACGCCATCGATGACCGGCCCACTAATTTCTACATGCTGGGTACGATGGGTCTGGCCTCGTCTATCGGGCTTGGGCTGGCCTTGTCGCAGCCGAAGCCGGTGATCGTGATCGACGGGGATGGATCCATTCTGACCAACCTGGGCACACTGCCGACCATAGCGAACAACGTGGCCGACAATTATATCCTGCTGATCATCGACAACGGCTCTTACGGGTCGACCGGGGATCAGCCGACCTATGCGGGGCGGAAAACCTCGCTGGCGAAAATGGCTGAGGCTGCGGGCTGCGACCGGGTGATCGAATGCCCCGCCGAAGACACTGGCCGCGTGCTGCAAAAGGCGCTGGATGCCAGGCAGATGACCGTGATCGTCAGCAAGTGCGAAGGCGGCAACGCCAAGATGCCACCGATCACCATGGACCCGGTGGTGATCCGCGACCGGTTTATGAAGGCCGTTCAGGCGTGAGGGATTCGAGGCGCGGATTTGGGACTCCTTAACCGCGCCTTCAGGGACGTTTTACCTCGGCCTTTCCAACAGTTGCCCGAACCCTGAGACGGGCTCTTTGATATCCAACAGTTGCAGCGCCTGAAACAGCATCGCCTGATTTGAGCTGATCACGGGTTTGCCGACCGTCTCCTCAAGCTGGGCCAGAGCCTCGACACTGCGCATGTCAGTGCAAGACAGAACCAGCGCGTCGGCCTCGGGGTGATCCGCCGCGCGGCCCAACTCGAAAACCGCCTCGGGGCCCAATGCGCCCTGGCCTTCGTTGTCCAGTGCCTCGTTCACCTCGGAGCGCTGGATGGTCTCGAACCCCAGCTTGGCCAGAAATCCGATCGCCATGTCGTTGATTGCTGGAACATAGGGCGAGGCGAACCCGATACGCCGGGCGCCGAGCGTGGTCAGAGCATGAACCAAAGCCCCGGCCGCAGTGACCGTTCTGGCACCGATTGCGGCGCTGATCCGGATGGCCAGTTCGCGGTCGAATTCCGGACCGTGGGTCAGGGTGGCCGAGGTGCATCCGTATAGGACCACATCCGGCTTTGCACCCATCAGCAGGCGCAGGGGGGCGTCAAGATCGGTGGCCCCAAGATCGTGCATTTGGGCCTCGTCCGGGATCTCATCTTCATCATACCCGCCCATTCGGGCCACGTGCAGCGAAACACCCGGCGGGGCCATCAACGCCAGATCGGGTTCAAGATTGGTATTGGTAAAAGGGACAAGTACCCCGAACCGGGCGCGGCCTCGGGACGTGCTCATAGCTGACCCTCCTGTTTCCATTGTGTCAGGATGTCTATTGCTGTGTTCATTGCATCCAGTGACCCGACGGTCATGCGCAGTGTATGCGGCAGGCCCGCGCCGCCCTGCGGGCGCAGGAAGACGCCTTCGGAGCGCAGCTTTCGGTCGGCACTTGCCGCGGCCTTGGGGCTGTCCATGTTCAACAGCAGGAAGTTGGTAAAACTGGGGTAAGGGGCGAATCCTGCGTCCCTCAGGCTGGTTGCCGCCTGTTCGCGCAGAGCAGCCGTAATCTCGCAAGTCTCCCGCATATAGGCGTCGTCTCGCACCGCCGCCGTTGCAGCGATTTGCGCGCTGGCGGGAATGTTGTTCGGGTTCATAACTTTACGCAGTTGCCCTGCTATGCCCGGCGGGAACAGCCCCCAACCGACGCGGAACCCGGCCATGCCATAGGCCTTTGAAAAGGTGCGCAAAACGACCGTGTTGCCCTCGGCGACCATATCGAAACACCGCTCGCCCAGGTGGTCTGAAAATTCACCATAGGCCTCGTCGATCACCAGCAGGATGTCGGGCCGCAGACCTTGCCGCAGGCGGATGAGGTCGGATTTCGGGATGCGCGTTCCGGTCGGGTTGCCCGGGTTCGCGACAAAGACGATCCCGGTGTCCGGTTGGACCGCCGCCAACAGAGCATCAACGCTGACGGTGACATCCCTTTCCCGGGCGGTATCTAACCGCGCATCGGCCATGCGCGCCGCCGTCTGAAAGAACGGGTAGGCATGGGCCGGGGCCAGCACCGCCCGTTCAGGCCCCGAAAACACGCGGGCAAGGCAGCCGATCAGGTCAAGCGATCCGTTGCCGCACAAAATCCCATCCGCATCGATCCCGTGCAGATCTGCCAAGGTGTTTCGCAGGTCCGTCCAGTCCGGATCGGGATACAGCATCGACGTCCCCATGGCCTGCGCCGCCGCCCCGATCGCCTTGGGGCTGGGCGGGCGAAGGCTCTCGTTCTGGGAAAGCGAAATCAGGGATTTGCCCTCGGGCGTGCTCAGGTCAGCCAGCGCATAGGGCGACATGCGCGCGATATGTGGGTGCGGGCGGGTCATGTCTGCCTCCGGTATTGGGTCCGGGCCATGTCCTGAGTGATCAGGCCTGCGCGAAGGTCGTTTTGCACCGCGTCGTCCGAGCGTTCCTCAGGCCGACCGAACCCACCGCCACCGGGCGTTTCGAACATCAGCGTTTCACCGGCTTTGATCCGAACCTCACCTTTGCCGGGCAGTTGGCGGTTGCCGGGCTGCACGGTGATACGTCCGGGCGCGCCGTCCGACCCGCCGTCACGGCCCTTGGCGGGGTTCTTGATCCGCTCGACCGACAGGAACAGCATCAAGTCCTGATCCTTGGATGCGCTGAGTTCAATCTGCTGCCCCAAACCGCCCCGCTGACGCCCGGCACCGCCCGAATCCGGTCGTAACTCGCGACGGTGAAACAGCACCGGCGCGACGGCCTCGGTGATTTCGACCTGACTGCCCCAGACGCCGCTGGGAAAAGCCGTGGCCGACAGACCATCCAGCCGGGGTCGAGCGCCGGTGCCGCCGTTGAACACAAGCTCCAGCGCAAACAGGTCATCGCCGCGGTCAACCGCCTCGGGCGCGTGGCGCAGGGGCAGGTCGTACATGCACGAGGACCCCTCGGCCGGGACCCTGTCGGGCAGGGCCTGCGACAGGCAGCCATAAACCAGATCAGGTGTCATCTGCCCCAGCGTGTGTCGCATTGCGACTGGGGCAGGGGGCTGCGCGTTCAGAATACAGCCCTCGGGGCCGGTCACCCGAAACGGATTGAGCGAGCCCGCATTGTTCGGGATATCCGCCCCGATGATGCAGCGCAGGGCAAAAACGGAATAGGCCGTGGCATAGTTCAGCGGCACGTTGATTCCCTTGCCGATACAGGCCGCGGTGCCGTCGAAATCCAACAGCAGGTGGTCATCTGCGATGGTAAGAGCGGCGTGCAGTTCGATCTCTTCATCATAGCCATCGACCTTCAGCACATGGTGCCACGTGCCCTTGGGCAGAGCAGCGATGGCGTCCAGAGTGCCGCGATTGGAAGTGTCGATGATGTAGTCGGCCAGCGCATTCAGATCAGTGAGATCGAATTCCTGCAGCATCTGCACCAGCCGCGTGGACCCGGCCTCGCAACAGGCGATCAGGGCATAGATGTCGCCTTCGTTGGCGATAGGCTCACGTGAGTTGGCTTTGACGATGTCCAGCAGCAGCGCGTTGACTTCGCCTTGACTGACCAGTTTGCAGGGCGGGATCAGCAGGCCTTCGTCATAGATGTCCGAGCCTTCGGGTCCCATGCCCAACCCGCCCAGATCGACCAGATGCGAGGTGCAGGCGGTGTAGCCGATCACCGTGTCCTGAAAAAACACCGGCATCATCAGCAGAAAGTCGTTCAGGTGCCCCGAGGCGATCCACGGGTCGTTGGTCATGTAGATGTCGCCGGGTTTCATGTCGCTTTGGGCAAAGCGCGCGCACAGGGTTTTGACCGCCTCCGCCATGGTGTTGATATGCCCGGGGGTGCCGGTGACGGCCTGCGCCAGCATCCGGCCTTGCGCATCGAATATCCCGGCCGAGATATCGCCGCATTCGCGCACGATCGGGCTGAAGGCGGCGCGGATCAGCGCTTGTCCCTGTTCCTCGACCACGGCCAGAAGGCGGTTCCACATCACCTGCAGGCGTGTATCTGATTGGATCATGGCTGGACCTCCTCTTGCCGTGTCAGCCAGATGTTGCCTTGGCCGTCCAGGGTGGCGCTGAAATCGGCGCTGACGAATGTGGTCGTTTGGGCCTCGACGATCAGCGCCGGTCCGTTGAGGGCTGCGCCGGGTGCCAGGTCAGAGCGGTTGAACACGCCCGCAGGACGCCACGCGCCGGTGACGTCGCACAGGACCTGGCGGTGTTCGGTTGCCATGGCGGCGTGTTCCGCCGGGCTGTCAGGACAGCGCTCAGGTGCGGGGGCAGGGGATGAGACGGACAGCCCCCAATTCAGGATTTCGATGGTCATGCCGGGCACGATCCGGCTGAACTGGTGGCTGTATTCCGTTTCAAAGGCCCCGCGCAAAGCGTCAAGGTCCGTAGCGGCCAAAGCCCGGTCGGGCAGGCGGATTTCGATCTCGTGACCTTGCCCGTGATACCGCATGTATGCGACCCGACGTTGCAGCAACGCGCCTTCAGGTGCGCCGGCGCGGACGACCTGTTCCGCCTCGGTCTGCATGGCGCCGAAGAACCGGTTCAGCCCGTCGATATCCAGACCGTCCAGCCGGGCATAGCGTGAACGGATGACCTCATACGATACGGGCGCAAACAGGAAGCCGACCGCCGAACCCACACCCGGATCACGCGGGATCAGCACCCGCCGCATCTGGGCGCGTCGGGCCACGCGGGTGGCGTGCAGCGGGCCGTTGCCGCCAAACGCGATCATCAACCGATTGCTTAGGTCCTTGCCGGCTTCGACCGCGTGCATCCGGCCTGCGCTGGCCATGCTTTCATCGACAATCTCACTGACCGCAAAAGCGGCCAGACCGGGGCTGAGGCTCAGCGGGTCACCCACATCCTGCACCATCGCTTGCGTGGCGGCATCCGGATCAATCCGCAGCCGCCCTTCGGCAAAACGCCCCGGCTCGATCAGGCCCAGCGTCAGATCGGCATCCGTGACCGTGGGTTTGTCACCACCCTTGCCAAAAGCTGCGGGGCCGGGGTCTGATCCCGCGCTGTGCGGCCCAACCTGAATGCGGCCCAGACGATCCACGCTGGCGATCGAGCCGCCCCCCGCTCCGATCTCGATCATCTCGATCACTGGGATGCGCACCGGCATCCCTGATCCCTTGATGAAACGCTCGGCCCGCGAGATTTCGAACTTGCGCGCGGTCTGCGGGCGATAGTCGTCGATCAGGCACAGCTTGGCGGTGGTGCCGCCCATATCGAAGGACAGCACTTCGGCCTCACCCGTGGCCTCGGCGATGCGGGCGGCCAGAACGGCCCCCCCGGCCGGGCCGGATTCCACCAGACGGATGGGCAGCCGGGCCGCGGTATCCAGCGTGGTCATGCCGCCCCCCGCCGTCATCATCAGGATCGGGCAGGTCAGTCCCATCTGCCGGAACCGAGTCTCAAAATCCTGCAGATACCCGGCCATCAAGGGCTGCACATAGGCGTTGGCAATCGTGGTACAAAGCCGGTCGAACTCGCGCGCCTCGGGGCTGACCTCGTGGCTGAGCGAGATGACCAGGTCTGGCATGTGCTGCGCCAGCAGTTCGCGCAGCGCCAGCTCATGCGCCGGGTTGGCATAAGCGTGCAACAGGCAGATGGCGACGGCCTTAACCTCAAGCGCCCTCAGTTCAGCGACCAAAGGCGCGATGCCGGCTTTGTCCAGCGGCTCCAGCTCTTGCCCGCTGGCGTCCATGCGCCCGCCGATGGTCAGCGATCGGGTGCGCGGCACGATCAGGTCGGGTTTGACCAGATCGATGGCATACTGGCTGTAGCGCCGCTCATACGCGATTTCGAGGATATCGCGGAATCCGCGTGTGGTGATCGTGGCCGTGTCGGCCCCGCGGCGTTCGATCAGGGCATTGGTGGCCAGCGTGGTGCCGTGGATGAACCCGGTCACCTGATGCCAGTCGGCACCAGCGGCCTTTAACACATGCGAGGCGCCAGCAACCGCGCCAAGGGCGGGGCGATGCGGCGTGGTGGGCGTTTTGGTTGTCGCCACCACCCGAGACGCGTTGTCCAGCAGGACGGTATCGGTGAACGTACCGCCGATGTCGATTGCCATGCGCAATCCAACTGTTTGATTCATAAGGGTATCAGCCTGCAAGGGTGGAACAGACCCGAAGGCGGGTCAGGTGAAAACGGACTGTTCCCCGCAGGTCAGGCGACCAGATCGCACCCGGTTTCGCGACGCATCATCGGTTGTCGAAGGTTGGCTGTCACAGCTTCAGTTCCCCATCGTCTGAGTGCCACGACATTGGGTGAGGAAAGCCCCCTCCGTCAACACTTCATTCGGAGGAGGCGCAGGTTTGGTGCAATACCCGGAAAATGATAAAACGATGAGCGCGGCGCATCCCATTTTGAAATGTCACTCAGTTTCATCATAAGGGGGTAAGTCATAAAACTCATTCGTTAAAAACAAAGCATTCTGATCGCCACGGGCCTGATCCTGGCGGGCCTGTCTCCGGTGCTGGCACAGGACCGCGAGGAAAGTCAGGGCATGGTGCTATTGCGCGGGCTGCCGACGCTGGACACCAGCCACAGCATTGCAGTCATCGAACTGGACCCGGAATCGGAGCGGTTCGGAGAGATCCTCAGTGAGGTAGAACAGCCCGAGATGGTGCATCCGCTGCACCATCTTTATTACAGCCCCAGCGGCCGACTTTATGCCACGGGGCTGGATCCGTCCTGCAGCCTAGCCGAGGTCGGGCTGTCCCCCGATGCGGGCGGTGCGCCGGTGATGTCGGGCTTTACTTGTCTGGACACGCAGGGGCAGATGGTTGGTGAAGACATCATGTGGACCAACTCGAACGGGCAGGAATATATGTTCGTGACCTTCCTGGGTGGCACCGGCGGGGATGACGGTGGTTCGGTGAGTGTGTTCGACGCGCAAACCAACGAAGTCGTCAAGGTCATCGAAGCGCGCAAAAGTCAGGTTGGCGAGGCGCACCATGTATCACCATATATCATGTACCCGCACGGCATCACGGCTTTTGACGACCGTATGGTGGTGACGACGACGGTGCATCCGGACCTGACCACCGGTGTTGGCAATGTGCTGACGATCATTGATCTGAACACGCTGGAGCCCATCGAAAACATCACCGTCGAGAAGGAAAAGCCGCTGAACTTCCCGTCTTCTCCGGTCGAAGTGCTGTTTGCACGCCCCGACATGCACCCGGATATCGAACCCGCCATTCTGGCCAACACAATGTTCGGGTTCGAGACATGGAAAGTACTCTACGATGCCAGTTCCAAGACCTTTGGTGAGGCCGAGGTGATCTATAGCGGCGTTGCCAATGAAACCGCCGTGCCGCTGGAATTCTACGGCACCGAGGATGAGCTGTTCATCTCACATGCTCTGCACGGTGTGGTAAAACGCTATGATCTGGCCTCCCTGCCCGAGCTGGTCTCCAGCGGGCCGGATATCGTGGCCGATCCGGGGGCGCATCACATGATCTTTTTCACCTCGGCTTCGGGGCGTGATCTGATCGCGGTGCAGAACAGTCTGCTGAACTTGGGCAATGGCGCTGACAATGACCCGACGGATGTGGATTTCATTGCAGGTCTGAACAGCCATACGATCTCGGTCCACGATCTTGAAACCGGTGAGCGTTTGGCCACGGTCGATATCAAAGATCGTTACAACAAGGGGATTGAGAACCTGGAAGGCCTGTTCGGATCGGGCTTTGTCCATCACCATTAGCGGCCCGGAGGGGGTTATGCGCTGGGTGCTTTGATCCTCGCTACCGCAGGGCTTTCGGTGGCGGGGTGGGTCGTCTGGGATCGCACGCGCGACCCGGTGGCAACGCCGATTGCCGATTTCTCGGCACCGTTTGTGTTCGGGCGCTTTGCCATTCCGTCCGACAATCCGCTGACCGAAGAGGCCTTCGCGCTGGGTCGGCACCTGTTCTATGACCCGATCCTGTCGGGCAACAATCAGGTGTCCTGCGCCACCTGTCACGTGCAGGCGCTGGCCTTTACAGACGGGCGCGCGAGATCGCCGTCCTTGTCGGGCGGTGAACTGGATTTCAGCGCCATGAGCCTTGCCAACCTTCTGTGGGGGCAAGAGCGGTTTTTCTGGGATGGCCGCGTGACTTCTCTTGACGAACAGGCGTTGCTGCCGATCCAGCACCCGGATGAGATGGGGCAGGATATCGACGCCCTGATGGTCGAGCTTGAGGCATCAGGCCCTTATCGCGGGATGTTTCGTCAGGCCTATGGCGCGGTCGCGCCGGAAAACACCGCCAAGGCGCTGGCCACCTTCATGCGGATGCTGATTTCGTCCGAGTCGAAATACGATAAATACCTGCGCGGCGAAGCCCGTTTGACAGTGCAAGAGGAACACGGGCGCAAACTGTTCATGGCGCATCCCGACACCAAGGTTTTGCTGCGCGGCGGCAATTGCATCGACTGCCACAGCCAGTTCCTGACCTCGGGGTTCCGCGATGCGCTGGACGGGTTCGCCAATAACGGTCTGGACCCGGATGAAACCCTGCCTGATGGCCTGATGGCCGTGACGGGAAACCCGGCGCAAAAGGGGTTCTTCAAGGTTCCGACCCTGCGCAACATTGCCGTCACCACGCCCTACATGCATGACGGCCGGTTTGAAACGCTTGAGGACGTCATGGCCCGCTACAATGACGGCATCGTGGTCAGTGACACGCTCAGCTCCCTGATCCTTGAAGCCGATAATGCCCCTGAGGTTGCAAAGGGCACGGTCGGGCTGCGTATGACACCCGAGGAAATGCAGGCCATTATCGCCTTTCTGCACACGTTGACGGATGAGGCGTTTCTGACCAACCCGAAGTTTTCCGACTCGTTTGACGGAGGTTCCTGATGAGAGCGATCCTTGGACTATTGGCCGCCGCAGCCGTGATCGCAGGGTGGTTCATTCTGACGTCCGGACAGCGAAAAACCACGCCGGTCACACGGACATTTCATGCGCAAATGGGGGATGAGCCTCTGGTCTGTGATCAGTTGGTCTATGACAACCCGGGTGGGGACGGGCAGTTCAGGGTTCGGGATTTCAGGTTCTACCTCAGCAACCTTTCTCTGGGGCAGGGTGATGAAACCTTTGCCGAACCGGACAGCTATCACCTGTTGCGCTTTGATAATGAGGACAGGACGCACTCGATCACGCTGCCCGAGGTGCCCCTGAAATCCGTCGATACCGTGCAAATCCTGATCGGGGTTGATCCCGCGGCGAATGGCTCGATCGAGGTGCGCGGGGATTTGGACCCCAACAGCCAGATGGCGTGGAACTGGGAGGTCGGGTATAAATTCGTGGTCGTGGAAGGCGCGCTGAAACTGGGGGAAGACGTAGTCCCGCTGGTTTACCATGTCGGGTTCTCGGAAAATGCCCGCGAGGTCGAGTTCATGTTGCCGCCGGATGTTTTCGCGGATGGAGACCATGAGGTGCACCTGATCGTCGATCTGGCGAAGTTCTTCGACGGGACGGCGCAGATCGACATGCAAGCGCTGCCGTCGGTCAAGTTCAACCGAGCAGATGCCGAGATACTGGCCGACAACTACGCCATCATGATCACTCTGGCCTTCTGAGGCGGCTCATTTTTTGGGGAAATTCAGCGGTTCAGGTCGAAATCGCCCTCGACGGCGGGGGTGTGATCGGTGATTGTTTGGACGATTGACCGGGGGAAAAGGCCGCTCAGTCAAAGAAATAGACTAAACGCCGTGAAGGCGGGCATAAGTTGCGTCGAAAAGACCAGTGAGGGGAGATGAAGATGAAGAAGTTTTTAGCAGCCGCTGCGGTTTCCGCGCTGTGCGCCACCGGTGCGCTGGCCGAGGTCAAGGTCGGGATGATCACCACGCTGTCTGGTGGTGGTGCCGGGCTGGGTATCGACGTGCGTGACGGGTTCATGCTGGCCATCGCGCAATCGGGCAGGGATGATATCGAGGTCGTGATCGAGGACGACCAGCGCAAGCCGGACGTCGCCGTGCAACTGTCCGACAAGATGATCCAGTCCGAACGTGTCGATGTACTGACGGGCATCATCTGGTCCAACCTGGCGATGGCGGTTGTGCCGGCTGCTGTGAACCAGAATGTGTTTTACCTGTCGCCCAACGCGGGCCCGTCGCCGCTGGCCGGAAAAGGCTGTCACAAAAACTACTTCAACGTCGCCTGGCAGAACGACAACCTGCACGAGGCCGCAGGTGCCTATGCCAACGGCGCGGGCTACAAGAACAGCTTCATCCTGTCGCCGAACTACCCGGCGGGTGTGGATGCGCTGACCGGCTACAAGCGGTACTTCGAGGGTGATCTGGCCGGTGAGGTCTATACCGAACTGGGACAGACCGACTATGCCGCCGAGATCGCGCAGATCCGGGCCAGCGACGCGGACAGCGTGTTCTTCTTCCTGCCCGGTGGCATGGGGATTTCCTTCCTCAAGCAATATGCCGACAGTGGCATCGACAAGCCCGTGATCGGCCCGGCCTTCAGCTTTGATCAGGGCATTCTGCAGGCGGTTGGCGATGCGGCGATGGGAGTGGTGAACACTTCGCAATGGAACAAGGACATCGACAACCCGACCAACGCGGCGTTTGTGGAAAGTTTCCAGGCCGAATATGGTCGTCTGCCCTCGCTCTACGCCAGCCAGGGGTTCGATACTGCCAATCTGCTGCTGTCTGCGCTGGACAAGGCCGATCCTTCAGATGCGAGGGCCTTCCGCGATGCGCTGCGTCTGGCCGAGTTCGACAGCACCCGCGGCGATTTCAGATTTGGCCCGAACCATCACCCTGTTCAGACCATCTATGCCCGCGAAGTGATCAAGGAAGGCGATGTCTTCACCAATAAGATCATCGGCGTCGCGCTGGAAGAACACTTTGACGCCTACGGGGCCGAGTGTAAAATGTAACGACCTTCTGCCTGCCCCGGTCAAAGGGGCGGGCAGACCACCGGAGTTTCCATGTCCTCGATCCTGATTATCGAGCAGATCCTCAACGGGCTGCAGTTCGGCGTCATGCTGTTCCTGATGGCGGCTGGCCTGACGCTGATTTTTGGCGTCATGGGGCTGATCAACCTCGCGCATGGCTCGCTGTATATGGTGGGGGCCTTTGCGGCCGCCGCTGTGGCAGGGGCCACAGGGTCTTTCCTGTTGGCTTTGGTTGCTGCATTGGCGGCAGCGGCGCTGGCCGGGGCGATTGTCGAGATGGTGGTGATCCGACGATTGTATAACGCGCCGCATCTGGATCAGGTGCTTGCCACGTTTGCGTTGATCCTGATCTTTTCGGAAGGCACACGCTGGGTTTTCGGGTCTTTCCCGCTGTTTCTGGACATTCCCGACGCGCTGTCGGGGCCGGTTACTTTGCCCGGCGGCATCGAATACCCGCTGTATCGCCTGACCCTGATCGGCGTCGGGCTGGCCGTGGCCGTTGGTCTCTGGGCGCTGATCGAGCGCACCCGGCTGGGCATCCAGATCCGCGCCGGGGAAAATGACCGGGAAATGATCGCGGCGCTGGGTGTCGATATCTCTAAACTCTACACGCTGGTCTTTGCGCTGGGCGCGGCGCTGGCCGGGCTGGCGGGTGCCCTGGTCGGCGCGATCCAGTCGGTTCAGGTCGGGATGGGAGAGCCGGTTCTGATCCTCGCCTTCGTGGTCATCGTTATCGGCGGCATCGGCTCGGTACGCGGAGCCTTCATCGGCGCGCTGTTGGTCGGGCTGACGGACACGCTGGGCGGGGTGTTCCTGCCCGAGATGTTCAAGCTGTTCATGGACAATGGCGCGGCGCAGAAAACCGGCTCGGCGCTGGCGTCTATGGGGATTTACGTGCTGATGGGGCTGGTGCTGATCTGGCGGCCAACCGGCCTGTTCGGAGCACGCGCATGAGGTTGAATGAAAGGTATCTGAACGCGCTGGTGATCGCGGGCTTGCTGGCGTTGCCGCTTTGGGCGGTTGTGGCGGACCAGCCGTTCACGATCACGCTGGTGACGCGGGCGGTGATCCTTGCGCTGGCGGCGGTGGGGCTGAACATCATCCTCGGGATCGGTGGCATGGTCAGCTTTGGCCACGCCGTGTTCTTCGGGATCGGAGGCTACGCGATGGGCATCCTTGCCTACCACGCACAGACCTATACGGCGCTTGATCTTGGGCTATTCAGCACCGATGGGACCAAGTCCATGCCGGTGATCTGGCTGGTTGCCATGATCCTGTCGGCACTGGTGGCGTTCTTTATCGGCTTGCTGTCGCTGCGGACGTCCGGCGTGTATTTCATCATGATTACGCTCGCCTTTGGGCAGATGTTCTTCTACTTCGCCATCTCCTGGTCGCAGTACGGCGGAGAGGACGGGCTGTCGATCTATGTCCGCAACGGCTTTCCCGGCCTGAATACGCTGATCCCGATCCAGTTCTACGCTGTCTGTTTCACGCTGCTGTGCATCGTGCTGTTCCTGTTCGCGCGTCTTCAGGCCTCACCCTTCGGGCTGGCGCTAAACGCTGCGCGTCAGGCAGCCACTCGGGTCGAAACCGTAGGGCTGAACCCGATGCGGTTGAAGCTGCTGGCCTTTGTGATCTCGGGCGCGGTCACCGGGCTGGCGGGGGCGTTGTTTGCCGACCTGAACCGCTTTGTCTCGCCCTCGATGTTCAGCTGGCAACTGTCGGGGGAATTGATCGTGCTGATTATCATCGGAGGGGTTGGCCGCCTGATGGGGCCGGTGATCGGGGCCTGTGTCTTTGTCGCGCTGGAGCATTTTCTGGGCGAACTTACCGATTTCTGGCACGTCTATCTGGGTGTGGCCCTGTTGTGCATCGTGCTGTTCGCTCGAGGCGGCCTGATCGGTCTGCTGACCGGGAAGGAAGGCGCGCATGTCTGATCCCGTTCTTGCTACGCTGAACCTGAACAAGAGCTTTGGGGCGCTCAAGGCCACCGACGATGTCTCCATCGATTTGAGGCCCGGAGAAATCCACGCCATCATCGGCCCGAACGGTGCCGGTAAGTCGACATTGATCCAGCAGGTATGCGGCGGGCTGGTCCCCGATTTTGGGCAGGTTCTGCTGAATGGTCAGGATGTCTCGGGCCATTCTACACAGGCACGGGCGCAGGCCGGGCTGGGGCGCACTTTCCAGATTTCTCAGCTTTGTATGGAAGATACGGTGCTGGAAAACGTGGTGCTGGGTGCAATGGGTGCAGAACGCATGGCATGGCGGTTCTGGCGTCCCGCCCTGAAACGGCCTGAACTGCGTGACCGAGCCGAGGCCGCGCTGGAACGCGTGGGCCTCAGCGATGAACGCGACACGCGCTGCGCCAACCTTAGCCACGGCCAACGGCGGCAGTTGGAGGTCGCGGTGGCGCTGACACTATCGCCAAAAGCCTTTGTCATGGACGAGCCGATGGCGGGGCTTGGCGCCGAAGGATCAAAACGGCTGACCGGCTTTCTTGATGGTTTGCGGCAGGAAGCGCCAATCCTGTTGGTGGAACATGACATGGACGCGGTATTTGCGCTGGCCGACCGGATCAGCGTGCTGGTCTACGGCAAGGTCATCGCCACCGGTACGGCCGACGAAATCCGCTCCAGCGCCGAAGTGCGCGACGCCTATCTGGGGGATGAGGCATGACCCTGCTGCGGCTTGAAAATCTGACTGCCAGTTATGGCGACAGTCAGGCGCTGTTCGGCGTCGACCTGCAGGTGGCACAGGGCGAAGTGACCGCCCTGATGGGGCGTAACGGCATGGGCAAATCGACCACAGTAAAAGCGATTTGCCGGATGATCCGGTCGCAGGGCGCGCTGAAGCTGAACGGGCAGGACCTGCACGCGCTGCCCAGCCACAAGGTGGCCCGCAAGGGGGTGGGGCTGGTTCCCGAAGGCCGCCGCTGTTTTGCCGATCTGACCGTGCGCGAAAACCTGATTGCGGCGGCACGACCCGGCGACTGGACCCTGCGCCGCGTGACCGAGCTGTTCCCCCGGTTGGGCGAGCGGAAGGGCCAGCGCGCCGCCTCGCTGTCAGGGGGCGAACAACAGATGCTGGCGATTGGCCGGGCGCTGATGACCAACCCACGCCTGCTGATACTGGACGAGGCCACCGAGGGCCTTGCCCCTATTGTCCGGCAGGAGATCTGGGCCGCTCTTCATCGTCTCAAGCAAGAGACGAATGTGGCGATCCTGTTGATCGATAAATCGCTGAAAGAACTGGCGGCGGTGTCTGACCGCGCAGTCATTCTGGAACGGGGCCGCACGGTCTGGTCCGGTGCAATGGCGGAACTGACCCCGGAGGTTTCCGAGAAATACATGGGGGTCTGATCGCCCCTTTCAGAACCTGTAGGTGGCGCCCAGCACAGGCCCGGATTGATCGAATGTGTAGTCGTTGCCGTCAATGTTGTGATCGAACGAGATATAGCGATACCCGCCGCGCAGCAGCCATCTGTCGTTGATGGCGTAATCGGCCGTCAACAGGACAGACCAGGTCTGGCTGCCGCTGCGAAACCCTCCGTAGTCCACATAGGCCGTGCTGGTCCATGCGTCGGACAGGGTGAACCGGGCGCGGACACCGACCACCGGATCGAACCAGCTGGCATCGGCAGAACTGGTCTGCGATGGCGCTGCGCCCGGGGTCAGAGTGAATTCCGTGTCGGTGCTGTACCACCTGAAGCCACCCGCCAGATCAACCTTTGCGGACGGGTCATTACGCACCCGGTATCCCAACAAAGCAGTCAGAAACTGCGTCTTGACCGAGGTCTCCAATTCTGAACCCGCTGGACCGGGCGCGGTATTTCCAAAGGTCAGGTTTGTGTAATTATAGTCGGCCAGCACGCTCCATTGACCGTTTGTTGCGGCCAGTGCGCCCATGAAGGCAAAATCCAGATTCTCCAGCGCATCGGAGAAGCTGAGCGTCCCGTCAAGCGTGCCGGACGGGGTTTGAATGCTGGTCTCGGTCTCGGGCATGAACAGATAGATCGTGGCCTCGTAGGACCATTCGGATTGCTGCGCCGAAGCCATCGGTGCCACTGAGGCAAGCAGGGCCGCTGCCGTGCTGCCGCTCAACTTTTGTTTCAGTGCCATTCTTTCCCTTCCTTTTGTTATCGTCGGTGTTGTCCGGTGCGTGTGGGGTTACGCGGCCACGGTACCAGCTGTTTCCGCGCGCTTGCCCACACGATTGATGTCAGTGTTCGGGAAAAACTCGGACCAGACATGCCAGAACACACCGGCGCGCAGGGTCTCGACCCGGCGCAATTGCCCCTGATCCGACATACCCCAGAAATCGCAGCAGGTGACGGGTTGGCCGTTGTCATTGTACCAGACCCAGAGGCTTTCGTAATCCGGGTCCAGACTGACAGCGACATCGCGCCCGCCAACGGTGGCGTTGACGATCCAGTTGTTGTCCACGACGAAATCATCGGTCCAGCAGGCAGTGTCGGTGCCGATGGTGATCCCTCAGACATGGGTCTTGTTCGGCAACCGGTCGTCCGAGCGATCCATGTTGTCCATCAAGGGCGCGCCTTCCTGATGCTGGCGGCCGATGCCCCAGTCAAAGGTGATTTCAGTCACCATGTCCAAAAGTCGCAGCAGAGGGTTGGTCGAAGACATGTTCAGAAACACCTCACCATCGGGAAAGGCCTTTTGGCACCCACGGAACGTCATCCGATAGGTCGGCCAAGGCTTCAACTGCGCCACACGGGTCGGGGTGCAGGACGGCTCGATATACATCCGCACCATCCGCATGGCCTGATCTGAGAAAACGTTGATGTTCGGCGTCGCATAGCTCCGTACGGCATTGAACTCGGGGATGCCCATGTCGCCGAACCCCATATCGTCAATCAGCACAATGACGATGTTCAGAGGCTTGCCCCCGTTGCTGTCCCGAAACGCGGCCAAGGCCTCATCGACGGCGGCGTCATCCTGCGCCCATTGCTCACCGTTTTGGGCCTGAAGGATGTAAAACTCGGCATCGTGTTGGATGGGATTTTCCTGTGCCAAAGCCGGTGCGGCCGCAAGACCCGTAGAAAGTGCAATCAACCAGTTCAAATTCATTTCATGTCCCCCCTAGCCAAATGCGCCCTGTCGCCGGTGATGAAGGGTGATCTCATATTGAAACATTATGATGTTTGCGCTGAAATTTCTACGGACCTGCGTTTCTGCCGTTACCCAGGCATGTTGCGGGTCAGCGCAGGGCCACAGCCGCGCAGAAAAGCCGCGCGGCTGTGGGAAGGTTGGGGGCAGAGAGGTCGCTTAAGCGGCGACTTCTTCCATCGGCAGTTTGCGCGGGTACGGATCACCGCGCTTGTACGAGCCAGCCGCCGTAAACAGCACGTCGGTGGACGAATTCAGCCCGGTTTCCGCGGAATCCTGCAGGACGCCGATGATAAAGCCGATGCTGACCACCTGCATGGCGGTTGCGTTGTCGATGCCGAACAAGCTGGCCGCCATCGGGATCAGCAACAGAGACCCGCCTGCCACGCCCGAGGCTCCGGTCGCGGCAATCGATGCAATGACGCTCAGGAGCAGGGCCGACAGGAAATCGACCTGAATACCCATGGTGTGCACGGTCGCCAGCGTCATCACCGTGATGGTGATCGCGGCACCGGCCATGTTGATCGTGGCACCGATGGGAATGGTGACCGAGTATGTCTCCTCATCCAGGTTCATGCGGCGGCACAGTTCCATGTTGACCGGAATGTTGGCGGCCGAGCTGCGCATGAAGAACGCGGTGATGCCGGATTCCCGCAGGCAGGTGAAGACCAGCGGATAGGGGTTCTTGCGGATGCGCAGGAACACGATCAGCGGGTTCACGACCAGCGCCATGAAGGCCATACAACCAATCAAGACCAACAGCAGGTGACCATAGCTGGCAAGCGTCTCAAAGCCGGTCTCGGCAATGGTCGAGGCCACGATGCCAAAGATACCGATGGGGGCCACGCGGATGATGGCAGCCACGATCTTGGTGATCGCGCCATCCAGATCCGACATCAGCGTTTTGGTCGAGTCGCTTGCATGGCGGAACACCAGCCCAAGGCCGACGGCCCAGGCCAGAATGCCGATATAGTTGGCCTGCGCCAGCGCATTCACCGGGTTGTCCACGATTTTCAGCAAGATGTTCTTTACCACTTCGGCCAGACCGTCCGGGGCGTCCATCAGGTGGGGGGTGCCGGTCAGATGCAGAGTGACCGGGAACATGAAGCTGGCCACCACCGCAATCAGTGCGGCCGCGAAAGTGCCGAGGATATACAGCAGAACCACAGGCCCCATGCGGGCCTGACTGTCTTTCTTGTGGTTGGTGATTGCGGCGCAGACAAGGATCAGCACCAGTACGGGCGCGACGGCTTTCAGCGCGTCGACAAAGAAGTCACCCAATAGACCAGCAGCCGAACCAGCGGCGGGCCAGAGGGTGGCAAGTAAGGCACCGGCCACAAGGCCGATGATGATCTGAGTAACCAGGCTACTGCGTAGAATAAAATTCATCGGGACCATCCTGTTTGACTGGGGCCTGCCGGGGATTGGATGCTCCGGATCAGGCGCGGTTAAGTTTCAAGATTGGGCGCAATATGGGCGCTTTGGATCCAATTTAAACATCTGGACTTAACAAATAAGTCCAGATGGAGTTTTGCGCTTAACGTTCGGGTGTCTCACATGGTCTGACTTCGGGGGTATCCGTGGACACCCGTCTAAGGCTCCATGTGCAGGTCTGAACGGTCAGGCCGGGAAGATTCGGCACCTGATCCGAGGCCCAGACGCTGGTGATTGAAAAGCTGAACGGCGTATCTGTGGCGGCAGGGAACAATCGGGCGAGTTCTTTTGATGGAAAAGTGCCGCCGCAGGATTCAAAATACCCGCTGACCAGCTTACCATCAGGCGCCAGAGCAACCGAGCCGGTATAAAGCGAATACTCGGCCCCAAGCTCTTGTTTGTCGGTGTAAAGCAAGTCGATGGACATGCGATCGCCGTCCTGAACAATTCCGGCACGCATCGGGTCAGCCCAGCTTGACGGCACGCCGCCCGTGGTGCTGTCGCAGGCATACATGCCTTCATACTGGCCGGTCAGTGAAAAGCTTTCTGCGTGCGCTGGTGCGAGACCACCGGCCAGTGCAAGAGTAATGGCCGTACTTAAAGGAATGTGTTTCGAGGTCATAATGGGCTTTCCTCTCCAATGCGGACAGGGATTGCGCCGTCACAAAATATCCGAGTGCTTCTCAATCACCTGGCCAAAATGATGCCGCCAGAGGTCCACGCCCAACGCGCCGCTGCGATCCAGCGAAGACCCGACGACCGTATCCGCAATTATGGCCGGTTGCAGGCCCACGTCAAACAGGGCGAATCCCGCGGCCAGAACGCAGGTATCGGCCTGAATGCCGCAGACCAGAACCCGGTCGACCTTCCAGGCGTGGAACTGGTCGATCACCTCGGGCGGCGGGCCGTAGCCGTATTTCAGAATGGTGCGGTCGGCGTGAACAAGGCTGTCATCGACCGATCGGGGTTTCCATCCCAGTTGACGGAAAAAGGGAACTTTCGCCTCGTCATGGCGTTCGACCGTGGCAATTGACGGGAAATGCGACGCCAGTAACTGGCTGCGCTCGATCAGCCAATCCGGCGGATCAAAGCTGGGCTGGACATCGACAACCAGTACGGCCTGTTTCAATACGCGCCTCCGACGTTATTCATACCGCCTGATGGACCTCGATGATATTGCCCTCGGGGTCGTGAAAGAACAACTGATGCCATTCTTTTGCGAAGGCGGTGCCATAGTCCGAATAGGGAATACCGTTATCATCCAGCAGAGTCTTGAATGCCTCGATATCGTCGGTGCGAAAGGCGATATGGCCACGCTCGACCGGGTTGATCGCCTCGCCATGTTTGAACGCGACGTCGAGGTTTCTTTCGGCCAGATGCATCTGCATCCCGCCATCGGTCGCGAACCGGATCTTGCCGCTGTAGCCTTTGTCGTCGGTCTCGTCGGGCCGGGGGAAGTTCTCAATCGGGATATCGTCCAGCCCAAGGACCTGCGTGTAGAACCGGTGCAGCCGGTCAACATCATCGGACACAAAGTTGATGTGGTGGAATTCAAGCTTCATGCAGGGCCGGCCCTTTTGGTTGGTGCGCGGCGCCAGAAAATCGCAAGAACCGGCAACTGGCAAGCCCTTCGTCAAAGGGTTTGATATGGCAGGAAAATGCGCAAGCGGGCGTGCCCAGAAAACCGTTGCGCCAGCGTGGGGATGCGGGGATAGTTAGGAAATTACAAACTCCCGAGGGTCTCATGAAACCTTCTGCCCTGTTTGTTTGCGTATTGATCCCCCTGTTTCTGCCCGACCCGGCAGCGGCCCAGTCCGATGCGCCGCCCAGTGTGATGGTCGCGCCGGCCACTCTGGAAAACCTGCAGAAACAGGACAGGTTCGTTGGTCGGGTTGTGGCGGATCAAAGTGTCGACCTGCAGGCCCGCGTCGAGGGGTTTCTGGAAGAGGTCAACTTTACCGAGGGCGGGACGGTCGCCAAAGGTGACATGCTGTTCCGGATCGAGAAGAAGAAATACGCTGCCAGTGTGGCCAGCGCGCAAGCGGCACTGAAAAGTGCACAGGCCAGTGCGCAGTTGGACAAGGCGGCGTTGGACCGGCAGCAGGAGTTATTCGACAAGGGCGATATTCCGCAGGCCGTTCTGGACACGGCTTTGGCGACCTACGCCGCGGGACAGGCCGCTGTGGATGAGGCACAGGCGGATCTGAACATCGCGCAGATTGAATTGGACTATACGGAAATCCTCAGCCCGCTTGATGGGCGTATCGGGTTGTCAGCAGTGGATGCGGGCAATCTGGTCAGCTCGGATACCGGCGTTCTGGCGACCGTCACCAACGTTGATCCGATACTGGTCAGCTTTTACGTCAGCGAGCCGGTTCTGCTGCGCGAACGGCGCAAAGGTCGGATCACGCCGGGTGACATCAAGCTGACCACAGATATCAAACTGGCGGACGGTGCGACCTATTCCACCCCGGGCAACGTGATTTTTGTCGGCGACAGCGTCAGTCAGGACACCGACACGATCGAACTGCGCGCCAGTTTCGCCAACCCCGACGGGGTGCTGATCCCCGGCCAGTTTGTGACTGTCAGCCTGACGGGGTCCGAAGACCCCAAGGTGCTGACGGTACCGCGCAATGCGGTGCAGTTCGACAAACAGGGGTATTTTGTGTTTTCGGTCGACGGCGACAGCAAGGTCCACCGGCAGGATATCGAGATTGGTACCCAGACCGCGACCCGCACGCAGGTCACATCCGGTCTGTCCGAGGGCGACCGCGTGGTGGTGCAAGGGCTTCAGAAAATACATGACGGGCTGGTCGTGAAAGCGGTCGACAGTCAGGGATAGGCCGGTTTGATCGCGCGCTATTTCATCAACAGGCCGCATTTCGCAGCCGTCATCGCAATCCTGATGCTGCTGTTTGGTGCGGTCTGCGTGCGTCTGATCCCGATCACCGAATACCCCCACATTACGCCGCCGCAAATCTATGTCGACACCTCGTACCCGGGGGCGGACGCGCAGGTCATTCTGGAATCCGTCGCCACCCCCATCGAAGAACGTGTGAACGGCATTCCGGGCATGTTGTCCCTGTCCTCCAAAAGCTCGAATGACGGCAGCTATATGCTGAACGTGTCGTTCGAACTGGGCACCGATCCCGATGTAGCCGCCGTTGAAGTGCAGAACCGGATCGCGCTGGCCAGTTCCGAATTGCCCTCGGCCGTGTTGCAGCAGGGGGTCGAGGTGACCAAGCGGTCGGGCAACATGATCATGGTGATCAACCTGACCTCGCCCGACGGATCGCGGGATGAGCTGTACCTGAGCAATTTTGCCGCCGATTTCCTGCATGACCCGTTGCAGAGGCTACCGGGGGTGGGGTCGGTCTCGCAATTCGGTCAGTTGGAATACAGCATGCGGGTCTGGATCAACCCGGTCCGGATGGCGGCGCTGAACATCACCGCAGCCGAGGTGGCCGACGCGATCAAGGATCAGAATGTTATTGCCGCCGCGGGGCAGGTCGGGGCGCCCCCGTTCGCGAAAGGGCAAACCGATTTCCAATTCAAACTCCGAGCCGAAGGGCTACTACGCGATGCCGAGGAGTTCGGGCGGATCATCGTCGCTTCGGACCCCAGCGGTTCGGTCACCCGGCTTGAGGATATCGCCCGAATTGAACTCGGCGCGGCGACCTATTCCGGCACGACCACGCTGAACGGCAAGGACTCGGCCACTGTTGCGGTCTATCAGGAAAGCACCGCCAACGCGCTTGAGATTTCCGACACTCTGCGCGCGCTGATGAAGCGGCTTTCAGCAAAGTTTCCCGGCGGTGTCTCGTATGAGGTTACCTATGACGTCACCGATGCGGTGCGTGTGTCGATCCGCGATATCATGACCACGCTGGCGCTGACGGCGGGGCTGGTGATCGGCGTGACCTTCCTGTTTCTGGCCAGCCTGCGCGCGACTATCGTACCCGCCATCGCCATACCGGTGTCGCTGCTGGGCGCGGTAGCGCTGATCTATGCCATCGGGTTCAGCGCCAACATGATTACCCTCTTTGCGCTGGTTCTGGCGATTACTCTGGTGGTGGATGACGCGATCATCATCATCGAAAACGCCGAACGTATTCTGCGGGACGAAGGGCTGGACTCGCGCGATGCGACGCTGAAGGCGATGTCGCAGGTCAACCGGCCGATCATCGCCACGACCTTTGTTCTGGCGGCCGTGTTTGTTCCGGTGTGTTTCTTCCCCGGCGTGACCGGCACGATCTATTTCCAGTTCGCGCTGACGATCATCTTTGCTTTTGTTCTGTCGGCTGTGAACGCTTTGACTCTGGCCCCGGTTCTGTGCGCGATGATGCTTAGATCTGACAGCAAGCCCATCGGGCCGCTGGCAATCGTTCCGGCGGTGATCGTGTGGGTGCGGCGCCAGTACCTGCGCCTTGTGTCGCTGATGCTGCGCTATATGGCGGTGTCGCTGTTGGTCTTCGCCGGGGCCGTGGGTCTGACGGTGTACCTGTTCAAAACTGTCCCCACCGGCCTGATCCCGCAGGAAGACAACGGGGTTCTGATGGCGTCGATGGAGTTGCCCGACGGGGCCTCGTTGCAACGCACACAGGCGTTCATGGCCAAGGCAGGCGCGCTGATCGCACAGACACCGGGGGTCGAGGACGTGACCGTCGTATCCGGCCATTCCATGCTGGCCGGAGGGCGCCCGAACGCAGGCATGGTCATCGTCACGCTGACGCCCTGGGATCAACGCAGCAGCCCGGATCAGCAATGGTCCGCGATCATGCACCGGCTGGAACATCAACTGGCCGCGCTGCCCGAAGGGGTTTCCTACGTCTTCCCGTTCCCGACCATTCACGGGTTGGGTTCGACCGGGGGGATTTCAGTTGAACTGCTGGACCTTGGCAATGGGGACGGGGCGCAACTGGATGCCGTGATGAACGGTTTTGTCACCGCCCTGAACGCCGCGCCCGAGTTTTCCCGCGCGCACGGCAATTTCTCGGCCCAAAGCCCACAATACAAGCTGTCCGTTGACCGTGACCGGGCCGAGACGCTGGGCGTCAGCGTGGCCGATATCTTCACCGCGTTGCAGGCCAATCTCAGCTCGTATTTCGTGGACAACTTCATCCTGAACGAACGTGTCTACTGGGTGGTGATCTCGGCCGATGCCGAGTTCCGTCAGACGCTGGACGATGTGGACAATATCTATGTCAAAAACAGCGCCGGAGAGTCTCTGCCCCTGCGCAACTTTGTCAGCAACGAACCGGTTCTCGCGCCGGATACGGTGCCGCGCTACAACCTGTTCACGGCGGCCTCGGTCAGTGCACAGCTGGCGGATGGGATCAGTTCCGGCGATGGCATCATCGCCATGCAGGCGATAGCCGACAAAACCCTGCCCGATGGGTTCCGGATCGACTGGTCGGGCGTCACTCAGCAAGAGGTGAAAGCACAGGGGCTTGTACCTTACATCATGCTGTCGGCACTGGTGCTGGCCTACCTGTTCCTTGTGGTGCTGTATGAAAGCTGGATTTTGCCGTTTTCGATCATCACCTCGGCCGTCTTTGCGCTGTTGGGTGCGCTGATCCCGCTGGTTCTGCTGCCTTTCGTGAACAGCAACATCTTTGCTCAGGTCGGGATGGTGCTGCTGATCGGGCTGGCCGCGAAAAAGGCGATCATGGTGGTCGAGTTTGCCAATCAGCAACGCGAAGGCGGTGCCGGCATCCGGGACGCAGCTCTGAAGGCGGCGGAAATCCGGTTCCGGCCCGTCACCATGACCGGCCTGTGTTTCATCGTGGGTGTTCTGCCCCTTGTTCTGTCCAGCGGGGCAGGGGCGGCTGCGCGGGTTTCCGTCGGTTATCCGGTTTTGTTCGGTATGATCCTCGACAGTACGCTGGGGCTGCTGATGATCCCGGTGCTGTACGCGGCGTTCCAGAGCCTGCGCGAATGGCTGGTCAATCTGGGGCAGGTTCGCCGCAAGACCTGAAAATTGTTGCAGTATTGCAGGGTTTGCCGGATGCTGAACGGCACCGGAACCGAGGCGGGCCCAAGCAACATGTCGCTGCAAGACCCCTTTACGGACCTGAAAATCGAACGGCAGGACAGCGGGTTCTACAAGGGCTACAACCTGCCGATCGCGCTGGTCAGCAAGATCGCCGTGTCGCTGCTGGTGCTTTGGGCGCTGGTCTGGCCGCTGAGCGCAAACGACACGCTGCGGTCGTGGAAATCGGGGCTGCTGAGCGAGTTCAACATCTTCTACGACCTTTCGGTTGCGCTGTTTGCATTCTTTCTGATCGTCCTAGCGATCATTCCGGCAACCGGACGGATGCGGCTGGGTTGTGATGACGAACGGCCCGAATTCACCAACTTCTCATGGTTTTCGATGATGTTCGGGGCCGGGCTAGGTGTCGGTCTGATGGTTTATGCCACCGCCGAACCGCTGGGCTTGTGGGAAACCAATCCGCTGACCGTTTCGGGCGAGGTTGCCGCCAAAAGCCAGGATGCGATTACGGGGGCCTATCGATACACGTTCCTGCACACCGGGTTTCACGCCTGGGCGATCTATGTGGTGACGGGGTTGAGCCTGGCTTACTACGCCTATACCCGCGATATGCCGCTGACGATCCGCACCGCGTTGACGCCGTTGTTGGGAGAGTATTCCAACGGCGTGGCGGGGCACGTGATCGACATTCTGGGCGTTGTGGCCACGATCCTCGGGGTGGCGGTGACCATCGGATACGGGGTGTCGCAGCTGGTGGACGGCGCATTTCTGATCACCAGCGCCGACTGGCTGATGGACGGGGTGATGAAACCATCTACTGCAGGTCTGATCGTGGCTCTGGCGACCGTGATGGTGATGTCGACCCTGTCGGCGGTCTCGGGTGTGGGGCGCGGGGTGAAGTACCTGTCGAACCTCAATCTGATCCTGTCGCTAGTCCTGCTGGCGGTGTTCATTGTCTTTGGCTCATTTGCCTTTGCCCTGACGACCTATGGGCAGGCGTTGGTGGATTACA
This sequence comes from Ruegeria sp. MALMAid1280, assembly GCF_049195285.1. Lineage (NCBI taxonomy): Bacteria > Pseudomonadati > Pseudomonadota > Alphaproteobacteria > Rhodobacterales > Roseobacteraceae > Ruegeria > Ruegeria sp. MALMAid1280. The sequence goes on along the minus strand of NZ_JBMIRT010000036.1, from coordinate 9,150 downwards.
TCATCAATTTCGTCCCGCTCAGCCTGCAGGCCTATGGCCCGATGTCCGAGGTCGAGTTTGCCTCGGCCCTTCCCCCCGAGGCTGCCCCTTTCGTGGCCGAGCTGTTTCCCGCTGCAACCGACGCCTGGGGCACGCGCGACAGTTTTCTGGCCGGGCTGAGCGGTGAAACAGCAGCCTTGCCCGACACCGCGAAACATGCCGCCTATGAGGCCGGAATACCGGGGCGTCTGTTTGGCTGGCAATCGGGCTGGACCACGTTCTACTGGGCGTGGTGGATCGCCTTTTCCCCTTTTGTCGGGCTTTTTCTGGCCCGCATCTCACGCGGGCGCACGGTGCGCGAGTTCATCCTGGGCGCTGTGATCGCGCCGTCGCTGGTCTGTTTCGCATGGATGACCATTCTGGGCGGTTCGGCCATTGATCTGGAACTGAACGGAGACGCCAATGGCGCGATCCTGTCGGCCTCAACCACGGCCACATTGTTCGTGACCCTCAGCCAGATGATCTCGGGGCATATGTTGGTGATCGTCAGTTTCATGTGCGTGGTTTTGACGATGACATTTCTGGTCACCTCGGCGGATTCCGGGATACTGGTGATGAACACGATCATGTCTGGCGGGGTCGAGGAAACCGGGGTCATGCATCGCATCCTGTGGGGCGGTTTGCTGACGCTGGTGATCGGGACGCTGCTGATTGCGGGCGGTGGCGGGCTTGAGGCGCTGACCAACTCGATGATCATCGGCGCGTTGCCCTTCAGCGTCGTCCTGCTGCTGATGTGTGTCGCGCTGGGCAAGGCCATGATCAACGACCTGCGGCGCGCGCGGTACGACGAAAGCCCTGCTAAACGTTAAGCTGGTCTGAGGTTTTCTTAATCTTCCCCCCGGGGCACGCTTCATGAAGATTGCGTAACTTTGCATGGACTGTCCCGTTTGGGGCGACAGGATCGGAGGTCTCGGGCATTCCCGGCAATACGTAGGAAAGGGGCGCGTCATGGCGGACGTTCAAGGATACGCACCACTTTTTGAGCCCATTCGTCTGGGGCCAGTTACTGCGAAAAACCGGTTCTATCAGGTGCCCCATTGCACCGGTCTGGGCCATGTGCGCCCCCGGGCCGAGGCCGCCCTGCGCGGGATGAAGGCAGAAGGCGGCTGGGGCGTCGTTTCCACGCAAGAGACTGAGATCCACCCGACCTCGGACTTGGCCCCCTTTGCCGAAGGGCGCCTGTGGGACGCGCGCGATATCCCGGCGTTGCGGCTGATGACTGACGCGGTGCATGATCATGGCGCTTTGGCGGCTGTTCAACTGGTCCACAACGGCAGACATGCAACCAATCTGCTGTCCCGCGCGCCGGTACTTGCGCCCTCGGACATGGCGATCTCGGCCTGCCAGCCGAAACAGGGTAGGGCGCTGGACAAGGCCGACATCCGCGCGTTGCGGCGCTGGCATCGTGAGGCCGCCCTGCGGGCCAAGGACGCCGGGTTCGATATCATCTATGTTTACGCCGGCCACGGGATGACGCTGGCACAACAGTTCATGCTGCCCCATCTGAACGGGCGCAGCGACGAATATGGCGGATCGCTGGAAAACCGCGTGCGCCTGACCCTTGAGCTGTTGGAAGACACCCGCGATGCCGTGGGGGACACCTGTGCCGTGGCCTTCCGGTTCGGCATAGATGAGATGCTCGGCCCCGACGGGATGCAGGCGGCTGAAGAAGGCCGGGGCGTGGTCGAGCTGTTGGCTGATCTGCCCGATATCTGGGACGTGAATGTCTCGGACTGGGCCAACGATTCCGCGACCACCCGGTTCCAGCCGCAGGACGGGTATCAGAACGACTATCTGTCTTACGTCAAACAGGTGACCGACAAGCCGGTTGTGGGGGTTGGGCGGCTGACCTCGCCGGACATGATGCTGTCGATGCTGCGCAAGGGGATCGTCGATCTGATCGGCGCGGCCCGCCCGTCGATCGCCGACCCTTTCATCCCGCGCAAGATCGAAGAGGGCCGCATTGATGAAATCCGTGAATGCATCGGCTGCAATATCTGTGCCGCCTCGGACGGTTTGGGCATTCCGATCCGCTGCACCCAGAACCCGACCATCGGCGAGGAATGGCGGCGCGGCTGGCATCCCGAACGCATCGCCGCCCAGGGGCAGGCGACGCAGACGCTGGTCGTCGGCAGTGGCCCCGCCGGGCTGGAATGCGCCATGCAACTGGCGCGGCGTGGATACGAGGTCACGCTGGCCGAAGGCGCGATGGACTTTGGCGGGCGGGTGTTGCGGGAAAGCCGGTTGCCGGGGCTTGCCGCGTGGGGGCGGGTGGCCGATTACCGGCTGAACGACCTGCGCCAGCGCGCCAATGTTCAAATGTTTGCGGAAAGCACGCTGGATGCGGATCAGGTGATCGAACTGGGCATCGAACATGTGTTTCTGGCCACCGGAACCGCATGGCGTGCCGATGGAGTGGGGCGCAATACGCGCCGCTCACCGCCGCTGACCGACCCGTCGGCCTTTGTCTACACGCCTGACGACATCATGGCCGGGTCCGAGCCCGAGGGCCGGGTAGTGGTCTATGATGATGACCACATCTATCTGGCCGGTGTGATCGCCGAGAAACTGGTGCAGCTGGGATGCGAGGTTGTCTTCGTGACACCGGAAAGCACGGTGTCGAGCTTCTCGGCCTATACGTTGGAACAACACCGCATTCAGGCGCGGCTGATCGAACTGGGCGTGGATATTCGCTGCAACCAAACCTTGGGCCGCATTGCACCCGATTGTGTGACCACGGCCTGCCTCTATTCCGGGCGGGTGTCGCGGGTTGAATGTGCGGCGACCGTGCTGGTGACCGAACGCCAGCGCAACACCACCCTTTTCGAGCAGTTGCAGGGTAAGGGGCTGATAACGCTTGAACTGGTCGGTGACGCTGCCGCGCCGGGCCTGATTGCCGATGCGGTATTCGACGGCCACCGCGCTGCGCGCGACTTTGAACGCCCCAAGGACGCGGCCGAACAGGACTGGTTCCGCCGGGAAATCACTGATCTGCGGGAGGAGGCACCATGACCCAGACTATCGTTCCCAAAACCCGCCGTCGCGGCGGCGGTCGCGCGGCACGCATCGCGCAGCAGCAGGCCGGCACCGGAAACCAGGCGGTTCACGGCGGGCTGGCCGGTGGCCGCTATCGCCCTCTGTCTCAGGCCGATATGCAGGCCATCCATCACGCGGCCCTGACTGTGCTGGAGCAAACGGGACTTGCCGATCCGTTCCCGGAACTGTTGGATCTGGTGCTGCCGAAAGGCGCGGTTCTGAACGACCACAATCGCCTGTGCTTCCCCCGCGCGCTGACCGAAGATCTGCTGTCCGACGCCGCGCGGGAGTATTATGTCCACGCGCGGGGTGCACGTGCGGGCAAGGATGATATGCACTGCACGGCGCAAAGCGTGTATTTCGCCAACTCCGGCACCGCCGTCACAACCTTTGACGCGCAGACCAAATCCTATCGCCCGTCCACGCTGTGCGATATTTACGATTTCACCCGGCTGGTCGATAAGTTGGACAATATCCACATGCTGGGGGCCACGGTGCTGGCCACCGATGTGACCGACGATTTCACCCATGACATGAACATGGTCTACGCCATGCTGTCGGCCAGCCAGAAACCGGCCTGTCTGGCCTTTCGGAACCGCCGCCACATTCCGCAGGCCATCCGCATGTTCGATCTGGCCTCGGGGGGTGAGGGGGCATTTCTGAAAAAGCCCTCGGTGGTGTTTGGCGGCTGTCCGATCGTGTCGCCCTTGCGCATCGGTCGCGAGAATATGGAGATCCTGATCGACACCGCCAAACTGGGCCTGATCGTCGATCTGGCCGTCCCGCCGCAGGCCGGGGCCACCGCACCCGCGACACTGGCCGGGACGCTGGTGCAAGCGGTGGCGGAAACACTGGCCTGCGTCGCCATTGCCAACCTGATCACGCCGGGCTGCCCGGTCAGCTTTGCGGCCTGGCCCTTCATCACCGATCTGCGGAGCGGGTCGTTTACCGGTGGCGGCGGCGAGCAGGCGTTGATCGGGGCCGCCGCCGTACAGATGGGCAATTTCTACGGCCTGCCGACCTCGGTCGGGGCGGGAATGACCGACGCCAAGCTACCCGATGCGCAATATGGGTTGGAAAAGGCGCTGACATTTTCTCTGGCCGCCCATGCCGGGGCCAATCGGGTGTGCGAGTTCGGTGGTATGCTGGGCAGTCTGATGGGGTGCAGCTTCGAAAGCATGGTCATCGACGATGAGGCCGGCGGCATGATCCTGCGATCCCTGCGCGGCATCGAGGTGACCGACGAAACCATGGCCGTTGACGTGATCCACAAATGCGCCATCGACCCGGGTCATTTTCTGGGCAACCCGCATACGCTGAGCTTTATGAACTCGGAATTCCTATACCCTCAGCTGATGGACCGCGAACGCACCGATACGTGGGAGAGCGGGGGCAAGGTCGATCTGCTGCAGCGTGCGCAAGACAAGGCGCAGGCTATTCTGGGGGCGCATTTCCCCAACTATTTCGGCGCCGAGGACGCCCGGGTGCGCGATGAATTCCCCATCGTTCTGAAACCGGAACAGATGCGAGGCCGCCGGAGTTAGGGCGCAAAACGGCCTCGGCCTATCTGAGCTCGAACCGGATCGAAAACGCAGCGCCGTCCGGGACGGGCAGCAGGGCAATATCTCCGCCATGCGCGCGCAGCGTGTTGCGGACGATGGCCAGTCCCATGCCGGTTCCGCCCTGATCGCGTTTCGTGGTGAAAAACGGGTCAAACACGCGGGCCGCGTTTCCGGCAGAGATGCCTTGCCCATCATCGCACACCGTCAGGGCAATCTGCGTCTCGTCTGGCGCAGCGGACAGTTTCACGACCTGCGCGCCATGCTCCGACGCGTTGCTCAGCAGTTGCCGCAGCACGACTTGCAGACCTTTGGGGCCAATCGGGATGGTCACGTCACCACCGTCGATCCGCAGGTCGAGGCCGGGGAAGTCGCGGCCCAGCCCGTCCTGCAAAGCGTTCAACGAGGTCACCCCGTCATGACGCGACTCGCGCGCGCGGGCGACCTGCCGCATGGCGTCGATCTGGTGCTCCATCTGCACGCCCGCGCTGGCGATCTGATCAACCAGACGCAGGTTCTCGGCCGAGAGGGTATCATCATCGCGCAGCAGTTCCGTCGCCGCGCGGAGGGTCGCCACAGGGGTTTTCAGCTCATGCGTGACATGGTCCGAGAAACTGCGGATCGTTGTCTCGCGATTGCGCAGGGTTTCGGCCATGTCGATGACGCTTTGGGCGGTGGTGCCAAGTTCCCGGGTGCCGAACCGCGCAGGCGGCGACAGGGGGTCGGCGGGGTGCCGAACGACCTGGGTGGCAAACCGTTCCAGCGCAAAGATCGGCCGCAGCAACAGCCGGACCAGCAGCCAGCCCAGAACACCCGTGGCGGCGGTGATGAGCAGTCCCAGTAAAACGGCGGCATTTCGGTAGCCCAGTTCCGGCCCCAGATAGCGAAACGCCACCAGCCCGGTCAGCGACAGCAGCAATGTGCCGCACAGGGCTCCACCCAGTACGAACCCAAGGCCCGGACGCCACTTGCGCCTCATGGCGTGGCGCCCTGAATGCGGATGCCGACGCCGTGCACGGTTTCGATCACGCCGGAACAGCCCGCCTGCGCCAGCTTACCCCGCAGGTTTCTGAGGTGGCTGTCCAATGTACGGTCCGAGACCTGAGACAGTGCGCCCCAGACCGCCTGGATCAGCTGCGCCCGGCTGTGTACCTGGCTGGGACGCTCGATCAGCGTGGCCAGCAAGGTGAACTCGGTTGCGGTCAGAGGCACGGTGGCCTCATCCAGCCTGCAGATATGCGCACCGGGATCCAGCGTGATCCGGCCGTGGCTTAGGACCGCGTTGGATCGTAGCCCGGTCGAGCGTTTCAGGATCGCGCGCACCCGCGCCACCAGCTCACGCGGGCTGAAGGGTTTGGTGACGTAATCATCAGCGCCCATTTCCAGGCCCAGTACCCGGTCGATCTCATCATCCCTTGCGGTCAGGAACAGGATCGGCACCTCGGATCGGGCGCGGATGCGGCGGCAGACCTCGAACCCGTCCATCTCGGGCAGGCCGATATCCAGAACGATCAGATCAGGCGCTTCGCGGGCGGCGTGGGTCACTGCGATCTGGCCGTCGCTGGCGGTGACCACCTGAAATCCCGCCCGTTCCAGCGCCAGACTTACCAGCTCGCGCAGGCGGGGGTCATCATCAACCAACAGGATTTTCATTGCGCCTCGCTTTGCGTGTTTGCTGCAAGATAGCCATTCACGCGCGCGGTGCGAAAGTCCCATTCGCGCCAGTTCGGATCGGTTGGGTCGGGATGCACACAGCTATGCGCCCAGTCCGGAATATGCGGGATGGGTTGCAGCGCCACCTGTGTCGACATCGCTTTGGCCGCGGTGTGCCCAAGGCTGCACAGGTAGAGCCAGTCCGTCGGGATATTGATGTCCGAATCCGCCGCGCGCGACAGTGTGTCGGTTGCGATCAGGGCCGCGAAATTGATGAATGCGCAGGCATAGAGCGTCCCCGCGCCCAGTGCGGCGACCCGCAGCATCAACCACGCCGAGGACCGGCCCCGCTGTACCTGCCATGCCACCATCGCCAGACCGATCGCGACCAGCCCCATCCAGATCACTGCATGGACACGCAGATAGGTCAGGCCATAAAAGTCGATATACAGGTCCAGCCGGAACGCGGCCGACAGGGTCAACAGCACGTTTTGCGCCAGCCACAGCAGCAGCATGGATTTCAAGGCCGGGTTTCGTTCCGAAAACGGGCGCGCCGCCAGCGCAAACCCTCCGGCCAGCAAGGCGGTCGCCAGCAGAGGGTAGGCGCCGCGGTGTGCATAGGTGGCATAGCTCATCCCGTCGGGCAGGGATGCGCCGCCAAACAGGATCGAGAAATCCAGCACGCTCTGCAGGGCCAGCATGAGGTTGAACAGAACCAGCGCCCGAAAGACCGACCCGGCATTCAAAAAACGCGGTGCACCCAATTCGGGTAGGGTCAGCGCGATCGCCTCGTCCGGAGCGGGGGCGGTCAGGACCGGCCAGATCAAAAGGGCCAGCCCGATCCAGAACATTGCCCGCCGGACGAATACCAACAGATCGAAATCCACCCGAAGCATTCGTACCAGCATATGTTCGAGAACAGGGTTCGCGCTGATCAACAGGGCGCTCAGAATCATTACGCCGCCCAGCGGAAACGCCCAGTTGCGGAGGAACGTACGTACCGAAGTTCCGCTGGAAGAGCTGTGAGAGGCGGCCCGAGTGCGCCAGTCCCGGATCTGGGTCACACAGGCTAAAACGCCAGCAGTTGGAACCCGTTTGATCAGGCCGAAGACGGCGCTTGCGAGCCAGAGCAGGCTCTCACGGGCTTTGAGCTCGGGCGGTACGCGCAACAGGGCTACGGAACCAAGTAACCCGGTAACAAGGAAGACCAATGACAGAAGTTGGACATGTTCCAGAACGGGCAGGGTGGCCAGCAGCAGCACCCCTTCAGAGACCAGCAATCTGCTGCGGGCCGGGCTGCCAAACCTGACCGCCACAAAGATGCCCCAGGTAAAGAGGGCCAGCGAAAGTCCGGGCCAGTACCCCCAGAACAGATAATCCCCCAACAGTACAAGCAGGATCAGCGCGGCAAATCGGGGAAACCTGCGTATATGATCCATAATGTTGCCCGGTGGTGTCGAAGGGGGCGTCTGGTCCAGCGATGCGCCGCCTTCACTGGCCAGCCACCAGCCGTCATGGGCAAGCGACCGGGGCAATCCACGGATGATGAGTTCTTTGGGCATGTCGTTCTCCTGCTCGGGTTTCCCCAAGCGTGAACGCGCGGCCTGCAGATAATCCGCACCAGTTGTGCAGATTTCGTGCAGACATGCAGAAAACCGCCTTGTGCCTTAGCGAGGTCGGCGATCCGACAATTCCCCTGCAAAACGCTGGTTTCGTACGTCTGCGGTGGTCAGGTTATACCGCGCCCGAAACGCCCGCCCCAAGGCAGCGGCGGATGAAAATCCGGTGGCCGTGGCAATCTCGGATTGCGGCATGTTGGTGTGTCGCAGCAGGCTGTGGGCACGCTCCAGCCGAAGCTCTCGATACGTGATCAGAAGCTTGACGCCCGTCTTGCCCAGAAACCGCCGCTGCAGTTGGCGGGTGGATGCGCCAACGGCGTGTGACAGATCGGTGATTTTCAACGGATCTTCCACGTTATCCAGCATGGTCTCGATCGCCTGCCGCACCATCGGATCGGCCCCGGACCGTTGGATCAGGCGGGCGGCAAGCTGGCTGGAACAGGTACGTTCCGGCTCGGTCAGGCCGATATAGCCGCGCAGGGTATCGGCCAGATGCTCTCCGTGATCCAGCGCCGCGCAGTCCGACAACAGCCGCAGTGCGCTCAGCTTGGTTGCGGCGCTGTGCACGCGGTTGTCGGGTGATCTATGCATGCCTGCTTGACAGTCAGCAAGGCCGATTTCCTGCGCCGCTGCCGCAAAGTTCGGGTGGATGGCGGCGGTTGTTTCACCGGCCCGCCCGGTCTGTGCCAACAACAGCACCGCCCCGCCGACCAGTACCGACCGCGACGCCAGGTTCAAAATCTGCGATATCCGGGCTTTGTCCGCCGCGCCGCAAGGCCAGGCTTTGTGGATGTCCCCCCAGAATATCGCCGTACGACCCGCCCAATGCAGAGGGTCGCCCGCGGCGCCTGTCGCAGCAGAGCGGACCTTCACGACATAGATGTGGTCTTCGACCAGATCGTTCAAAGCGTCGTAAAACTCGGCAATCAACTCAGCTGACGCTTTTGCCTTGGGATCATTCAGAAAAACGTCGATGTACCTTGTTCTTTCTGACGTCGTATTGGCCGGCCGCGCGTGGTCGTTTCCGAGGACATAATGTTTCATCGTTCCTCCACCTGCCATTCATGGGGTTGTCCCCCGCCGGTGTCCCGGCGGGGGTGATTTTCACTCAGCTGCGTCTTGGTATGCGTCCATTGGGGGGCATGTGCAGACGAGGTTTCGGTCACCGTATGCGTTGTCGACGCGGTTGACGGGGGACCAGTATTTGTCGACGCCCATCGAGCCCGGCGGGAAGCAGGCTTGCT
>NZ_JBMIRT010000010.1:0-4081 GCF_049195285.1 Ruegeria sp. MALMAid1280 | reverse complement strand
CTACCTGACCACGTAGACCGAGACGGTTGAGTGTCTGACGACGCGGGCTGCGTTTGGGCCTAGGAGGTAGTCTTTGAGGTCTGGTTTATGGGCGCCGATGACGATGAGGTCTGATCCGGCCTCGGCGGCGGTGTGCAGGATTTGCTGATAGGCAGTGCCGGTGGCGACGACATGGCGAATCCGGGCGTTCCGCTCGTCCCCGAGGGCTGAAATGCACAGCTGGGTCAGTTTGGCCTGCGCCTCTTCCAGCGCCCTTTCGTGGAAATCAGGTTGGAAGAACCCGGACACCCAGCTTTCGCCGAAATCGGGCAGAACGGTCACCACATCCAGTTGCGCGTTGTCCTGATCGGCCAAGGCTGCCGCAGTCTCCAGCACGTTCACGTCAATGTCGCCGTTGCTGATATCGACGGCGCAAAGTACAGAATTTGTCATGCGGGCACCTCTTGTCTGACGGCACGGCCACGTTGCAGGAAGGCGATCAGACCCAGCAGGATCAGCGCGGGGATATACATCAGTTGCTTCGGAGGCTGGCTGGACGGCAAACTGACCGAGGTCAGGCGCACCGCCTCATCACCATAGTAGTCGAACATATCCAGCTCGTCCGCGACCGGCGTGCCGAACAACGGTTCTTCAAGCCTGATCAGACCATCCTCGTCCGACAGCAACAGACCCATGGCATCGACACGGGCTTCGCCACCCTCTTCGTTTCCGACAGTCACAACAACCGTGGTGTCCGTCATTTCAAGCGTGTCGAAATCCGGGCCGCTGACCACCAGACGCACCTCGGACCCCGGGGGCGTTTGCCCGATGGTTTCCACAAATGCGGCAGGCTCGACCGAGGTATAGGGCGGTGCGATACGGTCCATGAAATAGTCGGGCCGGAACAGCGCGAAAGCCACGGCGATCAGCGCGATGCTTTCGTAGATACGGCTATGGGTCAGGAAATAGCCCATTGTTCCCGCCGTAAAGACAAGGATCGCTATTGTTGCAAATATCGCAACTGTGATGCCCTCAACCCAGGTGACATCGATCAGCAGCAGGTCTGTGTTGAAGATGAACACAAACGGCAGCGCCACAGTGCGCAGGCTGTAGAAGAACGCGGTGAACCCTGTCTTGATCGCGTCCCCGCCCGAAACAGCCGCCGCCGCGAAACTGGCCAGCCCCACGGGCGGCGTCACATCCGCCATGATCCCGAAATAGAAGACGAACAGGTGCACGGCGATCAGTGGCACGATCAACCCGCTCTGCGCACCCAGTTCGACAACCACACCCGCCATCAGCGAGCTGACAACGATATAGTTTGCCGTGGTCGGCAGGCCCATGCCCAGGATCAGGCTCAGCAGGCCGACCATGACCAGCATCAGGATCAGGTTGCCGCCCGACAGGAACTCGACCAGATCGGCCATCACCTGCCCGACACCGGTCAAGGTCACCGTACCCACGATCACACCCGCCGTTGCCGTGGCCAAAGCGATCCCGATCATGTTGCGCGCGCCATCGATCAGGCCCTGCCACAGGTCAGCGACACCATCGATGAAGTTGTCTTTCAGATTGCTCTGCCCACGGAACAGCGCCTTGAGCGGCTTTTGCGTCAGCAGGATCACAAACAGCAGCGCCGTTGCCCAGAAGGCCGACAGACCCGGCGACTTCTGTTCGATCATCAGGAAGTAGACCAGAACGATGATTGGCAGCAGATAATGCAGACCGGCTTTGTAGATCTCTGCGATAACCGGCAGTTCCACCTCTTTGGCGTTCGGGTCATCCGGCTCAAGGTCCGGCACCTGCGCGGCCAGATACAGCAACGCCACGTAGACCGCACAGACGATCAGGCTGAGGATCAGGCCCGCAGAGGACGGCGCCCAGCTGGTGACCGCCTCGACCGGGAACTGCGAGCCATAGCAAAGGCCAGCGAATACAAGGAAGAAGGACAGCATCCCCACGACAGTGCGCGCCAGATGCACCTCGCGGTTGCCCAGCGTCGGCATGTTCCGCTTCACGGCTTCGAGATGCACGATATAGACCAGCGCGATATAGGAAATCGCGGCAGGCAGGAAGGCGTGCGTAATCACCTCGACGTAAGAGATGCCCACATATTCCACCATCAGGAAGGCCGCAGCACCCATCACCGGCGGCATGATCTGGCCATTCACGGACGAGGCCACCTCGACCGAACCGGCCTGCTCACTGCTGAACCCGACGCGTTTCATCAAAGGAATCGTGAAAGTCCCGGTGGTCACCACATTGGCAATCGACGAGCCCGAGATCAGACCGGTCGCCGCCGAACCCACAACCGCCGCCTTGGCGGGGCCACCGCGCAGGTGGCCAAGGGCGCCAAAGGCCATCTTGATGAAGTAGTTCCCTGCCCCAGCCTTATCGAGCAATGCGCCGAACAGCACGAACAGGAACACGAATTTCGTCGAAACACCCAGGGCGATGCCGAACACGCCCTCGGACGTGATCCACATATGGCTCATCGCCTTCTTCAGGCTTGCCCCTTTCCAACGGATAACCTCGGGCACCCATTCGGACGCGCCAAAGAAGACATAAGCCAGAAAGATCGTCGCGATGATCGCCATTGCCGGGCCAAGCGCACGACGCGCGGCCTCGAACAGCAATAACAATCCACCCAGCGCGACCCATTTATCGGTATCGTCAGCCAGACCACCCGCATTTACGATCTTGTCGTAGAAGAAATACCCATAAAGCGCCACAAACGCGCCAAGCGCCCCCATGATCCAGTCCTGAATGGGGATGTAGTTCCGAGGGCTGGATTTCAACGCCGGATAGGCCGCAAAAGCCAGGAACATCGCAAAGGCCAGATGGATCTGGCGCGAGTTATTCACCACACTTCCGGGCAGAACCACGTTGGACAACGGCGAGGCCAGCACCACCTGAAACACCGACCAAAGCGCCGCCACAACGGCCAGGAAAATCCCGACATTGCCGACCGGGTTGCGCCCACCCGCATCGGAGGAGGCCACAAGCTCCTGCAGCTCCTCTTCGGATAGCGGTCGATTGGATTGTGTGTCGGAACTCATAAAGATGTCTCCCCGTCAGGCGGCCATTTTGACCTTATTCACCGCCCGTTCGAACCGGGCTTGGGTGGCAGGGCGCCCGAAGGCGCCCCGCATCAGGTCCGGCTTACTGCAGCCAGCCTTTTTCCTTGTAGTACTTCTCGGCACCCGGATGCAGCGGCGCCGACAGGCCATCCGCGATCATCTCTTCGGGCTTGAGGTTGGCGAATGCGGGATGCAGCTTTTTGAAGTCGTCGAAGTTCTCAAAAACCGAGCTGACAACCGCATAAACCGCGTCATCCGACACATCCGCCGAAGTCACAAAGGTCGCGCCCACACCAAAAGTGGTGGTGTCGCCATCGGACCCACGATACATGCCGCCCGGAATGGTCGCGGTGCGGTAGTACGAGTTGCCGTCGATCAGACCGCTGATCGCGTCACCGGTCACGTTCACCAGAACCGAGTCACACGCGGTGGTGGCTTCCTGGATCGAACCCGAGGGGTGACCAACGGTATAGATCATCGCGTCGATCTGGTTGTCGCACAGCGCCGCCGACTGTTCCGCCGCCTTCAGCTCGGACGCCAGTTCGAAATCGTCGATGGTCCAGCCCATCGCTTCCAGAACAACATCCATGGTGCCGCGCTGACCGGAACCCGGGTTGCCGATGTTCACGCGCTTGCCCTTGAGGTCTTCAAAGCTGCTGATGCCGGAATCGGCACGAGCGACAACGGTGAACGGCTCGGGGTGCACCGAGAACACCGCGCGCAGATTCTCGAACGGGCCGGCCTCTTCGAATTTCGAGGTGCCGTTAAAGGCGTGGTACTGCCAGTCCGACTGCGCCACTCCAAACTCCAGCTCGCCTTCGCGGATGGTGTTGATGTTGTAGACCGAACCGCCGGTCGACTCGACCGAGCAGCGCACGCCGTGCTCCTTCCGGCCCTTGTTGACCAGACGACAGATCGCGCCACCGGTCGGATAATACACACCGGTCACACCCCCGGTGCCAATGGTGATGAATTCCTCCGCATACGCCGCCGGAGCCATAAAGGCCGCAGTAACAACCGCG
>NZ_JBMIRT010000054.1:0-746 GCF_049195285.1 Ruegeria sp. MALMAid1280 | reverse complement strand
TCCGAGCTGGGCCGTCAGCGCGACGAGATCGAGCTGATCGCGTCCGAGAACATCGTCTCTGCCGCCGTGATGGAGGCGCAGGGCTCGGTGATGACCAACAAATACGCCGAGGGCTATCCCGGTCGCCGCTACTATGGCGGTTGCCAGTTCGTCGATATCGCCGAGAACCTCGCCATCGACCGCGCCAAGCAGCTGTTCGGTTGCGAGTTTGCCAATGTGCAGCCGAACTCGGGCAGCCAGGCCAACCAGGGCGTATTCCAGGCGCTGATCCAGCCCGGCGACACCATTCTGGGCATGAGCCTGGACGCAGGCGGTCACCTGACCCACGGCGCCGCGCCCAACCAGTCGGGCAAGTGGTTCAAGGCCGTGCAATATGGCGTGCGCAAAGAAGACAACATGCTGGACTACGATCAGGTCGAGGCGCTGGCGAAAGAGCATAGCCCCAAGCTGATCATCGCCGGCGGTTCGGCCATCCCACGTCAGATCGACTTTGCCCGCATGCGCGAGATCGCCGATATGGTCGGCGCCTATCTGCACGTCGACATGGCGCATTTCGCCGGTCTGGTTGCGGCAGGTGAGCACCCCTCGCCCTTCCCGCATGCCCATGTTGCGACCACCACCACGCACAAGACCCTGCGCGGTCCGCGCGGCGGCATGATCCTGACCAATGACGAGGCGATCGCCAAGAAAGTGAACTCGGCCATCTTCCCCGGCATTCAGGGCGGCCCGCTGATGCATGTGATCGC
>NZ_JBMIRT010000053.1:0-301 GCF_049195285.1 Ruegeria sp. MALMAid1280 | reverse complement strand
CTTACAGGTTTGGATAGATCGGGAATTTGGCGCAGAGGTCTGCGACCTCGGCCTTGACCTTGGCTTCGACGGCGTCGTTGCCGTCCTCGCCATTGGCGGCCAGGCCGTCGACCACTTCGATGATCCAGTCGGCGATCTGGCGGAATTCGGTCTCGCCGAAGCCGCGGGTGGTGCCGGCGGGCGAACCCAAACGGATGCCCGACGTGATGGTCGGTTTTTCCGGGTCAAACGGCACGCCGTTCTTGTTGCAGGTGATATGCGCCCTGCCCAGAGCCTTTTCGGTGGCGTTGCCCTTGACGCC
>NZ_JBMIRT010000014.1:0-489 GCF_049195285.1 Ruegeria sp. MALMAid1280 | reverse complement strand
GGCACGTTGAGCCCACCATAGCGACGCACGCGGATGTTGCATTGTTCGGCATGGCCGACAAAGCCTTCCAGCATGCACAGGCGCGAGCCGTATTCGCCGATCAGCGTCGCGGCCTCGTCGGTGACGACCTTCTGATAGCTGTGGGTTTTCATGAACTTGCCAACCCAGAGCCCGCCTGTATAGCGGCCGGCCTTTTTGGTCGGCAGCGTGTGGTTGGTGCCGATCACCTTGTCGCCATTGGCCACGTTGGTGCGCGGACCCAGGAACAGCGCGCCGTAGCAGGTCATGTTTTCCAGGAACCAGTCGTCGCGGTCGGTCATGACCTGAACGTGCTCGGAGGCGATGTCATCGGCCACTTTCAGCATCTCGTCATAGGTATCGCAGACGATGATCTCGCCATATTCCTCCCAGCTGACCTTGGCGGTGCCGGCAGTGGGCAGGATGCCGAGGATACGGTCGATCTCGCTTAATGTGTCTTCGGCCAGTTTG
>NZ_JBMIRT010000052.1:0-275 GCF_049195285.1 Ruegeria sp. MALMAid1280 | reverse complement strand
TTGCTGTCATAAAGTACGCCGTTATTGCCCAGCACCAGGCCATGGGCCTGCGCGTCCTGAATGACTTGCGGAGCCCAGGTCACACCGCCACCGGCATCGTCGCCACCCAGCATCGACATGATCATCCCGTAGTCCTGGCCGACATTCTCGAACCCGCGGAAGATGCCCGTCGGGATGTTGAAGATGTCGCCCTCCTCGGCGATGAACTCGCCCGCCGTGCCATAGCGGCCCCAGAAGAACCGCCAGCGACCTTTGGCGACAAAGAACACCTCGGC
>NZ_JBMIRT010000051.1:0-3592 GCF_049195285.1 Ruegeria sp. MALMAid1280 | reverse complement strand
ACCGCCATAGTAGCGGCGACCGGGATAGCCCTCGGCGTATTTGTTGGTCATCACCGAGCCCTGCGCCTCCATCACGGCGGCAGAGACGATGTTCTCGGACGCGATCAGCTCGATCTCGTCGCGCTGACGGCCCAGCTCGGACGTGATCGAGCCGAACAGCTCGGGATCACGGTCGGAAAGGGACTGGGTGAAAAATCCGTCGGTACGATGCGAGGCGTTCACGGTGAAAATCTCCTGACTTGGGTTAACCGGTCCAGCCAAGACCAGCGGAAATGGCGTTCATAGATTGCAGTAGTGGAACAGGAACCGAGCCGGCCTGCGGTTCGTTTCGAACCTGCCGCAGCAGCTCGACCTGCAGTGCGTGAATGCGGGCCAGTTCCGCCCGTTTGCGATCGAACCGCTCACACAGGCGCGGAAAACGGTGACCGATGGTCTGATCGCCGGTCAGAAACTGGACTGCCCTGCAGGCGTTTTCGTATTCCGCATGGATTGCCTGCGATATGTTCTGGCGGGTTTCCTCATCGCACACCAATTCGCTGTATAGCGCAGCGATGCTCATATCTGCCTGATAAAGCGATTTCTCCATCTCATCGACGGCGAGCCGGAACAGACGGGAGTGCTGAAACATGTCCTGCAACACTTCATCACCGCGCTGGCCACGGAATTTACGGAAGTTGGCCATGGCGGCACCAAATCCGTACCAACCGGTGATCAGATGGCGGTTTTGCGACCACGCAAAAACCCACGGAATGGCCCGCAGATCATCCAGACTGGCTGCGCCGAACCGACGGGCCGGGCGGGACCCGATCTTAAGGCGGGCAAGCTCTTCGACCGGGCTTGCTTGCTGGAAATAATCCAGAAAGCCGGGCATCTGCAGAAGCGAGACATAAGCCGTCTGCGACAGTTCCGACAAGGCATCCAACGCGTCGTCAAACTCGGGTCGGGCCGGGGTCTCGCCAGGGTTGGCGGTGTGGCGCAGCGTGCTGGAGAGCAGCAGTTCCAGATGCGCCGCAGCCGTACCACGGTTGGCGTATTTGGTTGAAACAACCTCGCCCTGTTCAGTTACGCGCAAGCGTCCGGAAATTGTTCCGCTGGGCTGCGCGGCGATGGCGCGTCCGGTGGGAGCACCGCCCCGGCTGACCGAGCCGCCGCGACCATGGAAAAACGTGGCCTTGAAACCCTGCGAGGCCAATACCGACACGATCCGGCGTTGGGCGCGCTCCAATTCCCATGTTGAGCAGAAAAAACCGCCGTCCTTTCCGCTGTCCGAATATCCCAGCATGACCTCGATGGTGTTGCCGCCGGTTTTGAGACTGCGACGGGCGAGTGGTACGCCCAGAACGTCCACCAGGATCGCAGGAGCATTGCGCAGGTCGGCAATCGTCTCGAACAGTGGGACCACTGAAATATCCAGAGTCTCGGACCCGAACCCGGCGTACCGCGCAAGAAGATAGACACCGAGAATATCGTCCGCGGAACGGGTCATGGACAGGATGAATGGCCCGATTGCCTTGGGGTCCGGCCCCGATCGCACGCTATGAACAAGTGTCAGGAGGGCAAGCAGTTCTTGCGCCTGCTCGCTCAGCGCGTCGCGGTTTTGATAGGGCAGGTTCTGATCCGCCAGTTCGGCCCGCAAACGGGCCGACCATTCGGGCGTACCATATTCCGGAGCTTGCCCCGTTTGCCCCCAGATTTCGGCCAGAACGTCGGTTGTGACGGTTGAATTCTGGCGGATATCCAGGGTTGTGGTTCGGAACCCGAAAACCGACGCGGCCCGGCGCAGAGGGCGGATATGCCGTCGCGCCAGAATACCGGCATTGACCGCACACAAAGCGGCATCAAGCGCATCAAGATCGCTTATGAACTGCGAGATGTGATCATAGCCGCTGTTTGTCAGCTGGTGGCGAATGGCATTGAGAGCCTGCCGGAACGGTTCGTTCCGATTGCGACCGCCGTCCGGAGCCCGGTCAACAATCTTTTGTACACGCGCCCTGTTGGATTCAGGCAGCGGCAAAATGAGCGCACTGATGCTCAACCTGCTGGCGGCCTGATCAAGAGCTTGTTGATAGAGTTCCAGAACCGTTTCACGCCCGCGTTGCAGGGCTAGCGCAGTCATCTCTGTTGTGACATTCGGATTGCCGTCCCGGTCCCCTCCGATCCAGCTGTGAAAGCTGATATCGGGTGTTTCATTCAGCGTCCGGCCCAGTACATGCACGCAAGCCTGATCGAACCGATCCATGACCTGCGGGACGGCATCAAAGATTGCATCCCGGAAGAATTGCAACCCCCACTCGATCTCATCGTGCAGGCTTGGGCGCGACAGGCGTAGCTCACCTGTCAGCCACAAAAGATCGATCTCACCTTCCAGACCATTCAGCAATTCGGCGCGTTCGGTTGGGGTCCAGCGTTGTGTTTCAAGACTGACGAGGTTGCGATAGATCCGCCGGTGAATTTCCAGAACAGTGACCCGTTTGGCCTCGGTCGGATGCGCGGTCAGCGTGGGGCCTGCACACAATTCGGTGGTCAGCTTTTTCGTTTGGCTTTCCGTCAGAGACAGGTCAGACAACACTTCGGCAAACCCACCTTCGACCGCTTCGGCACCGTTTAGGGTCTCGGTCATGCGACGATCCCGAACCTCGGCGTTTTCGTCAATAATGCGCAACAGTTGGAACCAGATCGACAGGGCCTGCAGATACGGCGTTGCCTCGGACCCGGTTGGGATGGGTTGCAATGGTTCGGTCTCGGCCCACGTTGCCACATGCGGCGCCCGTTTCATCAGAATGTTCTGCCACAACGCATGCAGTTCCGAGCGCAACTCTTCGGCATAGCCGGAAGGGTTTGGGGTGGATTGAATATTCCGGGCCAGCGCTTGCATCAGATCACCTTGTCCCTTGGTGTTTTTCCTGCGAAGAAGTCGCTGAGGTTGTCGAGAACGCGGAATCCCATTGCTTCGCGGGACTCTCGCGTGGCGCTGCCCAGATGCGGCAGCATCACGAGGTTGTCGCATTGCAAGAGGTCGGGGCTGATGCGGGGTTCTCCGTCGAACACGTCCAGTGCGGCGCCGCCGATCATGTCGAACATCAGCGCTTGAATCAGCGCCCATTCATCGATCACTTCACCGCGGGCGGTGTTGATCAGGAACGCATCCTGTTTCATTAGGTTCAGCCTGCGCGAATTGATCAGGTGGCGGTTTGCGGCACCGCCGGGGCAGTGCAAAGACACAAAATCACACTGCGGCAAGAGATCGTCTATGGCATCCACCTGGGTCGCATTGCACCGCGCCAGCACGTCCGTCGCCACCTTGCTTCGGTTGTAGACCAGAATATCCATACCAAAGCCGTGATGCGCACGGCGGGCCACTTCCTGACCGATGCGGCCAAAGCCGATGATGCCCAGCGTCTTGCCGCTGACCTTGGTGCCAACAAGGTGCGTGGGTCGCCATCCGGACCAGTTGCCTGCGCGCAATTCGCGTTCGCCTTCCCCTGCGCGTCGGGCGACCATCAGCAGCAATGTGATGGCCAGATCGGCGGTGCACTCGGACAAGACATCCGGCGTATTGGTCACCGTCATGCCCAAATCACGCGCCGATGGT